>JAKPII010000026.1 GCA_029549885.1 Planctomycetota bacterium
CACGTTGCGTGCCACGCCGCCGCGATCGCTTGGATTCTAGACCGGAAACTCCGTTTCGATCCTAAGACGGAAAAATTCATCGGCGACGAGGAGGCCAATCTCCTCTGCGCACGCCCGGAACGAAACCCCTTCACAGAGCACGGGGTCTAGTGACAATCCCACGATGGGTCTGGCAACGACGACAGAACCGGGATTACTCCCTGGCAGTTCGCGCACAGGGGGTGTATGGCAAAGACCGTCAACGCGTGGCCTCGACAAGAGCATCCCGTAGTCGCTCTTTGGACTGCGCACCCACATAACGGTCAACGACTTGGCCGTTCTTGAAAATAATGATCGTCGGGATGCTGGTAACGCTGTACCGCGCAGCAATGGCGGTGCTTTCGTCAACATTAAGCTTGCAGACCTTTGCCTGGCCGGCAAACTCCTCAGCCAATTGTTCGATAGTCGGGGCGATCATCCGGCAGGGCCCGCACCAGGGTGCCCAGAAATCGACGAGAACCGGAACGTCCGATTGCAAGACTTCTTGATCGAAACTCTGCTCAGTCAATGAAATGGCTTTTCCCATCGGGCAGTTGCTCCTAATTTGGGGGCCAAGCTCCCTAGTTCAATTCGATGTTACTGTGTCGCAAATACTTAAACCATACCTCTTGCGATTATAAAGCCTCGGTCAACGGGGGCAACTCCCCAAGCCTTTTCGCCGAAAATCAATCATAATCGGTAAACCCCGCCCCAAAAGGGTCTTAGACCTCTGATTTTTCGCACCCCTCGTTGGCCATTTCAGGTTTTTTCCAATCTATGTTTTTTCGAACGGGGCCGGACTCGGTGCCCCCGTCAGACAATGAATTGCTTTGACCTACCGTAGTCTCACCTACGCGATCCCCCTTGGCGTTTCTGACAGCAAAACCTTCGGACAGTACTAAGAGCCTATCCCAAAATGCCGGCGGCGCGGAAAGTGATCCACGCGCAGGCGAAATGGAGGAGGGCAAGGTAGTTTTCCACCTTCTTTTCCCAGCGAATCAGAAGCCTGCGAAATCGATTAAGCCAGGATTGCGTCCGCTCGACCACCCAACGCCGCGCACGGTAGCCAGGAATCTCCTTCCCCTCGCATTCCTCCTCGCCTCGCGACTTGATGTGGGCCGTATAACCCCAGTCGTGGAGCAACTGTCGCACGTCAGGATAGTCATATCCCTTGTCGGCACATAGGTTCTGTTTCTTGCGAGGCGTGGGTTTGGGTCGCTCCACCGGAACACTCTCCAACGTCTCCTTAACCAACCGCTTGTCGTGCGTGTTGGCACCACCGACCGCCACCCCCAGGGGGACACCGGCGCCATCGGTAAGCACGGATCGCTTCGTGCCCGACTTGGCCCGATCCGTGGGATTCGGCCCCGTTTTTTCCCCCTCCCAGCGGGGCCTTGCTCGTCGCCCCGTCGAGACACTGCCATTCCCACTGGATGCCCCGCAACTCATCGTACTCCTCCAGTGCTATCTTCCAGAGACGAGCAAACACCCCACACGCCACAAGCTTCTGAAAGTAACGGTGCAAACTACTGCCGGAACCAAACTCGCGGGGCGCCGCTTTCCACTGGCAGCCTGTACGCAGCACATAGAAAATCCCATCGATCACTTGTCGCCATGCCAATGGCTTACGCCCCGGATACCGGCGTCGTCGCTTCCGTACCGGAAGCAGAGGTTCCATGCGCTTCCACAAAGCATCGGGAATTCTCCAATTCGCCGAGATTCGCTCCGCTCTTGCACCCATCCCAGACCTCCTTGCCTTACCTAACTACCACTGCGTCTGATAGTATAACCCAAAGTCCTCCTTCCGTAAACGTCATTTTGGGATAGGCTCTAAGCCCCGGCGAGAAACTTTCACTGGCGTATAATTGAATTAGCCCTCCGAAAGGACACGTTCATGATGAACATGAAGAACCTCCTTGTCGCGCTGATATTCATCTGCTTGCCTAATTGCGCCCTTGCGGAGAATTGGGCGACCAAAATGTTTGAAACCCTCGAGCATGACTTTGGAGTGGTTGCTCGCGGGGCCAAAGCGGAGTACCGCTTCGTTTTCAAGAATCTCTACATGGAGGACGTCCACGTCCAGAGTGCCCGATCTTCGTGCGGCTGCACGTTGGTTCGTGTCGAGAATCCTTCCCTCAAGACTTACGAGACTGGTGCCATTGTGGCAACCGTCAACTCCCGCGCATTCGTTGGGGCCCGTAGCGCTACGATCACTGTGGTTTTTGACCAGCCCTACTACGCCGAAGTTCAGCTCCGGGTAAGGAGCTACATCCGGAGCGATATTGTTTTTGACCCGGAATCGGTCAATTTTGGAACCATTGACTGTGGAAGTCCCGCTGAGCGGACTATTACCATCAGGTACTCTGGAAGCCGAAGTTGGCGGATCACCGATGTAGTTTCGCCGCTACCGTATTTGACGGCCACACTGTCCGAACCATCGATTCTTGGTTCGGAGACAGTTTATCGTCTCACCGTGAAGTTGGGAGAAGAGGCACCGCCAGGTACGCTGGCCGACCACCTGATTCTGAAGACAAACGATCGGACGTCAGATGCGGTCCCCTTGCGAGTTGAAGGGACCATTGTGTCGCCCATTTCTGTGACACCCAGCACCCTCTTTCTCGGACGAATGAAACCCGGCGAAAAAGTCAGCAAACAACTGGTTGTGCGTTCAAAACAACCGATTCGCATTTCGAAGGTCGATTGCGAACCGTGCAACGGCGTTCTGGAGGCCGATCTCTCACGTGCCGGCAATCCGGCCACCGTGCATGTCATCCCTATCACATATACCGCCGGTGAGGAGTTGGGCCAGATTGTGGCCAACATCCGGATTCATACGGACGCCCCCTCCGTAAATGAATCCTCACTCTTGGCGAGGGCCGTAGCTGTGGTCCAAAAGTAGCGACTTGCTTTAGACCTAATTCCAGACTTGGACCCAATCCCGGGCAGGGATGCCGTGCTGGACGCCATTGAATTCCACGCGGATTGCTTGATCATTAAAGTTCTCCAGCACATAGCTACCGTCGTCAAAGATGTAAACGCCCAGCTTATTCGGTCCACGAACCGTTATCGACCAAGGGCCTAACATCGCTTGGCGAAGTTGGTTGACTTCGTCCTCCGAGAACTTCAATAAGCGGTGCGGATCCCCTTGAACCTGCAACACGTGGACGTTCGACTTTTTGAGCAGCTCTTGGTTTTTCAGTTGCCTTGCCAGACCATCTGTCAAAAGGATAGGGACACCGCGCTCAACAAGTCGGGATAGTTCCACCTCAAATCGCGGATCGGTCAGCGCGTGAACTGAGAAAAACGCTGCCTTGGCCTCCCTGGGAAACTCGTGGCACGGGACGAGGGGCAATCCCAGCATTCCCACAAAATCGAAAACGTAGGCTTCTTTGCCAGGTGAACTATGAGGCGGCTTGTAGGCCGCGATGCCTATGATCGAGCGGCGACGCACTTGCTCTGCTGTACGGAGGAGGTCCGGGATATGCTGTCGTAACACCTCGACATTTCGGGGACCTGTATCCCGCTGAAGGGCCCCGTAACAGAAAAGCATCGACTCCTTTGCCCCCGCCAAGACGGTTTGTCGAGCTTGCTCCAAATACGTATGTTCCGTCGTCCCGAAAGGATCAAACCATCCGCCACCACACTTCTCGCCACCGATACCGCCCAACCACCGCATGATAAAATAGGCCTCATACTGGACCTTGCGTCCCCACCGTGGATTGTCGTAGTCCCGAGTTTCTGTACCAACCCAAATGAGGTCAAAATCGGCCGTTTGCCTTACCACGTCGTAACCGCGCTCATGAAATTGATCGTACCACTGGGGATACTTGATAATTATCCGAACGTTGGGATTGACGCTTCGGGACGCTTCTAAAATAAGCTGGCGCGATACCTGGACCATCAATTCGCAGCGGTAAGCCGACCATGTGTCAGAATCCACGGGAAATGACCGCTCGCCTATGTTAACCGTCCGACTCTTTCGAGCAGCGTCGCATTCTGCACACTGACAATCGCAAAAGAGAAAATCATCAATCATAATCTCATCGAAGAGCGACGCCGTGTATTTGAAGATTTCGGCCAGTTTATCCTGGGTGGCTCGGTCAGTGTAACAGGAAATGATCTGCCAACCCGTGGAAGGCTTTCCCACGTTTGTTGTCGTCACGCACCCGGAGACATCAAATCCGGCAGCACGGAAGACATGACTCGCTTGAGCCAACAGGTCTTTGGGTACCAAGTAACCATCACGGAATGATTCAATGAAGACCCGCGTAACGCCGGTCTGGCGGCACCATGCGATGGCCGACTGACGCCCCTCATCAGTTGCCAAATAATCGCGGACATTTTGTGCCGTGAAGAACGTGGAGAACCGATGAATCGCGGCTTTATCCCGACATAATTGCCAAAGATTGTCAGCTTTGCCTTGGGCAAAGGCCCTTGTGGCGGAGACGACCACGGTAACCGTAACGAGAAACGATACCAACACTCCTTGACCAATTACCGACTGGACGCGCTTGTTTGCCCTGGAACACCACATGAAACACCTCCCGGCCTGTCGTAGGTTAAAAGCAGGGGATATTCCTCCCTGAGGTTAGTCACCAAACCGCGGACTGCGTGAGCCATCCTAACTGCTTCGCATCGAAAGAAATGGATGGCTCATCGCCCGAGACCCGCACCATCTGCCTATTCTCTCGCGTTATCTGGCATAATGAATGTTTAGCGATATGGGCTAAGATTGTAAATGGGCTAGCCAACACGCATGATGGCTCGGCCATATCGATACCGCCTCTTGGTGGAGACGAAATATGGGAAAGAAAAACGGGAAAAAACATCATTTCGTAGCAGTGGATGTCGGGGCAACGAAGATCTTGGCCGTTGTGTGCGACCCTTGCGGCGTGATCCGCAGCCGAGATCGTCGGGAAACGCCTCGCAGCGGCAAGCCCGAAGATGTCATTGCCTCCATCGAAAGCGCGATTGATACCGTTGTGAGAAAATCGGACCTCTACTTTTCAGAGATATCCGCGATTGGCGTGGCCATCCCCGGTGTGGTGAATCCCAAACGTGGCGAAATCCTACGGACACCCAATAGTTGTCTTTCCGGTGTGTCGCTGGAACCGCATCTCACTGCGAAATTCGGCAAGAGGGTCGTTCTGGGTAACGACTGCAATTTCGGCACTTTGGGCGAGGCTTGGCTGGGTGCAGGCCGCGAAGCCAGTAGTGTGTTTGGAATCTTCGTGGGAACCGGGATTGGCTCAGGATTTGTTCGCAAGCGCAAATTGTGGCGGGGCGCCCGTGAGGTGGCAGGCGAGATCGGGCATATCGTCATGGGGATGGGTGGTCCCGTGTGCGGTTGTGGTAACCGTGGCTGTTTTGAGGCCCTCGCTGGACGAAATGCCATTGAAAGGGAGATTCGAGAGGCCGTCGCGCGTGGCGAATCAACCATCCTTACCGACCTTCTCCAGGGCGATCTCAGCGTCATTAAGAGCCGCGTTTTGCGGATGGCTTTGGATCAAAAAGACCCACTGGTGACAAGAGTCATCTCGCGTGCTTCCGAAGTGATCGGGTACGCCTGCCTGACCGTGAGACATCTTTTGGATCCCGAATGGATCGTTCTGGGAGGGGGAGTGGTCGAGGCCTGCGGGGATTACATGTGGGAGACCATCAAGCGAATTATTGATGCTGATCAACTGCCGGGTGCCCAGCAACGTGGGGGTATTTGCCTTTCCGCGCTGGGCGACGACGCCGTTGTGTTGGGCGGGGTTGTGGCTGCCGCCAGGGCCGTGGGATGTAATGTCTTCAAGTTGGTGAGAAATGTGGAATATCCACAAGTCAAAATGACCTCTCGCGATACGCTTAAAGTCGATAAAAAGACATTCACAAATGATGTGGTGATTCTGAGTGATGGCCGAGTGAAGAAATGGCCGCCCGAGAAGAAAGGCGACAGACCCAATAGCGGATCGTCAACGGCAGATCTTGCCGAAACTCTTTGTCGTGGCGGTACCGAGCTCGTGATCCTTGGAACAGGGCCCGATGGCGACACGTGGGATGTCACACCATTCTTCCAATATTTTGAAAAGCGGCGTATCAGCGTGCTTGCCCTTCCTACGGCCCAGGCCGTGGGTTCCTATCAGCGATCAAAGTCTCGAAAGACCGCCTTTTTCCGATTGGGTGGTGCGACGCCTTCCACTTCCGAAAACCGCACGTAATTGATCGGACTATCTCGATTTGGTATCAGATTGCCTTTGCTCTTCGGCGGCGCGGTCACTTTTCAGTGGACGGTACCGCAATTCCCGCGGCGAAGCCCGGCTCACCTCCACGATTTGACGATACAAGACCTCTTGCGCGCGAACCCTCGGGCCATGGCCTGAGACGCGACGGTAAGTACCATCCGGAAGTAACTCCCACGCTTTGACATTGTCGGCAAAATAGGTATGCAAGATCTCGATCAGTCGCCGTTGTAACCTGGGATCGACTACCGGAAACACAAGCTCCAGGCGCCTTTCGAGGTTTCGCTCCATCCAGTCCGCGCTCGAGAGATACACTTCTTCGTTGCCACCATTGGCAAAGTAAAAGATTCGGGCATGTTCCAGGAACCGATCCACGATCGAACGAACCTCAATGTTTTCGGAAACTCCCTTGATACCGGGACGAAGGCAGCAAATCCCGCGAATGTTGAGTTTAATTTTTACCCCTGCCTGACTGGCCCGGTACAGTGCCACACAGATATCTTTGTCCTGGAGTGAATTGACTTTTGCCATGATCAGGCCGGGATGATCGGCGGTCGCCACTTCGGCCTCTCGTTCGATGAGACTAATGAACCGTTCCTTGAGTTGGCCTGGTTCTACCGTGAGCCGCTGCCATCCCACGGCTTCTGAGTATCCTGTGAGAAGGTTAAAAAAGCTGGAGATGTCCGCTGTGATCTCCGGGTGACACGTCATTAGTCCGATGTCCGAGTAGATGCGGGCTGTCTTGTCGTTGTAGTTACCCGTGCTGAGATGTACATAGCGCCGGATTCGGCCATGTTCCCTTCTTACGACGAGTGCGGCCTTAGCATGGGTTTTGAGCCCCGCCACTCCATAAATGACATGGCACCCCGCATCCTCCAAACGACGGGCCCATTGGACGTTGCGCTCTTCGTCAAAACGGGCCTTCACTTCCACCAGCACGGTCACTTCCTTGCCGTTGCGACCCGCATGTTCCAGGGCCTCCACAATTGGCGAATCACCACTGGTTCGATAGAGTGTCTGCTTAATCGCAAGGACACTGGGATCCGTAGCCGCTTGTTTGACAAATTCGATGACAGGTGAAAACGTCTCGTATGGGTGGAAGAGCATCACATCGTGATCCGTGATCGCATCCCAGAGGTCGTCCCAGCCCTGCAGATCACGCACAGGTTGGGGTGGCCATTCTGGTTCCCGCAGATGGTCAAACCCCGGCAGATTGACAATCTCGTAGAGGGAACTAGTCCCCATGAACCCATCAACCAGGTAAACGTCGTTCTCCTCCAACTGGAGTGAACTGACGAGAAAATCATAAAGCCGCTGATCCACTGGTGGGCGAATTTCCAACCGCACCGCGGCTCGCCGGCGCCGAGCAAGAACCGCTTCCTCGACCGTATTGAGCAAGTCGCTGGCGTCATCATCCTGGATGGAGACATCAGCATCCCGCGTGATACGAAAAGGTGAAACATGGGCTATTCGGTAACCCCTAAAGAGCTCGCCGACAAACGCCGCAATCACATCTTCGACCAAGGCAAATCGTTGTTTTCCTTCTGACGGTAACGCAACAAAACGCGGCGTCTTCTGCGGCACCGGCACGACCGCGATCTTCACCTCGTCCTTTTTATGTTGCGTTGGCAGCAAGACAATCCCGAGATGGATCTGAAGACCCGCCAAGGCGGGAGCCGGAACAAGATCGCTCATGGCCAAGGGTGTCAGCGTCGGCGTCAGTTCACGGTCGAAGTAGGCCCGCAATTGCCGACGATCATTGTCTGACCACTCCTCGGGTGCGAGAACCTGGATTCCTTTTTCGTTTAATTTGCCAAACACCTCACGAATACCCCGCCCGTGATCCGCAACCATCTTGTGGACCCGCGCACCAATAGCCGCCAACTGCTCGTCCGGTGTCATTCCTGCCACATCACGACGCGTCTTGCCAGCCTTTTTCAACTGTTTGAGACTAGCCACCCGGATCATGAAGAACTCGTCGAGGTTCGTCCCCACAATCGCTAGGAACTTGAGGCGATCAAGAAGCGGGACACTATCCGAGAGGCCTTCCTGCAGGACTCGCTCGTTAAATTCCAACCAGCTAAGTTCCCGGTTGATGAACAATTCAGGATTCGATGATAAGGTATGTTTTTTCATTCTTATCCTTTTTTTACCCATTTCGATCTGCAAAAAGGAAACTTTTTTGCTAAGAGCTTATCCCAAAAAAGCCCCCTCTCCCTAGGGGAGAGGGCTAGGGTGAGGGCAGGCGAACGTCAGAATCGATTGAGAAAACCGGCAGCGATTTGAGCCACCCTCACCCCCGACCCCTCTCCCGCTGGACGAGAGAGGGGAGACTATGGGATAGGCTTTAAGCCAAAGCCTATACAACAAATTACTTCGTTGAGATCGAACGTCATTCTTGCAGTCGAACTTTCATACCATAGACATCTTCAAACATGTCACTTTTCACAGCAATGGCCCGCTTCTGAAAAACGAGATTCTCGATGTTGTGTAGCGTAATGATCAATTCGTCGGCCTCGTGATGGAACTCGACATCCTCCGCTTGACGAACATTTCCGCGCGCCAGGGCATCAGCGATGCGCAAAATCGCCGCCAACTTGTTCACAATGACGCGTTGTTCCCGGGAAAGCGCCATGTAATCGAGGTGGGACGGCTTGGGTGGACTGCGGCGATGGTAACGCGCCACATGGGCAACAATTTGCGTCTCAAGACGATTTAGACCAAAAATCTCGGTATTGGAGATAATGTAATAACTGTGTTTGTGATGGGCACTGGCGCTGATGAAACCGCCAATTTCATGAAGCAAGGCAGCCACTTGAAGAAGCAGACGTTGCCGAGGTCCCAGGCCATGGTCGGCAACCAGGAAATCGAACAGTTTGATCGCGATGCCCGCAACCAGACGGGCATGATCGAGGTCCACCCGATAGCGCTGACCGACCGCCTCCGCCGCCCGAACAATCCCCTCTTGAAGGGCGTTGTCCTTCCGGCCTGTCGCCTCTCGGGCCAGTTCCAGAAGTAACCCATCTCGCATCGAGACCTGCGACACAATGACTCTTTCCGCTGAGGTGCGACACAGCAGTTCCCAATATGTCATAAGAGCGGGTAGCAATGTCTCGGCGTCGATAAACGGCAGATTGTATTTGTGGGCAAGCTGATTGGGAGTATGACGGCTACACTGCCGAAGTAGCGAACGGAACTGGTCCTTTTCCACTACGAAGAGCTTCTCCGAACGCGTGGGGTGACCCACTACTCTCGCTGCAAAGCGAACATCTCCACCTACTGCCACAAAGGTGTCGCAATCTTGAAGGGTCAGACTGCGTTCGACATTGGCGATTTGCGTGCGAATATGTTGCTGCAAAACCTCGGCAACACGTTCGGGAGGCTCCGATTGTAAAGACAACATTTCGAGAATTCGTACCGAGCCGAATCTTAAGCCGATGGAATTGACAATCTCACCCTCCTGGAGCATCGTCAGGATCGTGCTCCCGCCGCCGACATCCACAATGAGGGTTTTCCCTTGGTTGACTTCTGGGAGGTCTTCTACCACTTCGCGAACAGCGGCCACGGTCAGTCGCCCCTCTTCCGCGATTCCGATGATCTCTACATTCAACCGGCAAGCCAGATAAATGCGATCCAGCACATTGTCGGCATTTGCGGCGTCACGTAGCGAACTGGTAGCTACCGCCCTTACTTGCTGCACCCCGTAGCTATTCATAACCGCTTGATAGTCGCGGAGGATAGCCACCACCGATCTCATACTTTGGGCACCAATTCTCCCACGTGAAAAGGTATCCTTCCCCAGCCTGATGGGTCGCTGCAACCGTTCCAGGACCTCAAACTCCCCGGAAGGAAAAACCTGGGCGATCACCATGCGAATTGCATTCGTCCCGATGTCGATCACCGCCACCGGGTGGACGGTGTCTTCGCCCTCGTTTGTCGTCATGTGACTATCAACAAGGTCCGACATAACAACGATTTTTCATACAAACGTTTTTTCGGTTGGCTTTTCTAATTCGCGACAAGCCATTGAGAAAACCTGCTCAAAAAGTGACATTCACTTCTTCAGGGATGTTGGGTCTTCACATCCGGGTGGTCCTCACGGTTTCTCGCACCATCCGCATACTTTGCATTGTCCTCCGAGATGGCTTGAAAACCAGAGGCCTGAAGCCGTTGCCACAATCCCTGAATCTTTTCATCATGCCACAAATTCTGGAGCTGACGGAACCGGACCTCGCGAAGTTCCTGGTACTTGTTTTGCAAAAAAACCAGGCCCGGCATAAAACGATCGGGATTAAGCCACCTTGGGCCATCAAATTTCCCGCCAGAAATCATATCTAGCACTTGACGGATTCGCTCAACCCACACGTCGTAATCGTGGATTTCGCCCAGATGTGACTGAAGACTGCGAAGCGCTTCAATGGTCACTTCCCCAATCACACCCAGGCACGGGGCCAGTGCCTCCATCGAGTACCGTAGTTTCTTTGCCGCGATCCGCATGGCGTGGTGACCTTCAATATCCTGCGGATCCTCGAGCGACTGGGCCGTTCGCAAAAGGTCCGCCAATCGCTCCGACAGAAGCTTGCGATGCTGTTTCGTGATCGACACGGGCAATCCCCCCTGCGAGGAACCCGCGGCTACCATCTCTCGGGACTGCCTTTTGATCCATTGGCCCATTTCTAGGATCGCTGCCTTCCTGCGGAATTTGCGAATCGCTCGAATCAACTCAGGCTGCTTTCGATGCCGCTGTTCCTCGAGGTGTGCGAGCCAAAAGGCGAGACCGTGGAGAATATTCTCCTCCCTCACCTGACCCATCTGGCCCAGCATGGAGGCGATTTCTACGTCCAGATCACGGGCAGCACCAAAAACACGCCCTAACTTTCGGAAAACCTTGCGCCAGCGCCTGGTTGTTCTCTTGCCGATATCGTTTCGAAATACTCGGAGGGCTGCCCGTAACCGCCGACAGGCAACCCGTGTTTGATGAACAGCCTCGGGGTCCTTGGCCGAAGGCACACCCCGCAGGGCCCTCGAAAGTCTGCGCAGGTGCCGTCGAAGATATGGCACTGCCACCTGCGATACGAGCAAACGGTGAGTTCGGTCCATGCTGAGTGAAACCTTCAGATAGGAACCCGCGAAAATCCACCGCTTTTATCAGGCTGCCGGCAGCCAGTTCGGCCACCCGTCCATTCTATCCTCGCGGAGTTCTGTTGTTTCTTCGACATACCGAATTTGACCAGATCATCCCTGCAAAAAGAGATAAGCGAAGGCCCAGAAATCCGAAGAGGCAAGATTTTCCAAATATGTACCTTTTGCTTAAAGGGAAAGCTTTCTTAATGCTGCCATCACCCGCCCAGCCTGGTCATGGCCGAACCAGCGGGCCATATCCCCTTTCTATCAGTCCCGACCGATCCTATCCATATTGCCTATTTTGTCGGCACGAACGTCAAAGATCGTACAACGCGTCGCTTACCCGAAGTGTAGCTTTTAGAGTCCTCGCCCGAGATTGCGACAATTGACAAAAAGCTTATGGCTCTGGGCATAAGTGCGACACTCTTTTACCCGGAACTTCGCCAATCCATTAAGCAGTCCCCTCTCGCCTATCTGCGTGCTTTTCTCGTCTTTAGAGTCTACCAAAAAGTCCCCCTCTCCCTCCGGGAGAGGGTTGGGGTGAGGGCAACCGAACGTCGCAATCAATTGAGAAAACCGGCAGCGATTCGAGCCACCCTCACCCCCGACCCCTCTCCCACCGAACGGTTGAGGGGAGATTACGGGATAGGCTCTTTGTCTTCCCGCCAGGTCTTCTAGAATCTCAAGTTCTTGTGCAGAAATTGAAAAGTTCCGACTCCGTGAATCTCATGGGGTCCGGCGAACCATTCGATTTCCGTCCTATCCCCTATCTTCAAGAGTGCGTTGTAAAGAAAACGGACCTTAGCATACTCGTAGGCAACCGTTTCGTCGGGGGCCACACCGTCAAAGTGGCCGCGCTCGACCATAAACGGCCGCGGTGCGATCAGCGTAGCCATCTCCGCATAATTAAACGTCTCGCCCAATGCGAACTCAAAAATCTCGTACTCGCCCGTCCAGACGTAACTATATCGGCTTTTCGTCGATGCGTTCTTCCAGACCCATTCGTTGAAATCGGCCGAGCAAATTACGGCACAATACTGCGGTACCAAGGGCGGCACGCGCATGGCCGTCTTGCCCCCGTAGGATAACCCATAGAATGCAATGCGGCCTGGATCGACAAACTCCAACGTGCTCAACCAATTCACAATTTGCTGATGTTGGGGCACGATGATAGAAAACAATGTTTTTCCCAGGGGGTTGGCTTTCCTTTGCAGCGTGCGAAAACGATCCCCGAAGATATACGGGTTTTGCGGCGCAAAAACGACAAATCCCTCATCAGCGAGGCGCGCGGCAAAATTGTGATACGCGCGGTGATCGCCTTCGATGGTCTCTTGGGGGCGACCCTCCAATCCGTGCTGGCAAACCACAACGGGGCGGCGTTCACCCGGTTTTATTCCTTTTGGAATAAGGAGAATCCCGTACGCAAACACCTCATCAAACACGGATAGAACCACCTCAAACCCTTCCCAACTGAGGGTATCATAGACTTTGCGAGTTCGCGGTTTCGCATCTGCCAAGGGGATGTCAAACCTCCCGATGATCTCGTCATAAAAGTATTTTCGATACCATTCCACCGACTGGCTGAACCGCTCGAGGGAACTCGTGTCGAGTTTGGCCCAAAAGCGTTTTCGAATTTCCGGGGATTCGACGAGTAACCGTTGGATATGTCGGTCCAACTCGGCAATGGCACGCTCAGTGCGGGTCGCTCGCCACGGATCGTCCCGAATTCTCCGCGGGGGGTCGGCTTCGGCTGATAAAGTAATGGGTGTACCAAATGAGGCAAGAAAAGCACGGAGAAATGGTTCGGTACCATACGGCCCAGAACCATTTTCGCTCGGCACCAGCGACAGATGAAAAGACTTCCCTGCCTGTTGAAGGATGCGGTTTGCCCGGTCAAACTCGTTTTTGACCTCTTCCAACGATGGGGTCTTTAACTCTCCGGGTGCGCCACCAAGTTTGGGCGGAATTGTCACCTCTGGCCCTCGAGCTGCCTCGATTACACAAGATCGTGGGTAGATGAGAAGACTGATCTCGGCATCCGAAAAGTCTTTTAGCAACCCGAACACATTACGATCCACAGGTGCCTGCCACAAATGTTCGCGCGGTCCAAAATAGCCACTCACTCCCACAACCCCAAGACGGGCATCGAGAGCACCGGCGTACAAGGCGAGCATTCCCCCTTCGCCCCAACCGATCACTCCGAAGTTCCCACCCAAGGTAGGAAAAGCACTATCAAAGTAGTCAATCGCAGCCAGAATTTTCGCCAGTTCATAGCCAATGATGTGCCGTCCCAGCTCATAAGCTGGGCGATAAATGAACTCACGGTGCGTCAATGACACATTGCCCCGTTTGCTGATTTCCCTCGAAATCAAGCTCGGAATCACAACCACACATCCGCTTTCCGCAAGCCGCCGAGCATATTGCGAAGCAGGTGGGACACCGAGTTCCAGGCCGATCAAGGCCTCGGGCGATACATCGGCATCGGGAATCGCCACGACACACGCCTTGGGTTGGTCATGTTTGGGATAGAGAAGGATTCCTTCGGCCTTCAGGTCCGTAAACACGTCCCAACTCACGGCATAAACATCGTAGCCCGCCCCTTCCGCCAAGGGCCGGGATTGTCCTGGGGGGCTAAGGATGGTCATCTGCACAGGCGAGACCCGCGGATCCTTCACGCCGAGAATTTGAGCGAGACG
>JAKPII010000028.1 GCA_029549885.1 Planctomycetota bacterium
GAGTCAAATCCACGACACTGGACGTCGCCTGCAAATCACGCAACTGTCGCCCATTATAGTTCTTGCTTCTCGACAATGCACGCATAGGGTTTTGGTCACTTTAGCGAGCAGCTCGCGATCAATGGAAAGCCCATGTTCCAGAAGAGTTCTTACCCGAACAGAAAAGAAAAGGCCTATCCTCCTTCGCATTCCTACGATCCTCGGAGGATAGGCCCTTGAGCCCCGTATCTCCACGGCGTGGCTGGGGCTCGCATGTCGCTCCTGATGACGTCCCTGACATCAGGCGGGGCGGGGTAAACCGGCACGTGGCAGAACCGGGTGAACGTTGGCCGGTGGCCAAGTCGCCAACGTTTGCTACCCCGACCTCATGCGACAGCTCGGACGGACGTCTTCACCTGATCTAAGCATTGACCGCTGTCAGTTAGCTCCTGTCTCCGCATTCCAAAACCCAGCGTTTTTCATGATGCGCAGATCACGGCCCATAGTCAAATGGCATATTGATGTTATCCGCCCGATTTTTTCGATCCGAACCGTGGCCCGATAGGTTGACAAAACTGGCTAACGAACGCCGTCCGCCGTCGACTATTTTTATAGTTTCTCTTGACTGACAAGGCAAGTTTCTTCAACGTAACATGAATTTCAGTAAATTGAGAGTTCCGCTTACATAGCCCCTCGAACGGATATTCTGTCATAACCGTCAATCGTTACGGTACCACCTTTTGACGAGCGAACGGCAGGTACCGCAATATACCGGGGGCCGCTTTTGAGCGGGGTCTCCTGGAGCCACCAGTCGGGGAGGGATGTCCCCCGCACGATTAAGGATGGCCTCCCATCGAGTGCATCCATTTGTTCCCCCTACGAAGCCCGTAGCTACCATATCATCCGCCCCCAGAATTTCCCGTAGCAGCGGAAAGCCCGATTAGTTCTCGTGTTCAACACAATCCTTTTCCTCGCCGAACCGAGGAACAAGGCGCCCACGTCCCCCGCATGGGCCGGTCAAAGTAGTAAACGGTAGCCATTCACCCGATACGGCAAAAAATGTACTTTTTGTGCGCGGTTGGTCCGGCATTCTCCAAAAGTGGGTGTCCCATTTCGTCGGTCCCCCCAGTCCATTTACCCCAGCGCTCACGCATTGCTTCGCTTCAATTATCCCCGCTGAAGAAGCCACAACCAAAGCTTTTCATACTGCTCAACAACACGCGGCCAAGAAAACGACGACAACACATACGTGCGATTTTGTTGTCCAATCGTCTGAGAGCAATCCCGGTTCAAATAATGCCACAAGATTGCATGCGTGAGCGTATCGGAATCTCCGAATGGAACAAGTTGGTGTGCTATGCAAGGCCCCAAGATTTCGCGAACACCTTCGACATCTGTGGCGACGACGGGCAGCCCACAGACCATAGCTTCAAGAAGGGCATTGGGCATGCCTTCCCAACGAGAAGGCAAAACAAAAAGATCGGCATCACAAAGGATTCTTGCCACATCTCTTTGAAAACCGACCAGCGTCACCTGCTGTGAGAGCCCCCGCGCGTGAATCAACGCCTGCAGTGTTGATTTCATCGGGCCGTCTCCCACGATCACCAGTCGCAGATCAGGATACGACCTAAGCCAACGAGCGAGAGCCAGGATTAACCAGTCGACTCCCTTTTGGTACTCGAGCCGCGCTACCGTCACCATGCGGTATTCCGATCCAGCAGCCGTTCGACCACACGACGGTGCCGTGGTATTTTGCTCATTGCGTCCAATATGTTCGGGCAAAAACTTATCCGCGCCGTATGTTCCTTGTGGACTTTCTTGACAGAATTCAGGTGGATCAACGGCATTTGGAATAACCCGAATCTTCTCAGGTGGCAGACCATTGCGGACCGCAAATTGGGCCACGCTTTGACTGACACAAACGTAGTGGTCGACACACCCGCTGGTCATACAATCCACAAGCACATGCCAACGTGCTGCATGCTCAGCGACTCTCAAGCCCGAAATAACGACCGGAACGCCGGCAAAGCGAGCAGCAATGCGCGAAACGATATTTGCATGAAAAAGGAACGACTGGAGAATTTGAACCTTTTCTTGATGTAACATGCGGGCGAACCGAACGATGACCGGAATCAACTGATGCCAGTGCTGCAACCCTAGGAAGTACGTGGGCACGTTGTGCGATGTAAGGCGCTTTACCAGGATTTGGTCGAGCGGGGGTACCGAGAGGACGAAGACGCAGGGCTCAAATCTTGCCCGATCAATTCGAAGTACCAGCTCGGTGAGGGCCTTTTCGGCCCCGCCCATTTCCAATTCAGTTATGGCAAATGCTATTTTGAACTTCATGTGTGCAGTGCCGACTTGTCATCGGGGCAAAGGGCATGCTTCGCCTGACAATCACCACAATGCCAATAGTAGCGGCGCTTTCTCAGTAGTGCGAAAAAGACGCATCAACATAAACAAGCAGCATTGCCGTGTTCCAAGGCGATAGACGGATCATACCCATGATGTCGCTGCCCGTGAAGGATCCTACAGATGGAATCGCGACATCCCAGGAGTCAACCGAGTCGCAAAATAGGCCGCCCGAGGACTTTAAATTCGATTGCCGTTTTCACGTCCCCCACAGACGTTTCTCAACCTGACATTGTGGGGTAACCAAAGGTGCTTTCCACGCGGGTAAGTCTTAGAATAGGAATGTCCAGTTCCCATGTTAACGACAGATTGTTTAGTACCACAATGACGCCATCATCTTCTCGCACAGGTGTGATCCTTCTTGGGCCTACCGGAGCCGGCAAGACCCCGCTTGGCGAGTCTCTTTCGGCTTGGGGACACGGGCCCTGGCGATTTCATCATTTTGACTTCGGACATTGGCTTCGTATAGTCATTTCAGATCAAGAGTCGCAATGTCTTTTTGACGACGAGGAGAGACACCTCGTTGCGGACATCCTCGCCTCTGGGCGTCTGCTCAAAGATGAGGAATTCTTCATCGCAGATCGTTTGTTACAGTCTTTTTTGTCAGCTCTTCCGCACGAATCGGATCGTCAGGAAGTTATCATTCTCAACGGGTTACCCCGTACGCTGTTCCAAGCTGAAAGGATCATAAGGCTTCTGCCAATTCAACTTGTGGTCAACCTTCAATGTACTTTGGACGTGGTCTTCGAACGGATCCACTCCAATGTGGGAGGGGATCGTACTGGCCGAGATGACGACTTAGAATCCCTGGTGGCCAAGAAGTACCGCTTGTACGAGTCAGAGACGCGGCCTCTTGTTGATTACTATCGAGGTCTTGGGATCCCCGTCGTTTCCCTGGCAGTTACAACGACCACGACGGCCGAAGAACTGCGAGATCAGTTCCTCGACCGATGGAGCAAATTATTTGAGGGAACGCGATCAAAGACATCAATGTGTTGATGAGTTTTGAGGCAGGGCGAATATGGCCTCCGAAGCACAAATTCAGGAATGGATCCACCGGCTCGCCGCCGCTGGCTTGTCGTGCGATCTGCCGAAAATGAGCGAGGAGGTCTCGCAAATCACCAGTTTTGCGCAGTTTCTGGAGTATCTAGTCCGTCAAAAGGTCCTTACCGCCTGGCAAGCGGAGGAATTAGTCAAAGGACGCCAAAGTTTTCTCCTTGGAAAGTACCGTCTGCTCACGGAATTAGGCCGAGGGGGAATGGCCCACGTCTTCCTCGCGGAACATGTCACCATGGAGCGCCGTGTGGCGATCAAGCTCATCTCCTCGAATTTGCCGCCATCGGCCAGAGATCGTTTTCTTGCCGAGGTTCGGACAATTGCGTCGCTGGACCATCCTAACATTGTTCATGCCTACAACGTTGATTGTGATGGGGCCCAGTACTACTTGGTGATGGAGTATGTCGAGGGTAAGACGCTTGAGCACATGGTCCGCGAGTCGGGTCCCCTGCCCTGGAGGCAAGCGACTGACATCGCAAGACAAACTGCGTTGGGCTTAGGCTATGCCCATGCTCAAGGCGTTATCCATTGCGACCTAAAACCGGCCAACATCATCGTCAATTCGGAGGGAGTCGTTAAGATTCTTGACCTCGGCTTGGCTCGGCTTATTAAGCGGGATCGTGGTACACAGGTTTCACAAGAGGACCCGTCCCAAGTCCTGGGGACTGTGGACTACATGGCGCCGGAGTTAGCCCTTACTCCGGACCAAGCTGATCACCGGGTTGATATTTATTCTCTCGGATGCGTCCTTTACTTTGCCTTGGTGGGGACCCCACCCTTCCCTGATGGGACCCTCGCGGAGCGGATTCTGAGACACCAGGTTGCCGCGCTCCCAGACGTCAGAGGAAAGCGGCCAGACATCCCTCAGTCTCTGGCAGAGATCATCAATCGAGCCTTGGCCAAGGTACCTGCAGCCCGCTTTGAAACGGCCAATCAGATGGCCGAGGCGCTTGAGCGATGTCTTTCTCACGCGTCGGGGACGGGCAGACTTGTTCAAGCTCGCGCGTTGCCTGAGACCGCCAAGACTGACGGCGCCGCGGACCAAGTGCCGACAGCCCAACCGGTGCCTCAACTTAAACTCGGTGACCGCGAGGCGAGACCATCGCTTGAAGGTGACCTCAAGTCAGGCGAAAGAAATCAGTCAACAGAAGTGATTGGTGCTTCACCAAAGCAGGCATCCCAGTCCAAACGGCAAGGAGTGGCTTTGAGTAAGCGGCGCCGGGTGGGGTACGCCGTGGGTATTATCACGCTGGTACTGATTGGGGGTTTGCTTGCGTTCTTCGCTCCATGGAGGAAACCTCAACAGAAGGCTACCCCTGAGTCCAA
>JAKPII010000058.1 GCA_029549885.1 Planctomycetota bacterium
AACGGACAGGCTGAATGCGGCCGGATACATGTTTCTGCCGCAAGATATTGATAACGACAGCTTTGCCCTGTTGGCTCGATTGTGTCTCATTTGCACCGAGGTTGCGGAAGCAGCTGAGGCAACGGACAAGGCAGGTTTGGCTGAAGAGCTGGCGGACATCGTGATCCGGTGCATGGACTTGGCAGGTGGATATAATATTGACCTGCAGAGTGCCGTTGAAAAGAAGATGGAGAAGAACGCCAAAAGGCCGTACTTGCACGGGAAGAGATGTTAAACATCTGAACAGGGAGGGACGTGACTGTGACGATTGAGAGAAACGAAGGAAAGTGGTATCTGTTTTGCGACCTATGTGCACGGGATGCTCCCAGAGCGTTTGACAGTTTTAATCAAGCACAGGAGTATCGGAAGGTGCATGGGTGGATAACGGAACGTGTGAACAATAGGATTTGGCATGTGTGCGATGAGTGCCGGAAAAGGTGTGACATTGGTAGATGGGGAGCACACACTCCCCCATCATATCCTGCCCAATGAGAGCGGGTATTATGTACAAGAAGATGGGGTGATGGAAAAATGTGCGGAAGTGTTAGGATTAGATTGGTAAACCATTGGAGGTGGCGCTGATGGCGAATAGGCGTGCTGGTAATCTGGTGGCTAAACATCCGCCTAAACGGTGCGATGTGTGTGGTAGAGTATTTGTGCCGCACTCAGGGCGGGCGTTGTATTGCCCTATGTGCCGGATAAAAGGCCGCAGGTGGATTAAGGAGCAACGGAAGGGGATGGCAGCAAATGAACGTGCTTAACGCCGGATCTGATTATGGGGGTGGGTAAATGGGCATCATTGACCGAAAAACCTATAAGCGAATAGAATTCTACCTCTACAACTACCGAGAGCTTATTGTTGAGCTTGAACAACATAAAACTAATATAATTGAGGGCGACAATAGGGAGCTGATTGACTTTGGGCAGGGTGTATCGTACAGGTCCGATCCGACAGCGAACAGGGCAGTGAAACTGTGCAAAGAGAATGTTTTAGAAACGGAACGTTGGTTGAAAGTTATTGACAAGGTGAAGTCAAGGTTTAAGGGTACATTGAAAGGTGAGCTTATCCGGTTCAAATATGAACGCGGGATGTCAGAAATCGCGATTTGTCGAGAACTTAACATTGAACGGTCTACCTATTACGCATGGCGACAGGAAGTAGTATTATATGCAGCGCTGGTTGCTGCCCAGGTAGGACTAATTCAAGTTGCGTAAAAGTCCAGGACTTTTTTTCGTCTTTTTAAATGTATAATAGTAGTGTATTAGAGTGTAGTTGTATCTGTTTTCGTGTTTCGTGAGCCGTCCGGGAGGGCGGCTTAAATTTTCCCCGCTTCGGCGGCGGGGATATAGGCAGCTAGGCTTTCTCCTCTGGGCATAGCTGCCTCTTTTTATGCCGACAGAGGAGAGATCAAGTCAGAGGAGTGGAGACAAGTGAATACGATCAAAGTATCGGAAGTCGTGTACCGAGAGGACCTGTACCCTCGGTTCAAACCGAACCCGTCGAAGATCCAGGAGTACGCTGAGAACCTGGAGCTTCTCCCGCCCATCGAGGTGAGTCAACATCACATCCTGATCGATGGATACCATCGGTGGAAAGCGTATCAGACGGCAGGGGTTGATGAGATCCCCTGCGTCATTACTGAGGTCAAGTCCGAGCAGGAATTGCTGATGCTGGCGGTTCGGCGAAACGCCGCCCACGGCCAGCAACTTACGCAGGAGGAGAAGAAGCGGTACGCGATTCGCTGGTGGGACGTGTTGCCGGATGACGAGATCATCGAGACGCTTTCGATCAGCCGCAACACGTTCTTGCGCTGGACGCGGGACAAGCGGCGGGAGAAAGAGGCGGAACAAAAGCAGCGCGTCTACGACCTGTGGATGCGTTGCGAGACGCAGGAGCGGATCGCCGAGCAGGTGGGGGTGCCGCGTCAGACCGTGGCCGACTGGATCGCAAATTTTGCCGAAATCGACCCCGAAGCCGATTCCGGCATTTTTCGCGATTTCGAGCCGGAGCTTTACACCGTCTGGAACTTCGGCAAAGCAACGAACGAGGTTCGGCACTTCGGCAACATCCCGCCGGAGATTATCGAGAACTTGCTCTACTACTACACCAAGCCGTTTGATGTGGTATTCGACCCGTTCGGTGGCGGCGGGAGCACTATCGATGTGTGCTTGCGGAGGAAGCGCCGCTACTACGTGTCGGATTTGAACCCGATCCCGGCGAGGCCGGACATTCGCAAGCACGACATTACACAGGGCTTGCCCGACGACTTGCCGGTGCCTGATTTGGTGTTCCTCGATCCGCCCTACTGGAAGCAGGCTAAGGGGAAGTACAGCGACGATCCAAATGACCTCGGGAACATGGACTTGGAGCGGTTCCTGGAGACGATTGGGAGCATTGCCCGAGACGTGAAGCGAAAGTGGCGGGCAGACCATTCTGGGAAACTTGCCATCATCATTGGGCCATGGAATGTCATAGGGGAATTTGTGGATCTGCCATTCCTTTGCTACGAACGTATAGCCAAATACCTCACACCCGTCCAACGTATCACGGTGCCATACAACACACAGATACACGGCGGGGCATATGTCAAACTGGCCAAAGAAAAGCGGGAACTGCTCTACCTTACCCGCGACCTGATGGTGTTTGAAAGATGAGCGGCTTCGCCTATCGCCTCAAGCGGGGTGAAGAATGGGCGGCGGAGGTTGTGAGGTTCATTGAGGAGCAAGGGTGGAAGACGGTGCCTCTCGGAGCCGAGAACGTGGCTCCGGAGGCTCACCGTCTTCTGTCGTTCATGAAGAATCCTGATCCGACAGCGCGCTTCCTGCGGTACATGCCGGATGGGTTTGCGGTGAAAGAAGAGGGCGAGGAGGCGTTCTTTTTCGATGCAAAGTCTGGGCCGACGATTGAGAAAGACGCCTACCTCGCGTATCAGGCGTTCGCTGGCAACGACCGCCGTGTTTTCGTGTTCATCAGAAACGGTGACGACACCTATTGCGTGCCGATTCGGAAACTCAAGTTTCTCGATTCGTGGGACTGCGTGAGGAGCTTCCCGCCGGATAGACAAATGCCGGTGGATGAGGACGGATGGATTGCGCCCCGGCTTTGGCCGGAAGCGAAGTACCTGGCGTGGAAGCGGCGGAATCCCCACGCAAGTGGTACGCCGTTTCGCTACTTCGACTTAGGGGCGATGAGCAAATACAAGATGGGCGCAGAACATCGTGAGGCCGCCCAAAAGGGGCGGCCTCATCGCGTAAGGGGATGAATCTTGCGCCCATCTCCCTCGCGATGGCCGAAAACGAAGCCCGGTTTGTGCCTGATGTATGCGCGGATGGGCCGTGCAACAAGAGTTGAAGTTTGCTTAATAATTTGGTTGCCTGCATAGCAGGAGGGGGCCAAAGCGCCGTTTGAATGTGGCCGGGGAGGGAGTTGGCGCATTGTCAGTCAGGGCTGTACCCAAACCACAGAAGCGCATAAAGGACAAGGCCCTGTTAAGGGCCATGCGAAAAGAGATAACCTGGTGCGAGAGGTGTGGGCGGT
>JAKPII010000061.1 GCA_029549885.1 Planctomycetota bacterium
AGGAGATAAAGAGTTTGCCCAAAAGCTTCTAGCGTTATGGGATGAAAACAAGGATGGCAAGGCCACCAAGGACGAGTTTAACAAGTTTCTGGAATCCCAAGCGCAACAGCGCGAAAAGCAGTTTGCCAAAGTGGATCTCAACGCCGACAAGTCCCTGAGCTTGGATGAGATCAAGTCCATGAAACAAGTCGGCGGCGACGAAACGAAGGCCAAGGCATTCTTGGAGCGACTCGATGATGACAAGGATGGGAAGATTTCAGTAAAGGAATTCACGCGGGTCCGTGCTATCTTCCAATTGCCGCCGCAGGAAAAAGAGAAAAAGGAAAAGAAGGGCGCAAACTGATAGTTGGCGGTAAGTCGCGATTACCAAGCTAATCTTACCTTCTGAGAATCGTTTCGATTAGTGAGAAAAGCCCCGTTGGGCGGTGAGCCGGCGGGGTTTTCGTTTTCTCATGTATGCCAAACCGGCCTGTTATAACAGGTTCCTCGTCAGGCGGGGCTTATCAGTTTGTTCTGTCCAGACCGGCCATAACGCAGGGTTATTGCGATGCCATTATGGCGTCATCCTCAAGGGATGAAAGGATTCGTCACGCGCATCGGTAGGACCGCGGAAGACGTTGTGATGCGAACCGTGGGTTTGGGCTCCAACAGTGGCGGGGCTATCACCCTGTCCATTGTGCCTTCTGTCTTTTCGCCGCAGAAAAGATTGAGCACCACTACCGGATGTGGCCGCTCGCCCGGTGGGCACTCAGTCCTACTTCCGGCACCGGCAGGATGAAGTTGCGGCTTAGGAACGATCAGACCGTTTCGAAGGCCCGCCAAATAAGTTGCATAGCTAAGTCGAGCCCGCCAGTCCCATTGGTCACCATATCGGGCAAAATCGGAGCGGTAAAGCATGCTTGCCCAAAACTGGGCAGAGGATCGGTCGATTTCGACGATAGGAAACTGGGCAAAATAGGGTACCATGTGTGTTTCGAAGACGCGGTGACAATAAGCCCCCGGCAGTCGCATTTCCACCTTGCACACCTCTGAGTAGGGAACCACCATCAACCTACGTTGAACCACGGTAGAAAATGTGCCGGGCGATGGCCCATAGAGCATGGTCGAGAGCACAAACAACGGGAGCCAGCAGACGTGAATCATCTCTGACGCTTCTCCTCACAAGTGGGGGATGTAACAGTCGTTACATTCAGCATAATCAGAATCAGCCGATCCAACAAACAATGACCGCCGTACCTGTTTAGGTACAACGGTCGCGGATTCTTTTTAGGCAAGTGAGCCCCGATGACTTACTCAGAACGGCCGCTCGATATACGGGCTGCAGTCCCCCAGGTCCTGGTCTTGCTCCAGGAAACACCCCTGGTTACAGTTTCCGAGCCGCTCCTGCGACATTCCGGCGGAATCCTGGTAAGAAGAGCCGCTGGCACCATCGGCTTCGCAATCCGGGACACGAATTTCCCATGGGTCGAGAAGGAGATAGGACTGGTCCAGAGAAATGACGGCCTCAACCACATCACCCAGCTCAGTGATGACGGCATCCCGGACGGCGCTCAGTCCTCCCACAACTCCGATAACGAGAATCGTGATGAGCAGAATCCATTCGAAGGTGAGGACACCATCTTCCTGGGACCATAATTGCACGAGGACTTTCTGCACGGAGATTTCCTCCCTTTACTAGCCTGCCTGTGATTTGCTCCCGCTCGCTCATTTACGATATACCACGCCTTAGGTTTGAGATCGCTGTGCAAATGGGATGCCGCACGGACAATTCCCGGCAGGTAAATTTCACAATGCGGCATAACTAACTCTCGGTAAGGCACTTACGGCGTAAATCCTCGCCCGGCCGGAAGGTTGGCAGAAAGGCCCGCATCCGCGAACATGTAGTCCGGCAAAAGGTTTGTTTCAAAATCACAACGTTTTGTATCGGACATAGGTGCCGCGGTTTACAGCTTGAAACGAGGTCAGCCACGACATGACCGTAATCACCCCGCGGTTTCAATAGTTGTAACGATCGTAGCGGATGCAAAAAGGAACAACGAGCGCGTATGACGCCCCTTCTGGAATGATCAGGCGCCGCCGTGGAATTCAGAACCTAAGTTTGAGAGAACCCACCTAATAACTGCCCCCCAAGCGAGGCGAATCTGTTTTTCATTCCCACCCAGGCGGGGGTTACTCTACGGGCGTTTGCACCGTGCTTTGTGTGGTCAAGTAGTGCCAGCAAAAAGGAAGACGAGTTATGAATAAGCTCACCAACCTGCTTCTGGAAAAGGAAATCCTGCTGGAGAGCGGTACGAACGAACTCGAAATCCTCGTATTCGACGTTGGTCAATACGTCTTTGGCGTTAATGTGGCAAAAGTTCGCGAGGTACTGCCCGCACCTACCATCACCCATTTGCCCAACGCCCACCCCAGCATTCGGGGAGTCTTCAAGCTGAGAAATCAAGTCGTTCCGTGTGTCTCCTTGGCGGATTACTTGGGTCAATATGACGGTGGTGACGATCGGGAATCGGTATGCATTCTTACAGACCTGAACCAGCAGCAAACGGCGTTTCTTGTAGATCGTGTGGAGAGGATTCACCGGCTGAGCTGGGAAAACGTGCTGGCTGTACCGCCGCTTGAGGATCTCGCTCAGACGCCTGTCACGGCACTAGCCCGCTGCCAAGACCGCCTCATCCTTATGCTCGACTTTGAAATGATCCTTGACCAGGTTACCGAACACTACTTCCGGACAGAATCAGTGGAAAATCCGGCCTCGCTGCCCCGCGAGCAAGCCGTCATTTTGTTGGTGGAGGACTCGCCGACCGTGCGCGAGGCCATCACGCAAACACTTTCTGCCAGTGGATATTCCCGGCTGGTTGTATTTGAGAACGGAAAGCACGCCTGGGAGTGGCTGGAAAAGAAGGTCAATGACCAGTCATCGCACGGTTGCCTTTGCGATCTCGTCATTGCCGATATCGAAATGCCCCAGGTGGATGGTTTGCATCTGACAAAGAGGATTAAGAGCCATCCGCAGCTAAAGCACATACCGGTCCTGCTGTACTCCTCCATTATTACCCCGGAAAACAGGCGGAAGGGTGAGGCTGTGGGTGCCGATGCTCAGGTCGCCAAACCGGACTTGTGTCATGTGGTGGAATACGCCGACAACCTTATCTTTGGCCGGCGGGACAATAGCGGGTCACATTTTAGCAACGTAAAAGACGTCAGCAATGTGGAACGCACTCCTGCTGTGGCGAATCCTACTTCAATGCCACAAGCCGAGACGCACTCGAACGATGAGCAGTGCGTGTCAGCCGGACTGGCCGAGGAGCCAACAAGCATGGCCGAACCCCAAGTTGCTGGGTCCATCGAATCGGAAGCAAATATGGAAGGGCGATCCGGCGGAGGCGACAAAACCTGCCTAAGCAGTGATCATGACGAATGTGTCGTTAGCGCAGCGGTTACGGACGAGCATGAGTTGACGGACAATTGTTCGAGGCAAGTCGAGGTTGTTGCGAGCGAGTCCTCTGAATCGGAGGTTTCCGACGCGGATGACGACGAGGCCATCATTGGTTTGCGGCCAGCCGTGGTCGAGAACGAACGACTGTGGAATACATTTGCTTGCGAGCTTCAACATCGCTGGCAAGCACTATCGGAGCTGAGAAGGCAAATTTCTGCGAAAGGAGAGACGTTCGAGCCCGCCAAGGACTTCGACATTGTTGTTGATGTGGCGCGGATACTCCACACCATTAAGTCCGCGGCGATGGTTGTTCCAATCGAGATTGTTACTCGGACGACTCATGCCCTTGAAAGCCTGATTGAAGCCGGTTCCGATCGCAACGAGTGGCCTGCCCAGGCGTTTAATCGTTATTGCGATTGGCTGGAAATGTTCCTCAATCCGGTTGATCAGACGTGGGATTCTTGGAGAGAGACTGGAAACTACCTGGCAGCCGATCTTGAACAACAGTTGGCCCAACCTGCGGAAGCACCCCAGACCACGACATCTTGCCAAGGATAAACTGTGGCTATCGCACGTGGCACGAGACAAGGCGGACCGTGCACCGGACGCCGCCGTTGGTTCTGTTCATCTGGCTGAGGTCGATTTACGACACACGCCAAAAGGAGCGGTCAATCCGCAGGAGTCCCTTTCAGTACCGCCGAACACGGCAACACCTTGTTAACGAAATGTGAAGTGTTCGATTTCCAGGCGAACCAGGTGTTCTGCCACGGCTGCTGCGGAAGCAGGACGCCGTTCCGGTATGGGTGACATCATCTGGCGAATTAGGCGACTCACTTCGTGTGAGACAGAAGGATTCAGGATGCGGACATCCAGAACTCGCCGTTGCCGATGAACCCGGGCGGCTTCTCGAAGGCTGCGAACGCAATATGGGCGTTGGCCTGTCAGGACTTCAAAGAAAATCACACCCAGGCTATAAAGGTCGCTTTTGGGTCCCCAGGGGGCATGTCGAAAGATGCATTCCGGGGCCATGTAGTCCAACGTGCCGACGACTTCCCGCGGAGACAAACTCCCTTCTTCCCACCGTTGGGCAAAACCAAAATCGATGATGGTGACATGACCCTCGGGATTGACCATGATGTTGGACGGCTTAAGATCAGCGTGAAGCCAACCTGCCCCGTGCAGTGCCGCCAGGCCTTCGGCTATCTGTCGAACAAACCAAATGGCGTCTGCAGTAGGAATCGCCCCGCGTTGACTAAGCAATTGTTGTAAGGACGTCCCTTCTAGCCAGGGCATAACGACATACGGCCAATCGCCAGTCAATCTCCAAGCGAGGATGGGCACAACGTGGGGATGGACCACCGTCCGCCCGACTTCCGCCTCACGGGAAAGGTGACCTCGGGCGATGGCAGTGTCAGTCAGATCTGTCCTCAATGTCTTGATGGCATACCGAGGGGGCCGATTGGGTGGATTCGACGCCACAGTTGCCCGAAACACGGTTGTCCATGTACCCTGCGCGACGGGCATGAGGAGAAGCCACTCCCCCAGGGTACGCGGGACAAAACCTTGGTCTGCCCTCCCTATGTTTTCGAAGTGCGATCGGGCTTGGATGGCGTAAGTTAACATAGACACATTGCGTTGCGAGTCAAACCCCGGCTGACAAACTCTCTTGCTCGTTCATCGGCCAACAGCGGTAAGAGGCTCCACGCGGGCAGAGCCACGTGAGATGGCGGGTACAATCATTCCAACAGTCATAATGCGTGCACACCGAGCAACCGCCAGTAACCGACCAAGGCCAGAAACTCGATAAAGGCCAAAAGTCCTTACGAAAATCCCGCGCAATCCGTTTGGTCGCAGGCAATAATGGACATGGAAAAACGCCTTTTTCAGGCGGTGAACTTTGACAGCAAACATTTGCCATAGCGCTTTGAAAGATATGGCCTTGCGCGAATCGACAAAATGCGACGATCAGTCCAAAAGTATGCATACTGACGACACTACAGCCCCGTTTGTCCAGATGCGCAATGTGAGCAAACTTTTTGTCATGGGCGACGTGGTTGTCGAAGCTCTTCGCGATATCACTCTGGATGTTTATCATAGGGAATTCCTTGTCGTTTTGGGGCCAAGCGGCTCAGGCAAATCCACCCTGTTAAATCTTTTGGGCGGACTCGACACGCCTACAGAAGGGCAGGTCCTGTTTGAAGGACGCGACCTGGCAGAATTTGATCGGCGAGAACTGACGTGGTATCGGCGGGAAATCGTTGGTTTTGTGTTCCAATTCTACAACCTGGTTGCCAATCTTACGGCACTGGAAAACATCATGCTCGCTGCCGACCTTGTCAGTGATCCTCTGGATCCCGTGGATCTTCTAGAGCAGGTAGGGCTAGCCGACCGGGCGGATAGCTTTCCCGCCCAACTTTCCGGTGGCGAGCAACAGCGGGTTGCCATTGCCCGAGCGATGGTCAAAAATCCGCCGCTAATCCTTTGTGATGAACCAACGGGCGCGTTAGATGATATGACTGGACGTCAAATTCTGAGGTTGCTACTCAACTTGAAAGAGGATATGGGGAAAACGGTGGTAGTGATCACGCATAACACGGCGATTGCGCAGATGGCGGATCGTGTGATCCGACTACGCAGTGGGCGAATTGTAGAGGTCACGGAACAAGCGTCGCCACTGCCGCCCGAAAAGATTCAGTGGTAACGGTGACCATGGTTCTCAACAGGACGTGACGACGCGGAGACAAAGAGATGAATCCCCTGCATCGAAAACTCATCCGCGAGTTACGAGCTTCAGGGGGTGTCATATTCTCTGTCATCTTGATCACGGCGATTGGGACGGCCTGTTTCGTGGCGATGAGATCGGCCCACCGAAGTTTGAGCCAGGCGCGTGATCACTACTATGCCAAAGGGCGGATGGCCGACTTTTGGGTCTCGGTAAAGAGAATGCCGAAATCGGAGTTGAGACGTCTTTCCAACATTCCAGGGGTTGCGGAAGTTCATCCGCGGATTCGTTCACCCGTCACTGTCGATTTGCCGACCTCAGAGAAGCCTCTCGCAGGGGTGGTGTTGAGTCTCCCCGACAGGGGTTTGCCGGCGCTCAATCAAATCCAGATCCTGCGGGGAGAATACTTCACTTCCCGACGGCGAAATGAGGTCATTGTGAACGATGTGTTCGCCAATGCCCATCGGCTCCGCCTCGGTCAATCTATCTTTGTCAACATTGCAGGACGGCGACAAGAGCTGGTGCTCGTCGGTACGGCGTTTAGCTGCGAGTTTATTTACCCACTCGGTCGAGCGGCCATTGTTCCGGACCGCACAGGCTTCGGTGTCTTCTTTCTCAAGGAGAGTTTCGCCGAGGAAATCACTGACATGAAGGGGGCAACAAACGAGGTGTTAGGACGGGTATTCCCTCGGTATGCCAACTCCAAGAGGGCTCTCCTTCACGAAATCGAACGGCGACTCGACGAATTTGGGGTCCTCGCCACGACACCTCTAGAGGATTACCCCTCCAATGCATTTTTAAGCCAGGAAATCGAAGGCTTAGCAACGTTTGCCTTGCTCATCCCGTTGATCTTTCTAGGGATTTCGGCCGTGATTCTGAATGTTGTCATGACTCGGCGTGTCGAGCAACAGCGCATCGCCATCGGAACACTCAAAGCTCTAGGTTATGGGGACGCAGTCATCGGCTGGCACATTATGGAGTTTGCTTTGCTCGCGGGCGTGATAGGGGCAGCCATTGGGTGTGGCGTCGGCCAGTGGTTGTCGGCCGGGATGACAAGTATCTACCGCCAGTTCTACGAGTTTCCTCGGTTGGATGCGCCTATTTATTGGGATATCCATTTAGAGGCGATCCTCGTCGGGCTCATTTGCGCCGCTATCGGGGGTTGGCGGGGAGCGAGAACGGCCCTTGCTTTGCCTCCGGCAGCGGCTATGCGACCACGGGTACCAGCTTCAGGGCGGCATATCCTCCTGGAGCGGTTCGGGTGGCTGTGGCGGCATGTTCATCCCGCCTGGCGGATGGCGCTCCGGTACATGTTCCGCCACCCCATCCGAACGGCAACGTCACTACTTGCTTGTTTGCTGGGTGCAAGCGTTATGGCACTTATTTTTTGCATGATTGTGGGGGTCAACCACTTGATGGACTTTCATTTCCGGTGGTTGTATCGAAGTGATGTGACGCTGTTTCTCAAGAGCGAACGCGGTAGTGACGCTTTGATGGAAGTGGCCCATTTGCCGGGCGTGAGAAAGGTGGAGCCACTCTTGGGCATGCCCGTGACATTAAGGCATGAAGGCAAGGAGAAGTTGATTTCCGTGACCGGCATTCAGCGGACGGCCACACTGACCTTGCCCCGAGATCGCCAGGGGCATCATATTACTATCCCGCCCACGGGGTTCCTCATGAGCCGTCAACTGGCCAAGATGATGGGGGTTAAACCCGGCGAATACATCGATTGGCAACCGATGCGCGGTGATCGGAGGTGGTATCGAACACAGGTGGTCAATCTGATGGATGACTACGTCGGTACCGCCGTCTATGCCGATTTGACTTTTTTGAGAAAATGCCTTGGCGAAGGGTCCGCCCTTAACAGCCTCCAGTTGGCAATTGATGCCGGTCACGAACAACGAAGGGCATTCGTCAAGAAAATCCGGGATTGGCCCGAAATCGAGGCCATGATCTACCGCGCCGATATGGAGAACAACCTACGAAAGACCCTCCTTCAGAACATTTGGGTCATCCTTTCAATTGAAATCTCCTTTGCCGGGGCCCTTTTTTTTGGAGCCATTTTGAACGGTGCCATCATTTCTTTGGAGGAGCGGCGTCGCGAGCTTGCAACGTTTTATGTGATGGGCTACACGCCTTGGCAGATTGGCGGTTTGCTTGGGCGGGAATCCGTTGTTGTGGTCATCGGCGGGCTGATCTTGGGGATACCGGTTGGCTATTTCTTTGCCAGGCTGGTTGTCGCTAGTTACCAAAGTGAGGTATTGAGGATGCCTCTCTTGTTTCCGCCTCAAGTATGGATCCAAACAGCCATCTGGGGGTGTCTGTTTAGCCTGGTTTCCCATTTCGTCGTCCAGATCATGATCCACCGCAGCCGATGGGCTGAGGCGGTCAAGGTCGCCGAATAGGCATGATTTTCGCGGAAAGGCGTGTTCGGAGTACTAGCGTCATGCTCGAAAAACTAGTTAAGGGGTTCTGAAGAATGTCCACCATAAACCGCGGGCTGCCTTCCAAAAGCAGAAACAAGAAGTTCAAGAATTGGGTTGGACTTGGTGTTGCAAGTGTGCTCGTGCTTGGGGGCATAGCATTTATTTTGTCCTCTCGGACTTCCTCCCGAGAGATGGAGACAACACCTTGTCGGCGGGGAAACATTCAAGAGTTTGTCAGCGAGAAAGGAGTGACACGACTGCGGGACACCGTGCTGCTGACGATGCCCTTTTCCGGTCGCATCGAGGCCATTCCATGGATCGAGGGAACGGAGGTGAAAAAAGGGCAAGTGTTGGCAAGGATCGTCCCCAGCGATGTTGAGCAAATGTTGGAAGAAGCCAGGGCCGTGGTGGCGCGGATTGAGGCTGCCATTCGAACGCAAAAGGACAATCGGGTGGAGGAGACGGCCATTGCTCAGGCCCAGGCTTATGTGGAAAGCATGAAGTCAACTGTCGCGGCTGCCGCAGCCCGGGTTGAAGCCAGCGAAGCTCGTTACAACTACGCCCAAAAGTACGCGGCACGTATTGCTGGTCTCGTTCAGTCTGGCGGTGCTTCGCAGGACGACCTTGATCGCACGGAACTACTGAAGATCGAAAGTGCCCTTTCTTACCAACAGGACCGCTTGGTTCACGCCGCCCTGGTTTCTCTCCAGGCCGCCACAAATCTGTTGCCTGTACTTATCCAGAAGTATGTGGAGCGGAAAGCCCTCGTTGAAGATGAATTGGTCCAACAACTGGCAGAGGCCAAGGCCAGGCTGGCGATGGTTGAAGAGAACGCTCGTCGTGCCACCATGGTCAGCCCCTACGATGGTATTGTCCTACATCGCTACGTGAGCCAGGAGCGATTTCTCGCTGCGGGAACGCAACTGTTGGAGTTGGGACGCTGGCACGACCTTGAGATCGAAACAGAAATCCTCACCCAAGATGCCGTGCGCATCAAACAAGGCATGTTGGTGGATGTATTCCTTGGAGAAGACCTTGCCAGGCCCGTGTGTCGCGGCAAAGTGAGTCGCATCCATCCGGCAGCCTTCACAAAGCTGAGTTCCTTGGGAGTGGAAGAGCAACGGGTCAAGGTGACCGTCGAACTGCGCCCGGAAGATATAGACTTACTTCGACGTGATTACAATGTAGGGGTCGGATATCGCGTCTGGGTCCGGGTCATCCTCCAGGAAAAGCCAAACGTGCTTCTCGTACCGAGAATTTCCGTGGTCCGCGAGGAAACTGATCGTTGGGTCGTTTGGGTATGGAACAAGCGGCGCGTGGAGCGTCGGGTCGTCACCGTTGGCATCATGAACGACTCCTTCGCGGAGATTCTTTCTGGCTTGGCCGAGGGCGAAGAAGTCGTGTTAACGCCCGAAACGGGAGGTGCAGCATCGCATTAATGATTAATACAAAGTACAATGAATAGTAGTGTGCCAGCGGTGGGTTGCATCCCAATTGCGGGGGAGTTACGCGGCCAGTCGTGGACTTGGTGGCTTGCCGCGATCGGCGTCAGGCGTCATCCATGGGAATACGCTTTTATTGTCCAAACGGCCATAAGCTCCATGTGAAGGCCTTTCAAGCCGGGATGCGGGGAATTTGCCCATATTGTGGGGCAAAAGTGCAAATCCCGTTGCACAGTACGCGACCCAGCACAAAGGAATTAAAGGCCCGGCGAGCCGCAGGTGGTCCGGAGCATGCTGCGATTCCGAGGGGCGACACAGCAATGCCCGAAAGCCGGCAACCCGGTGTGGACTCATCGCCGGAAAAAGCCCCGGACGGGCAAGGGGTGCTGCCCGGTGAGCAAGAGCAACTCACGCCGTTTATCGACTTAGACAAGGTGTTGGCAGCACGTAATCTTGGTGACCAAGGGGGGCTGCGATCCTCACCAAGCCCATTAGAGGGCGATTTGGCGATTTCCACGGCAGAGAGTGTACGGTCTCGCAATTCCGTGACCGAAGAATGGGGTTCGCCAGGTGAAAGTGCCAGGAGTTTCGAAAAAGATCCTTTGGCAGAGCCGAATGTTGTCTGGTATGTTCGGCCTCCCAGCGGGGGCCAATACGGCCCGGCAGCACCCGAAGTCGTTCGCACGTGGATTGCAGAAAACCGGATCACACCTGATACCTATGTCTGGCGTGAAGGCTGGCGAGATTGGCAATTGGCGAGAGATGTCTTTCCTGAGGTGCTTGCTAAGGCCCTTCCGGAAGTCCCCGTTGAAGACCAGCCGGAGCGCCGTCTCATACGCAGGTCTGTGCGTAGTTCATGGGCACAATACGCTATTGTGGCGTTTGCTGCGATTGTCATTTGCGTTCTGGGCGGTCTGGTTTGGTTATTCGTCTCGCGCAGCTCTCCATAGCGGTCAGTTGGGGGCAGCCCCCGCCTATTGACGGCTAGATTCCAAGAAGAATAATGGGAACCTGAGCGACGGTTTGGCAGGGCCCGGTGGCATGTCTCTGTAACCGTTTTTCAACCTCCGACGTGATCTGAGACACCTCTTGTATGAAGGAGTTTTCTCAATGACAGATGCACCCAAACAAAACCGGCGTGGTTTTCTCGTCAGTTCGGGAATTACAGCCGCAACGTTGATGATGGCTCCCAGTGTTGTTCCTACGACGGCACAAGCTAAAGAGGCCTCAACCCCGAAGGCGCCGCGATTTCGGTTGGCCCTTGCTTCCTATACATTACGTCTCTTCCCCTTGGATCAGGCCTTGGCCATGACCAAGCGGGTTGGCTTGAAGCATATCTGCCTTAAGTCGTTCCACTTGCCCTTGGATGCCTCGGCTGATCAGATTGAGGCGGCTAAGAAGCAGGTGGCTGAGGCGGGTATCGACCTCTACGCTGGTGGCGTCATCAACATGGCAACGGAGGCCGAGGTTGATCAGGCATTTCAATATGCCCAGCTAGCGGGGATGCGGGTCATCGTGGCTTCGCCACGTCCCCCCGTTCTTGAACGTGTTAATGCCAAGGTCAAAGAGACAGGGATCGCAGTGGCAATTCATAACCATGGCCCAGGGGATAAGTTCTTCCCCACCCCTGAAAGCGTAATTGAGCAAGTGAAGAACCTGGACAAGCGAATTGGGCTGTGCATGGATGTCGGTCATACGGCCCGGATTGGAGCAGATCCCATCCAAGATGCCCGCCGTTTTGCCGACAGGCTTTTGGACGTGCACATTAAGGATATCAACGTAGCTGCGCCCGAAGGCCGTTGCGTTGAATGCGGACGAGGTGTCCTCGATCTGCCAAAATTCCTCAAAGTGCTCATTGAAATCGACTATGCAGGAATGGTGGCTTTTGAATACGAGAAGGATGAAAAAGATCCGTTGCCGGGATTGGCCGAATCCGTAGGTTACGTGCGAGGTGTGCTCGATTCCCTGTTGGGCATTTCGGATCGGTCGGCCCAATTGGAATAATGCCGCGAGGTTTTATCCCCGAAAAAGTTTGCCCTTTGCTCGGGTGTCTTGGGGTCAAACGTAAGTTACTCGTGTCTGAATGATCGTGAGCTGATTTCTGACCAGGCAAACGGAAGTTTGGCCCAACTCACAGGAAGGGGGGCCTCGATCGCCATTGATTCCTTTCGGACGGGATGTGTGAACTCGATCCGGCGCGAATGGAGGGCGATCCCTTCCGCAAAGGCCTGTTTTGCGCCGTATTTCTGGTCCCCAAGGATGGGGCAGCCCGTAACGGCCAGTTGGATGCGAATCTGGTGCTTCCGTCCTGTGTGGGGATGCACTTCGAGCAGTGTCAACCCGCGGGACGCTGCAAGTTGTTTATACGAAAGCACGGCTTCCTGGCCGTCAGGGTCGTGGGCATGCGTGACGTGGACTCTGCGAAAACGTTCATCGGATCGCAGAAAGTGGCGCAGTGTGCCCGCAGGCTGAGGAACGCGCCCTTCGACGATGGCCCAATATATTTTCGAGACACTGCGGGTTCGAAACTGCTCGGTCAAGCGCGCCGCGGCCTTGGACGTTTTGGCAATCAAGACAACTCCGCTGACGGGAACATCGAGGCGGCTTACAACCCCTAAATAAACATTTCCGGGCTTTGCATCTCGTCTTTTGAGCCAGCTCTTTAACCAACTAAGAAGTGTCTCCTGATCCTCGGGTAACCCCATGGTTGCCAAACCCGCAGGCTTGTTCACAGCCAAAAGATGATTGTCTTCATAGAGGATTTCAGGATCGCCCATAACCAATCATTCGGCGATGACTAGTTGCAACATTTCCACACTGCCTTCTGGGGTGCTAGCGCCAGCCGCCCCGGGCAAGGAAAAAATGGGACACCGTGCACAAGCGTTTGTCGAACGAATCTTGAAGATCCTTCGCGCGGGCCGAGGTGAACACCCACGACATGACCACGGTCCGCTAACCGTACGTTCACAAGACCCCTTTTGTGCTGGGGATTCCTTCCCCGCGGGGATCGCGTTCAATAGCCATGCGAATAGCCCGGGCTGTTGCTTTAAAGATCGCCTCGGCGATATGGTGGTTATTTGTTCCATAGTGGACGCAGATGTGGAGATTGGCCTCGGCACAGTGAGCAAAGGCTTGCCAGAATTCCCGAATCAGTTCCGTCTCGAAATTGCCAATGGTCTCCCTGGAAAACTGGGCGTTGAAGACAAAATACGCTCGCCCTCCAAAGTCCACGGCAGCGGTTGCCAATACCTCGTCCATGGGCAGTGTCCAATGGCCGTAACGGCGGATCTCCTTCTTGTCGCCAAGGGCGTTGCGAAAACAGGTGCCCAACACAATGCCGGTATCCTCCACCGTGTGGTGTTGATCGACGTGCAAATCGCCGCGGCATCTGATTTCCAAATCGATGCACGAGTGCTTGGCAAATAGCGTCAGCATGTGATCGAAGAAGCCGATCCCGGTGTCGATCCGTGACTCCCCTTTGCCGTCAAGGTTGATGGAAGCGGCAATCTCGGTTTCCAGCGTTTTGCGTTCGATTTGGCTTGTGCGCGGTGTCATATTGCTATCATCCAATCAAAGAATTTCGCGGAGGCTGTTGAGCAGACCATCGACCTCGGCGTCCGTGCCCACGGTTATGCGCAGCCCATCCCCCCATCCTGGGTAGTTCATATACCGAACGAGGACTTTCCGGGCTTTGAGCCTCTCGTAAATCTCCTTCGAGGCACGCTCGGGATGCGAACACCAAACAAAGTTAGCCTGCGAGGGGAGCACGTCAAATCCCAGACCCCGCAACTCTCGCATCAAACGTTCTCGAGTCGCCAAGATCTTCCGCCGCGTTTCCTGAAGCCATTCTTGATCACTCAGGGCCGCGGTGGCTCCGGCAATAGCAAGCGCGTCGCAGTTGTAAGAATCTTTGACCTTACGTAGTTCTCGGATAATGTGGGGCTGGGCAATCAAGAAACCAAACCTCAAGCCCGCCAAAGCGTAAGATTTGCTCAAGGTCCGGGAAATCATGACGTGCTCGTATTCCCGAACCAAGTCAAGGCAAGACTCTTCGGCAAAATCGACATAAGCCTCATCAATGAGGATAGGACACCGCAAGTGCTCAATCTCGCGTTTGATCACATCCTTGCTAATCATCGTCCCCGACGGGCTGTTGGGGTTGGCGAGGTAAATCAGCTTCAATCGTTCCTTTTCTTTCCAGAATGAGCTTCCCAGACTCCAATCCTTTTCAAACAAAACGAACTCACTGTCCGCGTTTTGCAGTTGCGCAAGGACCGAGTAAAGAAGGTAGCTTGGATAAGGATACCGAATCTGGTCACCTTCTCCCACAAAAGCGCGAGTGACGATTGTCAAAACATCGTCGCTGCCGTTGCCCGCAAGAATCCAGTCAGGATCCACTCCCAGCACGGTAGCCGCGGTTTTGCGAAACTTGGTGGCCAACGGATCGGGATACTTCTGAAGGCCGCGGCGAAGGACCTCCGTGATGGCCTCGGCCACGCGAGGCGACGGCGGATAGGGGTTTTCATTGGTATTGAGTTTGATATAGCCGTCCTCCTGGGGTTGTTCCCCTGGGACGTAACCTTCCATCTTCAGAATATTTGGACGCATGAACGAATAAACCATACAACCGACGGGGTAATTCATGAAATAAGCCGATTTTTCTTGCCAAACCTCTCTTAACCGCGACGCACGGCGACGCTTTCCCGGTGGGCCGTTAACCCTTCCTTGGTCGCTAGATAGGCCACATCATCTGCTAAATGTTCTAGTCCGGACTGATCGAAACAAAGGATACTTGTTGCCCTGAGGAAATCATTAGCCGACAAGGCACTGGCAAATCTCGCGGTCCCGCCTGTCGGTAGCACATGTGACGGCCCTGCCGCGTAATCCCCCAAGGCCACGGGGGTGTAGTGTCCTAAAAAGATTGCACCCGCGTGGGGTATTCTCTGGGCCAACGCTTCAGCATTGCGGGTGGAGATTTGTAGGTGCTCAACCGCTAACTCGTCGGCCACCTGGCACGCTTGATCCTGATCCTTGACCAACACTACTGCGCCGAAATCCTCCAGGCACCGTCTCGCCAGGGGGCCCCGATCCACCTTTTCCAAACACTCTTCGACTGTCATGACGATCCTGCGTAGCACGTCCTCATCCCAACCAATCAAGACACTCACGCCCGGTGAGTGTTCTGATTGGGCGATGAGATCGAATGCGATAAATGTGGGGTTGGCTGTGTCATCGACGATAATGGCGACTTCACTTGGTCCGGCGATGGAGTCGATATCGACCTCACCAAAAACATACTTCTTTGCCAGGGCCACAAATAAATTGCCTGGCCCGACAATTTTGTCAACTCGCGGTGTTACCTCCGTCCCATAGGCCAGGGCTGCAACACCTTGTGCCCCGCCCAGCGAATAGACCTCCCAAACACCAAGTTCGGCGCATGTTGCCAAAATGTCGGGATTGAACGCCCCAAATCGGGTCGGTGGGGCTATTACGGCAATTTCCCGCACGCCGGCCACCAGTGCCGGTATGACTGTCATCAAAACTGTCGATGGGTAAGCCGCCGCCCCCCCAGGCACACAGACCCCCACCCGATTCAGGGGAAGATACCGCTCGAGGAGGTAGCCACCTGGTCGAGCGACCCGGATGTCCTGGTGCAAAATTGCCCGTTGAAATTCCTCAATATTCGTGCGAATTCGTCGGATGCACTGAAGAAACGTAGGGTCTGCCTGTTCGTGTGCCGCCTTGATCCTAGCCACAGGGACCCTCACCGTCTCCGGGGTTAACTCCACCGCGTCAATCTTCCTGGTGTATTCGATCGCCGCCTCAATTCCGCGGGTCCGGATATCGTGGCATATCCTTTCCACGACTTGAGCTGGCGTCAAAGGCTCCCCGAAAATCTTGACCGTCTTCTCCTGCGATTCTGGCGTGACAATGTCTCCACGGAGACTCAGCCTCGCGCGGAGTTCGTCAAACACCTTTCGCCACTGCTCGGTGCGACAATCGACCCAACGGATATTAAGCATTCTCGGCATCCCACCATAAAAAGGACCTGGCAACGCGACTGAGAGTAACCAATATTTATCAAGGTAGCTTGGGAAAGCCGTTACTCCAAGTGGCGGAAAGTATGCGCCTGGCATCGGCCTGGTCATTGGGTGACATCTGTTGTTGACAGATTTCCCAAACATTGGGTTCGGAATTGGCCGTTGGACGAGTGGCCTGGCAGCAGCGGTGTGCGGTAACTAGTCCGCTTTATGGTGGTACAATAAGTCGCAATAGTGCGTAAGTGACTCATAAGAAGCGGCAAGAAACGGTGGCTTTTTGGTAACGATCAATTCAGGGTAACCTCGGGTACCATGCCGGCGGGTTGAAGGCGTACCGGCGTAGGGTGACCGAGTGGGCCCGCACTTGCGCAGTATCCTTAGCGACGATTTGTCAGAGAAGACGCATTCGTGAGTGCAGAATTTGTCATTCAGTGCCCCACCTGCTTGGCTCGCTTGAGGGTTGGCTCGGCGAAGGCAGCGGGCGCCATTTTGCCGTGTCCCAAGTGTGGGAGCATGGTTGCTATCCCCCTCCTAGCTGGGATTCCAAACGGGTCTGGGGAGGAGTTGTCAGGGTTGGGCAAGCTGACTGAGGTTCAGGAGAAGGAGGAGGCAAAACAAACCGCGGGGGATAGCGGGTTGGTTGAAGCGGAGCAGGCAGCGGACCGTTCCAACGAAAAAGCGGTGGGGATTTCCGATCAAAAGAGGCAAGAATCCATCGCCGAACAGGGAAAGGATGACTCAGCGGAAAAACCTCAGACCACGGGCAAGGCAGAATGCGAGAACATCGCGGAATGTTCTGCCGAATCGTACGCGTACAAGATCCGCCGCATTGTCTTTGCCGTTTCGGCCCTGTGTGTTCTGGTCCTGGCGGTGTGGTTTTGGTGGATTGGGCATGGGGGCAATGATGTTCCCGAACCCCCGGATATCCAAAAGACGGAGGAGATCGCAAAAGGCGACTTGACCACGCCCACGGCTGTGGAACAACAAGAGGAGGGCCACGCCTCTTGGGTCCCCAGTGGTGCGGACTTCTTTATCTACGAAGATACCAGCGCTGATTTAACCGGGCATGATCGGGGCGTTGTCGCTAATGTCTTTGCGTTATCTGAGGCATCTGCGAGGGCGGATCAGCTTTTATCGGTTTTAGGGCTCAAACGCGAAGTGGTGGCGGGGCGGTTTATCTCGGCAGACGCGCGGTTTGCGACTACCGTCGTGGTTTTTCAGTTGAAACAGGATCAGCGGGCGGAACAGCTCAATGTCTTGGGGGAGCCGTGGGAAAACGTTGGGCCGGTCCAGTTGCGGCAATTGGCCGTTGGTCCTGAACGTTTTGCCTTTGCTGTTGTGGCAGAGAACTGCGTGGCAATTGGCCAGCCGGAGATTCTGAAGCGATTATTGTCAGGCGACCATGACCCCAACATCAAAGCCATTTTGGAGCAAAAGCTGAAATCCAAGCCCCGGTATCTCATGGTGATTCGGCCCACGCTCATTCGCCATCGTGGGTTGATAGCGTGGTTTGACGCTTGGCCGGAGATCGACCAATTGTGGCAAAACCTTTGGGCCGGTGCGAACCTATTTATCTTTTCGATCGAACGTTCGGAACAACAAGTCATTTGGACATGCGAATGGATTGCAAAAAGTCCCGATGACAAAGATTCCCTGGAAAAGAGTGTGAGGGGACTCTTGACGAGAGTGCTTGGATATCGAGAGGTACTGGCCTCGCCGCAGGCAGAAACAGAGGTTGGGCACGGAGGCGGTGACCCCGACAAAGAAAAAGAAAGCGCGAAGAAACTTGCGGAGCTTTGGCTCTCTTGCCTTGACCAAAGTCAGGTTCAAGTGACTGATACGTCGGTATTGGTGACTCTTACACTGCCGGGCGACCTGGGTTCCGAGGCGGGTTTGAAGGAGCTAGGCGAGATCGTAATGGGGGAATGGCGGCACTGGGCGGAGATCGCGATGACTCGGCGTCATGGCCACCTGGGCAAGGCGATGTCCGAGTACGAAAGTAAGCAACAGATGTTCCCCATGGCAGCCGGCGGCGGTGTTCTGCTACCTCCAGAGACGCGGCTAAGTTGGATTGCCGATTTACTGCCCTATTTGGGGCGCGAGGATTGGGCGAAGGCCCTGCAAAAGGGTTACTCGTGGAATAGTGCCCAAAACCAGGAAGTGACCCAGCGCTACTTGCCGGATGTCACTAATCCGCTCTTAGGGCCCACGCAGTCGACGGCAGGCTATTTTGACTCTCATGTTGTGGGTGTTACAGGTGTGGGGGAGGATAGCGGCGAGTTACCGCCGAGTCATCCGCGGGCAGGGGTGTTCAACTATCGCCACCCGGTTCGCCGGTCGGATATTACCGACGGTCTATCCAACACAATCGCCATGCTGGGAGTAGAAAACAAGCGTGGCCCTTGGGCGGCGGGCGGACTATCGACGGCTAGGGGGTTAACCAAACCTCCGTATGTGAACGGTTCGGATGGTTTCGGCTCGGCCATGCCGGATGGTATGCTTGCCACCATGGCGGACGGTTCTGTTCGCTTCGTGCGAAAGGATGTCGATCCCCGCGTGTTGGAACAATTGGCAACGATCGCCGGGGGAGAACCAGTTACCGTTGATCTCTTGGGTTCTCGGGCGAGCACGGCAAAAGGCGAAGCTGCGCCATCGGGGAAAAACGGTACGTCCGGCCCAGTAGGCGTCGCTGCGGCAAGGCTTCCCTATATCCCCACCATGGGAACCTGGCGCGACCCGTGTGGTTCCTCCTTGGAAACGGCGTCCGACAATGATGGTTTCTCCGACACGTCTTGGCGGCGACGTGTGGCACAGGTGCGTTTCCGCGCTTCCTTGGCCTTGGCCATCAGCTTGTTAACGCAATGGTCGCGTGTCCCTGTGTGTGTGGATCCTGAATCGGCTGAGTGGTTACGCCTGACCGGAAATGAAGAGATTCAAGTTGAGATGCAGAACGTCACGTTCGAAGATATAACAAGAGCCATGGGAGAAGAGGTAGGCTTGTCACTTGTGCCATGTAAACAGTCGGTGGTTCTTGTTGCTGCCGATCGAATAAGGGATCACGTCCGTTACGAATTTCAGATGGAGGAAGGTGAATCAGGGACTTTCCCATCGTCAACCACGTTAGAGCAAGTCTGTGATTGGTTCAATGAGGTGAGCCCTGGTGGTTTCGACAAACCGGCACAGGTTGCAAAAGAGGGTGATCGCCTGGTAATTGATGGGCCTTTTCCCGTTGTTTTCGAAATGCGAAGAATGCTAGAGCATCGGGCTGCTATGGGCAGCACCAATGAGCGTCTGGATGCCGAAGACGAGGCGACGATTAGTCTTAACTTCTTCGAGCCAACAAGGCTGACTGATATCGCAGTAGCCATCAATCGGACCGCAGCAAACAAGGTGTTCTTCGATTGGACCTCGCTGGCCAGAATTGACGTAACACCCGATACGGAGGTTTCTATTTCGGCGACGGATGAGCCGCTCTCGGGTGTCCTCGAGCGACTTGCCGAGTTGATCCAAGCTCAGGTCCATGCGTGGGACGATGGGCCATTTGTTGTTTGCGCACCCAATCGGCTGACTTCGGGCGTTTTACGGATTTATTATGTCGGTGATATCCTTGAGAAAGGGACAACTCCGGGACAGTTGCGCGAACAACTTATAAGGGAGTGCGCTCCAGAAAGCTGGGCCGATGGCGGGGGGACGGGGATGCTCATCTATGATGCACCTGCCCAGGCCTTTGTTGTGCTTAACAGTGCCATAGTACATCGTGAGATATCCTCCTGGTTACAAAAACGGCGAGAGGGCCAACAAGGGCAATGAGCGGAGAGTACTTACACGTGGTATCTCCTGCCTGCTTGCTGAAGCCCAAGCATAAATGGGGTCGGAGAGTATGGACAGGCGACGCAAGTTTTTGAGACGATTTTCAAAACGCTCTCTATTGGCGGTGGTAAAGCGATATCGCGACGCTGTGCGGAACGAGCCTGCCGTCCATCGTACTGCCGCGTGGTGGTTGGCGTATTATCAGCGAAGTGTGGCTGAACTTCTCCTCATCATTTGGGCGGGGATGGGCTTATTCGTCGGTTTTCGGCAGTTGGGTGATGGTCTCTCGTTGTGGTTTAACACGTCGTCTCCTCGTTCATACGCCTTCATAGTGGAGGTAAACTCTGCCGATTGGCCCGAGTTGACCTGCCTGCCAGGCATCGGGGAAATTTTGGCTAAACGGATCGTGATGACGCGCCAGGAAATGGGCAGTTTTTCCCGGAGTGAGGATCTGAGGACTGTTAAGGGTATCGGCCCTAAGACTGTTCGCAAGATAGCGCCGTTTCTAAGATTCAACAATGATCGGCCTATTGAGCGATTACCTGCCACCAGGAAGTGAAATCCACCCTGAGACGTGCGGAGTAAAAAAGGTGTCGGGTGTACCAGCAGGGCAGGGTGTTAGATTTTTCGTTCTTGAATGTTTGTAGTCATCGCCTGTGATTGGAATGAGATCATGGCAAAAGTGTTGATAACCTCAGGACCCACCCGCGAGTACCTTGATCCGGTGCGGTATCTCTCAAATGCCTCAAGTGGGCGGATGGGCAGGGCCCTTGCCGAGGTGTTTCTCGAGCATGGCCATCAGGTGTTCATCGTTTCGGGTCCTGTTGAGATTGAATACCCCAATGGCGCGGATGTGGTGCCGGTCATAACGACAGAAGAAATGTTGCAAGAATGTCAAAGACGTTTCGAACAATGTGACGGCCTAATCGGGGCAGCCGCGCCTTGCGATTACCGTCCTATGACTTTTTCCCCCGAGAAGCTGCGCAAATCGGGTCACACCCTTGCGGTGGAACTTGTCGAGACGCCTGACATTCTTGCGACGCTTGCCACGAGGAAAGGGTCTCGCTGGATTGTGGGGTTTGCCTTGGAGACCCATGATGTCCACAACCGCGCGATGGAAAAACTTCGAAAAAAGCAATGTGATTTGATCGTCATTAACCGACCAGCCGCAATCGGGGCACAGACCACTGAAGTTGAGATTGCAGATGCCAACGGCGTTATTTTGGGAAATTGGACAGGTTCCAAGGAGGCGATTGCCCGACGGCTGTACGAAATTGTTGCCCAACGTTTTCTCAGAAGGGGATAAGAAGCGTTTGGCGGCGTCTTGACCACCGAAAAGCGGTTCGGTGAAATAATGTCTTCTGTTAATCGTGAGACTTGGGACCAAGGTGAGGAGATGCTCCATGGCCGATCGCCATGATGTTGTATCCGCGGGTATTTTGTTTGCCGATGTGGCTTGCGAACCGATCGAGAGATTGCCTCGTGCTGGAGAGTTAATCCCCACAAAGCGGATTCAACTGGGCTTGGGAGGGTGTGCCGCGAACGTCGCCGTGGACCTGAAAAAGCTCGGCATCTCAGTGGGTGTAAGCGGCTGCGTTGGTGATGATTTCTTTGGGCAATTCATCAGCCAGGTGCTTGACCGCGAGGGTGTGGATACAGGTGGGATTCGTTCTGTGCCCGGAATGACCACGGCGGCAACGATGATGGTTAACGTGAAAGGTGAAGATCGCCGATTCATCAGTACGCCAGGGGCCAATGTGGTCTTTAAGGCCGAAGATATTCCCACGGCCTGGACTCATGCTGCCCGTGTTTTTTACGTCGGTGGATATCTAATGATGCCGGGGCTGGAGACCGATGATTTCGTGTACCTTCTGCGCGACCTGCGGGCAAAAGGCGTGATTACGGTGGTCGATGTTGTTTTGATGGAGCGACGGGATTTTTGGCCAATCTTGAGAAAAGTCCTCCCCGAGGTCGATTATTTTTTGCCTAACGACGACGAGGGGGAAATTATTACGGGTGTAGCTGATCCGTTAGAGCAGGCCCAGCGTTTTCACGAAGCTGGCGCGAAGAATGTTGTCATCACCTTGGGAGAAAAAGGATGTCTTTTCTATGGAGAGGGGGCGAAGTTCACGGCGGGTGTTTATCCCACCACGTTTGTCAGTGGTGCGGGGGCCGGAGATGCGTTTGATGCGGGATTCATTGCGGGATTACTGTGGGGCGGGTCTCCCGAGGATTGTGTCCGGTGGGGCAGCGCTCTGGGGGCAAGCTGTGTCCGGGCGATTGGAACAACAGAAGGTGTTTTCACGCGGGAAGAGGCCGTGGCTTTTATGGCTTCACACGAACTTCCTATCTCAAAACTGAAATGAATTGAGGTGGATTTCGTGCAACCGAAGGTACTTCCCGGAAAGAGATAGGAGTGAGTGATATGCGGATCGGCGTTTTGACGAGTGGTGGTGATGCGCCGGGGATGAATGCCTGTATTAGGGCCGTCGTTCGGGCTGCCATTTCGATGGGCCACGAAGTTGTCGGTATTTACCGCGGTTATGCAGGGTTACTCCGCGAAGAGTTCTACAAGGATGAGCGCGGTCATCCAATGATGAATTTGCGGAGTGTTTCTGATATTTCACGGCGTGGGGGAACGATCCTCCATACTAGCCGTTGTAAGGAGTTCTACACGGATGACGGATTACGCAAAGCAGCAGAGGTCCTCCGGCGTAACAAAATTGACGCGTTGATCCCCATTGGTGGTGATGGCACGTTCCGCGGGGCGGTGGCTCTGGCAAAGTATTGGGACGGACAAATTGTCGGCTGCCCTGGCACAATTGATAACGATCTGATTGGTTCGGACTATACGATTGGCTTTGCGACCGCCGTTCACACGGCCGTTGAGGCCGTTGACAAACTTCGCGACACGGCAGACGCCCATGAAAGAATGTTCCTGGTCGAAGTCATGGGGCGGCATAGTGGCTACATCGCCCTTTATACGGCGATCGCCGCAGCAGCCGAGATTGCTTGTATTCCCGAAACACCGACGGACACCGGGGAGATTGTCCGGCTCCTCCACGATTTGAAGTTGCGGGGGAAAACATCCGTCATGATCATTGTGGCCGAGGGTGATGAGCGCGGAGGGGCAGCCGTCCTTCAAAAAGCTCTCTGCGAGGTGAAATGCCCCTATGAGGTCAGAGTCCTTGCCCTGGGACATCTACAGCGCGGTGGGAGCCCCGTCCCTCAAGACCGTATCCTCGCCTCGCGACTTGGAGATTTCGCCGTTCACGCGATTCTCCAAGGAAAGTCGGGCGTGATGGCTGGGGAACAAAAAGGTGAGCTTGTCTTGACTCCGCTCGAGGAAACTTTCGCCGCGCATCGGCCGGTGCCCGAAGTGTACGTCAAACTTCTGGAAACCCTTGCCACTTAGAGACTATCCCACAACCTCCCCTCTCCCGTTCGGTACGAGAGGCGCCGGGAGTGAGGGGGGCTCAAATCGCTGCCGGTTTTCTCGTTCGACTCCGACTATCGTTTGCCCTCACCCCAACCCTCTCCCAGAGGGAGAGGGAGCTCTCGGATAGGCTGTTAGAGATTTCGGCTTTCAGGCATAAACGAGAACCGACCCCCTCGCCTGGAAATGGTCTCTATTGCGAGGTTCCCTAATGGAACTTTATTACGAGGCTCCCTAATGGGACAGAGCAGCGCCGTCGCCGGTTGGATTAGTTTCCAGCCCGGACAATGGGAAACTGAACGATTGTCGCGCTGTACGGTGCGACCTCGAACGAATCCGCATGGGAAACCTCGCCGCGACTGCGCAGCTCAATACGAGGGGGTTTACCCGGGTCGTTGTAATCCATCGGGTCATTTCCGGCCACGTCCCAGACTTTACCACTGCCACCGACGGTAGCCCCTGCCACGCGCAATGTGCAGAGTTGTTTTTCGCCGGTCGGATTCACGATCGCCACAGCGAGCGTTTTGTTGTCTTTCAGAAGGGCTGCCTGTGCATCGAGCAGCGGATTTTGTGACGCCGTCGCAACCGGAATTTGGCCGAAGTACCGTCGATAGAGCACCAACATCAATCCGGTCGTTTCAAACGCGGCGGCCGTTTTGGTGGTCTTGATCGCTCCAATGACGTTAACGGTCTGGGCATAGTTTGCCATTGCGTAAACGTCGGTATTGCGAGCGAACTCGTTAAGGGCCTTGGCGATGCCGAGGCCATCCCGGACGAAGTACCGCGTCCCAAGCTCCCCGAAGACGTGTTCGCCGTACCAATAGTTCCATTCATCAAGGGCCACGGGGATTTCACGCCCGCCGAGAATGTCACGGCGATAACGCCGATGGGCATCGGCAATTCGCCGGACCTGCGCGGCCGCTTGGTTCACGTGCTCGATCAGGTCTTTTTTGGCCCCAACATAAAAATGCTCACTCATCAGGTCGATGAAATCCGCACAGTGGCGAAACATTCCTTCTGTCCATGGTCCCACATTGCCCACGGCCACGACCTTGATGTGCGGGTCCTTTTCCCGCATGGCCCTCACAAAGGCATTGTGTTTCTCGACATACTGTTCCAACGGCATATGCCCCAATTGCCAGTTACCATACATCTCATTTCCAATGCCCCAATATCGCACGCCATAGGGTTCCGGATGGCCGTTCTTTGCCCGAAGCCTTCCCATTGGAGAATCGGCAGGGCCGTTGGCGTATTCCAATTCCTCCAACGCCATTTGGACATCGCCTAGGCCTGTGTTGACCACCACAAGGGGCTCGGTATTGATCACTCGGCAGAAGACCATAAATTCGTCAATGCCGAAATCATTGTGCTCAACGCCTTGCCAGGCTGGGTTCTTTCGAGGCGGACGACGGTCACGGTCGCCAATGCCATCGCGCCAATCGTAGCCACTGACGAAATTACCGCCCGGCCATCGATAGATGGGGGAGTTCAACTCTTTAAGCAACGCGATCGTGTCGGCCCGCATTCCGTGGATATTATCGGCCGGCATCAATGACAGCGTCCCGATCTGAAAATACCCCTTGCCTGTGGAAGTGATTTCCAAACGTGCATTGTCGCTGTCAGCACCAGCCTCGAATTCGAATTCGTATTTC
>JAKPII010000063.1 GCA_029549885.1 Planctomycetota bacterium
TTCGATTGTGTGCCCCTGCGGATGGTCACGCGATCTGATCCGCCGCTTGATGCCTCGCCGGGTTTCCTCGCCCTTTGGGATCGCGTCCAAGAGGCCATCCGAAGGTTTGGTCGGCACAATTCCTACTACCTTTTCAACGGCCAGTGTACCTTCCACCTGACAAACAATCCCTCCAAGGGCACATTAAGCTTCGCCTTTGAGGGGTGCTTGTTGACTGATTCTGAAGACAAAGTGGCAACGGCTTTCGATGTCCATACCACGTTGCGAGGGGATACCTGCGATTGGGCTACCGAACCAATCATTCGTTGGTTTGCCGAGAGCGTGCGGGAGGCGGTCTTAGTCGAATTCAATCACTTTATTGCCCACGGAGACCTCGAAAAGACTATCCAGCGGCTGCAAAAGCTAGAACAGGAAATGGAAGCTAAGGGGGGCTACGTCGGCTTTGGGCTTTGAGGAGAAGCGACTCGACTGCGATTCAAGCAGTGCCACAATGTGGTGATCCAGTCATCAATGAGAATGGTGAGATTCGCATTTCTCTCGATATCCTCGCAGGCCTGGAGACACGTCTCCACACAATGTTGGATGACTTCCACCGCATCGGGGCCAAGTATCTCTTTGATAACGCGAACGAAGTTCTGGCATTCTGCTGAAGTGGAGTCGTCTGCGTGCCCCCCTACCAAGAGTGTTATCGCATCGCGCAAGAAATTAGCGGTAAAAGAAAGGATATGATAAAGCCGCTTGCGACGGGCAGCGGCCTCCTTGCCCGCGTTATCCACGAACGTGCGAAACTCTTGGGACCAGGTAACGGCGTCGAATGAAATACCGCTCAACTCCGCCCGCCATCTTACCCAAAACGGCCACATTTCCGGGTCCGCCAGATCTCGTGCCCGTTCAAGGCTACCGCCGCTAAGTTGGGCAAGCCTGCGAGCCTCGTCTAAATTCTGCGACAGTCCCTCCTCCAAAATCAGCTCGGTTAAGATATCCACTGGTAATGGTCGGAAGCGCACAATCTGACTTCTTGACCGGATTGTCGGCAACTGTTTGCTCGCTGACGTGCCAATGAGAATCAACAATGCCTGAGGGGGCGGTTCCTCCAGCGTCTTGAGCAAGGCGTTTGCTCCTTCCGCGTTGAAGTAATCAGCATCGTCAATAATGCCGATGCGGAATCGCCCTGAGTAAGGTTTGAGCGCCAAATGACCAATCAAACCGGCCCCCTCCACGTTCCGCTGCCCGCGCTCCCCGATCAAGGTCTCCAAGGGAATGAACGACTTTTCCGGCGGTCGCGAAACGAACATGACGTCAGGATGCGTCCTTGAAATGACTTGGAGACACGAGGCACAAGCCTCACAGGGATCGAACAGCTCGGCAGGGTGTTTCTCACAAAGCAGGGTTTGGGCAAATTTCAGGGCAAACAGCTTTTTCCCGATTCCCGGCGGTCCCAAAAAAAGATACGTCCCCCCGATTCGCCCACGGCTCACCGCCCGGCGAAATCTCTCGACGTTCTCATCGTGTCCCTTAATCCCGTGCCACATCGCATCCCACGGATCGCTAACGGAAAACCCTCATTATGGTGTCGGAAACTGACGGCCTCATTTGACCATCTCTCGCCAAATATGTTTTCAACATCCCACGTTGCCTTATCGCCGAACGTAGTAACCGATTATTCCCCGTCTGATCCCGTCTTACCTAACATGCCCGCTTCACTTAGCCTGTCCCCAAAAATGGCTCCACGATGTTCCTGATCGAAGCCTCCACTTCATCCGGATGCCGGTCGGCCCGGACTACGATGACGCGATCGGCGTAGCGAGTCGCCTCCTGCAGAAACCCGTCACGAACACGCTCGAGATACTCTACGCCACGGGACTCCAGACGGTCCGGCGTCCTTTGGATTCTTTGTAGGGCTTGGGCGACGGGCATATCCAGAACAATTGTAACATCGGGCTGAACACCAGCCGTCGCAAAGTCCCCAATTTGGCGGAGCGTCTCAACGGACAATCCAAAACCGTATCCTTGATAGGCAATATTCGAAAGCACAAAGCGATCGGAAACCACAATGCATCCGGCCTCTACGGCAGGACGGATTACTTCGGCCACAAGCTGCGCGCGCGAGGCCATGTAGAGAAGTGCCTCCGCTCTTGTATCAAGGGGCACCGTTTGGCGATGCAAAAGGATATCCCTAACGGCCTCGCCAAGGGCTGTTCCCCCTGGATCTCGGCAGCGAACAACTTTGTGTCCCTTTTCCTCCAACCAACGACACAATCGTTCCACCTGCGTCGTCTTGCCGGTACCGTCCGCACCTTCGATTGCAATAAACATCGTCGCGTTATAACCCTGTGAAGCCTCAACTGCGATTGCTTGCAAAAGGTAAACCTCTATCGGTTTTAGCAGAGACTAGCTGCGAAGAGCAGCCCCGGGGTGAACCACCGTCAGCCGAGCCGAGCCGTTTACGTTAAGAATCTATCCCAAAAAGTCCCCCTCTCCCTCTGGGAGAGGGTTGGGGTGAGGGCAAGCGATCGTCGGAGTCCATCGAGAAAACCGGCAGCAATTCGAGTCACCCTCACCCCCGACCCCTCTCCCGCCGAACGGGCGAGGGGAGATTATGGGATAGGCTCTAAGTGAGGGCCGGCACACGCCGCGGGCAGACCCAATTGTTCCAAAAAGGCTAGCGACGGGCACGCCAACCCGAGTTGTCCGTGGTCTGGCGGCTCACGTTGGTGTGCGTCGCTTGCACTGGCGAAGAGGGAGCGTCTCCCGTACCTTGCTCGCTGGGTTGATTCCTTGATGGTGACGGTGCTGAGGGAGTGGAAGAAGTTCGGGAGGTATAGGAGACGTGCGAGGCCAAGGCCACAAGCTGGTCTTGTTTCCGGCTTATCGCCGCCGAACTTCCGTCGTCAGTGCTGGCGCGCCTTTGTTGGGGGACGCTCGTCGTCCAATCCTCCCGCCTTGTTTGTCGCGACGCATCTTTCTGTTCTGCAGCTTGTTCAGTTTTAGAAGCATCGCTTGTTGAACCCGGCATGTCTTCGCTGGGCATGGGTGGGGGTTCAAGCTCGATCACAGAAGGCGCACCCTGCTGATCGATTTCCACGCCATCCGGTAAACCGTCGATCAGGAGCTCCTCAGCCCCATCCTTCCCAGCATGAAGATCATACGGCCCACGGCTGAAGACCGGTGGATTCGTCATTCCGTAGTTCAAGTAGAGCCCGGCATCTCTTGCTCG
>JAKPII010000065.1 GCA_029549885.1 Planctomycetota bacterium
ATCGATTGGGGGGCTGTCAGTGATCCGGCGCAGCGGTTTGCGTTCCTTCTTCATCCGGAGACCATCCCCGATCCTCAGCTTCGACAAGAAATCAGCCTTTTTGAACGCAAGTTTATTTTCCGACCCTTGCGGAGTCTGCATCCGGCTTTTGATGGCTCGAATCAGGGCTATCACCCGGGCATAGCGTTTATCGATACCAATAATGATGGCCAGCCCGACCGGCTTGTCAGCGACAATCCTGACCTTTGGCCTTGGGACGTAGATAACGATGGCGATGGTGTACCGGATAGCATTTGGGTCGATGTGGGCTTGCCGGTGCGTCAGCTTCCCGACGGCCGCCGTTACAAGCCACTGGCCGCCATCTTGTGCACCGACTTGGACGGACGTTTGAACCTGAACGCCCACGGTGCAGCAGTGCAGACGTTGCAAGAATATTACGGGCCCCGTACCGTCTCCAACGACGGTGCCCCCACCCTGAATCCGTATCTGCTTGCCGGAGGTTTAGACCTAAATGGCGACAAGTATCCTGATGGAGTAACCCTTGATCCGCAGACTGGGAAACCAATCCCAATCAGAGAACCGGTTTACCCCAGCGAAGGACTGCCAGCTCCTGCCCCCTATAACGCAGTTCCTCCGGATTATCCCACACCACGTTTTCGCGGTCTGGGGTTTGGGCCATCTGAGATCAACTTGGCGCCCCTGTTTAGAGTCCTTCTTGATCCGGCAAAGGAAAAGGAGTTTGATCAGGAAGAGGTGTTAAAGGCGTTGTTAAAGGCGTATGGACAGCTTTTGTTTGGTCGGGTGGACCCCCAATACGGCGCTCTGGCGGGCCGATATGGGGAAAGACTCGAACGGCCCGACGCAGGACTTACCGGTCAGGTCGATCTACTGTTGTTCAATGCTTTCTTTGCGTATCCGCCGGACTGGCGAGCTACTGTTCCCCCGCCGTTTGATGCAGGCAACCCTACAGCTTATCGCTACCCACCGGATATGACAGCTTATGGCAACCCACCGGATATGCTGGGGTTACTGACCGTGGGGCTTGATCTCCGCGGGTGTCCGCAATTCATGATGCCGAACAGCTTTTGGAACCTTGCCCTGCTCACGAGTCCTTACAAGCTCGATTTGTCATCGAAGCGCAGGTCGGGAAGCGAAATAAATCCTATCGATGCTCCTTTCACGCCAGCCGAGTTAGAGGCTTTGTTACGGCCGTTCGACAAAGACTCACACAATTTGCCACCCCGGATCCAGCGGTTGTTCCGCGGTGTCGACGGTATCGATCCCAACAGGGTACGCCACCTCCGCCACCTCGTTACCACCGAAAGCTGGGATGTGCCAGTCCCGAATCTGGGCGCCACGCGAGTGCAGAGCGGGGCTAATATTGCGGCTCATGTGAAGGATCTTATTACCGGTGCGGGCAACACGGGAGCCGCTTTACTCACCCTAATGCCCCCGGAACTGCGAGCAGGTCTGAGGATGAATCTCAATCGTCCGCTGGGCAATGGCCAGGACGACAACAACAATGGCGTTGTCGATGATCCAGATGAAGCACGCGCCGGACTTGAGAAGTGGCAATACCTGACACGCACACCCGAGGGAGGATTCCCACGACAACCCGTACCTTTTGACTTCCAAAATGCCTACGGTCCTACCGACACCGGCGATCCCCGCGAGGCCTACGCGCGACATTTGTACGTTTTGGCGATGAGCCTCGCAAACCTGAACTATCTGGATTCTGTGACCGGCAGCCGAGATCGAACAGCCCGGATGATCGCTCAATGGGCAGTCAACGTCGTGGATTTCCGCGATCGCGATTCTATCATGACGCGATTCGTCTTTGATCCCGATCCCACTGACGGCTGGAATCCACCGGCTGATCCCAACAATCCTAGTCTCCCGGATCCGCGATACGCGGTCTGGGGTTGCGAGCGACCAGAGTTGCTTATCACCGAGACGCTAGCCTTCCACGACCGCCGAACGGAGGACCTGCCCGATTACGGGTATGCATATCCGCAAACGAATGATCCCAAAGAAGAAGAGCAGGCTGATCAGATAAGAGACCTTGACCAACGGTACCGTCCCCAGGGTTCCCTCTTTGTCGAGCTGTATAATCCCTGGCCCGAAAATGAGCCCATTGCTGCTGAATTCGACAATCCTGCGAAGACAGGTCCCGGCGGTGAGCAACAGCCGGGAATTGACCTGGCGAAGACCGCCCCGGATGGCTCACCGGTATGGCGCCTGGTGATCACCCGGCCCGAGGTCATTGATCCCACATCCACCGATCCGGAGGCCGGACTGTTGAAAGACCCAGGCGATCCCGATCCGGCGAGACGCCCGGCAATCGAACGGGCCGTTTACTTTGTTCCATTGCCGAATGGATTTCTCGGGGATGCCGAGGTAGAGTACTACCCCAGTGCCACCTACGCCAACCGTCTGAACTCCAAGATCCTCCCCGGCCGGTACGCAGTGATCGGCCCGGGAGGGAGGCCTGACGGCGACGTCACTTTCCTGGAGCTTACCGGTGACGCGGGAGACATAAATACTGACCGGTATATTCAGATCCAGCCCGGGCAAGTGGTGGTCACCAAGAATCTGACCAGCACGCCAGCTGGAGCGAAACCTGCCGTCGGAATTGTAATCGACCGTGGGGTCGTCTACTGGAACAACAATAAGCAGGACAAAGAACTTCGCTTGAGTGTCACCGAACCCACTTTTGGGTACGACGTGTTGGAGGCATCCCAGGTAGATGCCTCGGGCAACCCAATCGTGTATAACCCCGACACGGGAAGGTACGAGACTAACCAGGTTCCTCAAGCTATTGATCAGCCCCTGGACGCCCAGCGAACCGATTTGCCGGATGGCGAGAAATGGGACGATTTTCTGGGCCACAACACTACCAAAACTAACTTCCGTATTGTGCATCTCCAGCGGCTGGCCAATCCATTGAGACCTTACGATCCGGTCCTCAACCCCTACCGCACAATCGATTCTGCCCCGGTGGACGTCACGTCGTTCAACAGTCGCATGTCTATGATGGAAACCGATTTCACGGCAGACGGATTTACACAGTTTGATCCTAATGAGCCGATTATGTTCCATACCCGCCAGCGCGGAGAGAGAAACGACGACCGGCCGCAGGCGGATCAGAACGATCAGCTTGTAATTAATGACGTCAACCGGGAATTTATCATCTGGAAGCAGGAACCACCCAGCAAGATGGTAGTGGACGACCCGAGGGCGGTTCCGGGCGTCACGAATTTCAACCGCAAACTAAAGCACTCTTTGGGCTATCTGAACTCGGACCCGGACTTTCCCGATCGGCTGTTCGGTGCTCCGCGCCCAACCACTGCTCCGCGCCCAACCACTCATTACGCCGGTGATCCCGTACGTTCATTCCCCTGGTTGACGTTCTTTAACCGGCCGTTTACGAACCCCTACGAAGTTTTGCTGGTACCGGCCCTGGCCTCGTCGCGTCTGCTTTGCTATGACGAGCGCAACTATTACCGGTTCTATCGCGTCCTCAACCGCTTTGGCGCCGAACCCGACCCAGGGGATATTAACCCCTACGAGCCCGATTTGCAGACCAAACCGTGGGAGGATCCGTATCCCCATCTGTGGAATTTCTTCCACTCGCGTCCGGCCGGCCCCGGGCCGTCACAAGCACCGGAATTCCACCGAATTTTGGAATTTTTAAGAGTCCCCTCGCCCT
>JAKPII010000077.1 GCA_029549885.1 Planctomycetota bacterium
GCCAATCTCAGCCTGCGGCAGACGGTTTCTCGGCCAAGGATGGCCAGCGTCTCAAATAGTCCTAGTCCCACACTGCGACCCGTAACAGCCACACGCAACGGGTGAATCACCTCGCCCAAGGCAATTGCCTGCGATTCGGCAAACCGGTGAATGGCGGACTCCAGCGATTCGGGAGTGAATGTCTCGAGTGTTTCGAACAACGAGGCCAGGGCCTCCAACCTCGGTCCTACCTCTGTTCCGGATAGTCGCTTTTGGACGTCTTTAGGATCATAGTTGATTTGGTCATCACTGAGAAAGAATTCTGGATAATTAAGGATTTCTCCCGCGACTCGTAACCGGTCCCCCGCAGCCGTCACGATGTCGCCAATGCGTTGCCGCAGATCGGGAGAGACAGGTTCCGCGATCCATCCCGCCTGCTGGAGGTAAGGTATGACCATGGTCACCTTTTCGTCTAGTGACAACTCCTTCATGTGGCGCTGCTGGAAGGCTATCAGTTTTTTCGGATCGAAACTCGCCGGGGCCTTGTTAACCCGCTCTAAGGAAAATGCCTGGATCAACTCATTCCTGGTGAAATACTCGGTCCGATCATCCAGGGACCAACCGAGGAGCGCCAAATAGTTGACAATGGCCTCCGGCAGGAAGCCCACCACCTTGTAAAAGTCGACAACCACCGGGTTAAAAAGTTCGCTGGCGGCAGAATAACGGATTTTGTCGGCGATCTTTTGCCCAAGCTCCATCAACTCAGCAAAGTCGCGGTTCTTCAGGTATTTATCCAGTTTTCGCTTGCTTAATTTGACTTTGCTCCCGGGTTCCGCCACAAACGGCAGGTGGGCAAATTGCGGTGGCTCATGCCCCAACGCCCGCAAGATGAACACCTGCCGAGGGGTATTGGAAAGATGCTCTTCCGCCCGGATGACGTGCGTGATTCCAAAGGCATGATCATCCACGGCGCTGGCCAAGTGATAGAGCACGGTTCCGTCTGACCGTTGGATCACGTGGTCTTGTTCCTGTGCCCAATCGAACTCAACCCGCCCGCGGATGAGATCATCAATGACGAGTTTTCCCTCACGGGGCATTTTGAGCCGCACGACACCAGTGCGGCCCTGAGCGCGGAATCGGGCGGCCTCGGCCTCCGTTTCGGCCATAAACCGGCGGCTATAGACGAAGGCCCGCTTTTCCCTTTGCGCGGCCTCCCGCTCGGCCTGAATCTCTTCCGGCGTGGCGAAATCCCAATAGGCATGACCCGTACTCAAAAGCTGGCGAACCGCTTCCTGATAAATGGGGAGCCGCCGCGACTGAAAATAGGGTTGACACGGGCCACCAACCTCTGGTCCTTCGTCCCAATCGATACCAAGCCAGCGCAGCCCGTCCAGGATTGGCCGCAACGCCTCCTCGACGTTCCGTTGTTGATCCGTATCGTCAATTCGCAGGATAAACTGTCCCCCATGGCGTCGGGCAAATAGCCAGCAAAACAGGGCAGTCCTCACTCCGCCAATATGGAGATAACCCGTGGGACTCGGTGCAAAACGTGTACGAACCGTCATAAGAACGTCCGATGCGAGATGATTTGAATACACTCCATCGACCCATCAACCAACGGTTTTGGTCCAATCCTTTCTCCCTGGGGAGATGGGACCACCTTAGCGGTGGTCAGCGGGGCCATGGAAAACCGGTGAAAGAAATTGAGTATATCGGCCGACGGGTTTTTTGGCTACCAGAAACGGCTTCGACCGATTGGACTAAGGCGTCATAAGAAGAAGTATCGCTGACGTTTTGTACGCACCGATCGTTGGAATCAACCACGGGTAGCTACAAGGGCCATCCTTACCACATCGGTGTAAGTTTTTCGAGTAGTAACAGGGCCACTAGGCCTTCTACCTACCCAGTGACACTTTGAAGAGAAGCGCTTGACATGCAGTCATCATTCAGTCTTGATCCATATCGGGGGTGTGGATTTCGACCTGACCAAGGTGTTCTTCACTGCCAGGTGTGGTGAGCACCTTATAAAGGCACCACGCCAACAGGCCCGTTGCCCCTCCCACCGATAGAAGCATCACAATCCAGCCGCCAAGTGTCATATGATCACCTCCTCCTGAACGGCTTCGATGCGCCGCCAATTCCTCACCGACTGGGCGATGAGGAACGCGAAAAGGATGGCAACAGCGAGGATGAAAAGGACGACCCCACCGACCACGGGATCACTGAAAACCTGTTGGATGCGGCCTGTTTGTCCCTTCGGCAGGGCGAAGAAGTTTTTGTACAACCACAATCCAAAGACCGCCAGAAGATAAAGGGGCGTCACATACTTGATGATGGGCTTGAAGATAGCCGGGATGCGGATGGCCGCACCGCGCTGAAGTTCTTCCATCCCTTTTTCCACGCCCAGCACCCAGCCGAAAAGAATGGTCTGAAATGTCGCGAGCAAGTAAATTGCAAACGTGGCGACCCAGAAGTCCAGCGTATCCAAGGCGACGAAATCCTTTGAAAAATAGACAACCATTGCCGAGCCTATTGCCGTGATGAAGCTCAGCACCGCAACCGAGGCCCGACGGTTTAGCCCCAGCCCCTCTTCGAGGAGGGCAACCGCCGGTTGCAACATGGAAAGGGAACTGGTGATCGCAGCGAGGAATAGCAAGAAGAAGAACAGACATCCAAAGAGCCAGCCCACCGGCATCTGATTGAAAACGCTGGGGAGTGCCATGAATCCGAGGGCAAACGGGTTACCCAATTGTTGGCCGATTTGGGGACCGAGAAA
>JAKPII010000087.1 GCA_029549885.1 Planctomycetota bacterium
GCAGGTATCGCCACCGTGGGCTGGGCGGAGGACTTCCGGCAATGGTCGGACGTCACCGGTAAATTCAGCGTTCAAGCTCGGTTTGTCAGGGTAGATGGCGAGACCGTTGTCCTGGAGCGTCAGGACGGTGTCAAGGTGGGCATCGAAATCGACAAGTTAAGTCCACAAGACCGCCAGTACCTCAAAGAGCTAACCAGTGCCAACCCCTTCAAAGTCTTGGAGGAACCTTCAAAAGCTTCAGATAGCACGCTGTTTCAGCCTCTTTTTGTCAACCAAGTCGGTACGGTGGTCATCGACTGGCGTGACGTCAGGCCCATCCCTGTCAACCCAAGTGTGGGGTGGCAGCTAACCGTGACACCTCGGGAAGCCATCACTATCCCTGCCAAGGTGATCGGGCTTCCGCCGAAACTTGACTTTTTCGAGAAGGTGTCCGGCTTAATCGTCAATTCCACCAGCAAGACGGCCCTGGTGCAGTGCACGACGAACCGTCCCGGAAACCCCATCACTACGAACCGGCTCATCCTCTGCAATTTGGAAATCGGGGTCTTGGGAGCTATCCTAATCTCGCGTAACGAGACCGCGTTGTCGGTCTATCCGGCGCGTTTTGGTGATCGCCAATATTTCCTCCTTCAGCAAAATGAGTTCGGTTTTGGTAATCGCGCGACCTTGACGATTGCGGGCTATCCTCCCGTGGCCAGCAGCGCCAAAAAAGAGAGCGCCATCTCCCTTTCGTCCTTCAGTCGCCAGTTGAGCTGGGCCCCGTATGAAAAAGAAAGCGGCCTAGCCCGGGACGTGAAATGGGCTGATTTTGCCGACGAGCGCACGCTCATCACGTGCAGCGGAACAGGATTGATTCTCATTTGGAACCTGGGCAATATGCAGCCCGAGGCTAGCCTCCAAACGACCATGGGTCTCGTTCCCGCGATTAGCCCGGATGGACACTGGCTGGCCTTTGCAACTAGGGACCAAATCGGAATTCTCGATATCCGCAAGCGCGAGATCATCGCCCTCCAAAATGCCCCTCGGGAACAAATTTTTCCCGTCCTTGCCTTTAGCCCGACGGGAAAAAAGCTAGCCTCTTTGATTAACCATCGAAACATCCAGATTTGGGATGTGGCCAGCGGAAAACTGGAGGCTGACTTCACATTGCCAAGCGGCATTGAATTTCAAGGGAAACTCGTTTTTCCCCACGATGATTTCGTCCTCGGCGGCAATCGTTATCTTTTCCATTGGAAGTCGCAACTATTCCTCTGGGATTACGACAATATCGAGGCCGCATGCTCGCTGGGCGATGTAACATGTGCCGTTGTCACTAAAAAACGCTCGGGGACGGCAGATCACCTTGAATTGGTCACGGCCCATATCCCCCATGCTGCTGCCCAAAAGGTTCTCGATCTTGCGTTACACAATCCCGAGACCTTTGCCTTCCACAAAGGTATGCCCGTCAAACTTGACCTGTCGGCAATCCCGGAGGACGCCCGCGAAAAGGTTCGCCATACACTCACCCAACGGCTGAAGGAAATGGGTTGCGAAGTTCAGGAGGAAGCCCGGGTCACACTGGCGGCCGGCGTCGGCGGCCCTAAGGAACGAACGGTCTCATACTGGCACTCGGGCGATTACAAGGTCAAAGAGTATACGCTCTGGATCCGCATCTTGGTGGACGGTCAAGTTCTGTGGGAGACCTCCGCGGGTGGTGTGCCGTTTATCCTCCTTCTTAAACCTGGCGAAAATGTGGGAGATAAACTCCGTGAGTTGACGGCCAAGCCGAATTATCAATGGTTTGAGACAGTGACTTTGCCCCAATATTTGCAACATGTTCCCACCAAAGGCTCGGTCGCCTTGGGACGTGGTCCATTGACCATTGAACCGTTCAAAGGGACGAGGCTGTAGTCGCTCCATGCTCCACGGGGCGGAGGAGATGCGCCCCAATTCTTCGTGGCGAGTTTGGCCCAATTTGACCGAGGCAATCGGTTTGCTAATAATTGTGGCACACCCTCCCAGCGGGTCATTTTGACGAGGACCTCTTGCCACAGGTCCCGCCAGAACGTTCGGCCCTGATGTTTGGTGCGGACGTTCGTTGTCAGCCTGAAGGTATGTTCTTTAACCGTTGCCAAGAAGGAGGAAGAACCCTATGAAAAGCAAGGCGACGCGGCGTCAATTCCTCGGGAGTTCGGCGGCTGGTGTGGCTGCCGTCTGGTTGGGAAGTCAAACGGCGGTGACGGGTCAGCAGGCGGCACCGCCCAGTGAAATCGTCAATGTCGGCTTGATTGGCTGCGGAGGTGAAGGGCGGGCCGTAGCCACGGCACATTCCCGGTTGGGCGATGCCCGCATTGTTGCCGTCTGTGACGTCAACTCCAAGCGTCTGGCCGATGCCCGGCAACAGTTCGGTGGAGAAAAGATTGCCGCCTACGATGACTACCGGCGCATGCTGGACAGTAAGGATGTGGATGCTGTCATTGTGGCGACCAATGATCACTGGCATGTCTTGCCGACGATTCACGCCTGCCAGGCCGGTAAGGATGTCTATGTCGAGAAGCCCCTCAGTGTCTTCATTGCGGAAGGGCAGGCCGCCGTGAAGGCCGCGGAAAAATACAAGCGGATTGTGACCATCGGCACGCAGCAACGGAGTTGGCCCCACTACCAACAGGCCGCCGAAATGATCAAGGAAGGCAAATTGGGGATCATCACGGAAGTTCGGGTCTGGGACTTTGATTGTATGTATCCGGGCTTTGGCAATCCGCCCGACAGCGATCCGCCACCGGAATTGAATTGGGACTTCTGGTTAGGTCCCGCGCCCAAGGTTCCCTACAATCCCAATCGTTACAACCATTTCTACTGGTTCTTTGATTACGGCGGGGGTTGGCAGGTGGATTGGGCGGTTCACCACTATCAGATCGTCCACTGGTTCTTGGAGGCCAAGGGACCGATCTCGGCCGCGGCCATGGGTGGGTTTTATTGTTTTGAAAACACGAACACAGAGTGGCCCGACTCGTTCGTGGCAATCTGTGAATATGGTCCCACGCCTGTGGCCCCGAAAGGTTTCGTCATGCAATACACCTTCAGCGGTGCGGCCCGCCGACAGCAACGGTCCCACGCCAAGTGCTTCTATGGCACGAAAGGATCCATGATCATCGACCGCAGTGGGTTCACCATCACCTACGAAGCTGGCGAGAACCGTGTGCCCACGGAGGAGTTTACCGTGGAGAATGTGTTCAAAAAGGAAACGCACGTCTCTAGCCTCCAAGCCCACGCCAGGGTCTTTGTCGATTGCATCAAGAGTCGGCAAAAGCCGCCGGCGGACGTGGAGGTGGGCCATCAGGCGACGATCCCCGGCCATCTGATGAACATTTCGTGGAAAGTAGGACGCAAGATTCGCTGGGACCCCGAAAAGGAAGAAATCATCGGCGATGCCGAGGCCAGCAGCCTATTGAGCAAACCCTACCGAGAACCGTGGAAGCTGGAGGTCTGATCCACCCGTGGGAGAAGTCAGCGACTCTTCCGGCTGATTGGTAGAAGCCGTACCAAAAAAAGCGGACGGCCTCATGTCGAGGCCGTCCGATCGTTTTCGTCTTAGTCGTCTTTTTAGAGAGGACTTCTCCGGTGAAACCATCATTTGGCGGCTGACGTGCCCGAGCACGCTATCTCAGTCGGCCGAAAAAAGGCTGACTCGGTTTGCCAAACGGCTTTTCCCTCGCGGAGGGAACAGGGTGAATCAACTCTTTTCGGGACCGACTGTCCAGATTTAACGCCTCTCAGAACACCGAAGGTCCTCCCGGGCAGAAAGTCTGTGTCACTTTCTCGATAGACCCTCCTGTGCCATTTCACCAGAAAAGACCACGGGATCTTCACCATTTGTTCGGGCGCCCGACTCCACCGCCGGACGCCCGCGTGCCAGGATCAGATCGCGCTCGTGCTCGGCACATAGGCTGTCCTCCCATAAAGAGGCTAACGCTTTTCGCTCCAGCCTTGGCAACCTTCCGGTCGCCACAGTATACGATATACACACGCCTGTAAAAAAGTCAAACCCAATTCACGCCAAGGGCAAGCGTACCATTCGAATTATGGCGTAAGTCATTATCCTGAAATAACATAAGTCATATATTTCTCGTCGCATTCGGGTATCGAACGTACCCATTTTCGAAGGCCATATACGAAAAACATGACCTCTCAACCGCTACAGGCATTCACCTTTACGCGAACCTACGAACGTGCATCTTGCGACCTCTTTTCGCCTGCCACACACTCTCTTTAAATTGACGCACTAAAAACGATTTCGTTACAACATCTTGCCCAGCCCCTACATTCAAGTCTGACACAAGTAATGCCGGTGCGGTTCGCAGCATTTTTTCTGGCCGATTTTTTAAAGAGCCACAGGATTTTCAAAACGGAAATCGCTCATCGAGCGGCGATTGGGAAAGCTCCACCAAGAACTTGGCCAGCCGTTCGACAAGGATCTCCATCACCCGTTGGCCTTTTTCCGCCGATGCCGCGTGAGGATTTCCTGCGCCGGCATTGGTCGTCAAAAGATGCCACGGCCGCGTGATACTGACCCAACCACGATTGACGGCCTCAAAACGCGTTGGTTGCTTCACACCACTATCGGCGAGAAGTGTCCCATCAGTTCGCCGTGCAACCAACTCCGGCCAATACGCCAAGGCCAACGATGTTTCCATTTCGCCGGCGTGATCATCAGGCTCATTGAAGATTTGATGATACACATCATGAAAAACGGTGTACCAATTACAAAGAAAGAGTTTGGCTGGGGATTTACCATACATCTCTCGCAAAAAGCCTTTCAAGTCATTGCCGCCGTGGCTGTTGAGCAGGACCACCTTGAGGATTCCCTGGTGAACCAGGCTCTCGATCAAGTCCGCCAAAAAAGCGTGAAGGGTACTGGGGTTAACATTCATCGCAAAGGGAAATGCTCGCTGGTTGGTCTCAGTCCCATACGGGATGGTCGGCAGCAAAATGACCTTGGCCCCTTGACGCCACGCCGCCGAGCAGATCATCTCGCCTACCAGGTCTCCCTCCCGCGTGTCCATACTGTACGGCAGATGGAGGTTGTGTGGCTCCGTCGCCCCAAGCGGCAACACGGCCACCTCGTAATGTTCCTGACGGACGTCATAGTATGTCAAATCCGCTAATCTCCAAGGATGAGGAATCTCTCTCCGCTCGTTCATGCGATTATCCCTTGCCACTGAACCGCGAAAATGACCTACGGACCATTTTACTGCCTCGGCGTCATCGCCGAACAAGGACGCCGAACAATGAACCGATGGCTCGCGGCCTGTGCTGAAATTAACCGGCCAGCTGTGCCAACAGTGCCAACACGATCACAGCGGCCAGAAGGAAAAGCACAACGGCCAGAAGGACCTTCCAAGGTGAAGTCGGAAAGGCACCATAGGCACGACCGGTTTGACCATTGACCACAAAACGATAGACACGATCCCGGTAGCGATAAGCCAAAATCCAAACAGGAAGGAGGATCGGCTCCCCTCTCATCTGCTCGATCTTGACATTCACGCGAAGATTGCGAAATCGACCGCGAAGCAACGAGTTTGCACAATAGACCTTCTCGGCATTTTCGATCAACTGCCGGGCATGGGTGCGAGCATACTTTCGCGGCATAGCGAATTGTTCAACAACGACATTGTCAAGATCGACTTGTTCCGGCGGAACACCGCGCGAAAGATCGTACTGTCCCAGGCCCTCCGATTCTTCCCAGGAAAGGACCTTACTGGCCACGATCCTGATTGCCTCGTGCTGATGACGCTGCTCCCCAAACAGCGGTCGCCACTCTCCCCGGGCGTGAAATGGGACATCCGAACTGTCCGCCGTCCAGTAGGTGTGCGTGTTGGCGGAAAAAATCCAATAGGGAACAAAGACGGCCATCATTTCCGTAATGGCAGATCGCTGGACCAAATCACTGGGGCGGAAAAACCCCGATCGCATCCGTTGGTACAACAGCCCGCGGGCCTGTTCCCTTGTGACCTCAAATGGAACGACGTATTTGGGGGTCAAACTTACGCCATCAGGTTGTGACTTTAATTCCGTGGAGCCGCAAAAGGGACAGCGAAGGGCCTGCGCCGAGGCGTCGTAACTCATGGCCGCTCCACAGCCCTGGCAGGTGAAGCGATTCTTAAAGACCATCGGCCTCGGCCCTCTTGGCGCTGTGTCTTGATCGCCTTCTTCCAGAGGAGCTTCACGCCCACAATTCGGGCAAAATAGGTCCTCTTCATCAAGCAGGCTCGCGCAGCTAGGGCACTGACGTTCCAACATGATTTGAGCAATTCTTAAAATGAGAAGGCGCAACCGCTTGGGCCGAAAGGCTGCTCCGATAGAATCCCGTGCTCATTCATTCTTTTTTCCTTGCACAGATTTGTTATAATGGCGACAAGCGTGGAAAGAAAGGATCGGCTTCTACTCAGTCCTGCGATGCGGGAGTGACGATGTTAACACGTTCGCAAGTTGTCGATCACTCGTTTTTGGAGTTGCGCTGCTATCTTTTGGAAATAGCGGCGACACTTGATCGTTATGATCGTGCTCCGGAAGATTCGGCCGAGCATGCGGACGATCGCTGGTCAAAGATCAAACAGGCCCTGCAGATCCTTACGCAAGAGAGGGCCCAACCCGACCGCACCGAAGAGTTACTCATGTTGTTTTCCGATCGTTCCCGCCTTGATGGTCGCCCATGAGCTAAAAGGCCGGAGTTATTGATCGTCATGTTTCGGATCGCAAGATCGTAGTGCCAAGACACCAGAGAGGTGAACAGAGCAATTCCCCCCTAAACGAGTTGATGCCCTATGCTGATCATTCAGCCTCACTATCACGCCATTGCAAGGACAACCCAGGATTACGAACGCATGGCATCGGCCGGGGTGGTGGCCGTGGCAGAACCGGCATTTTGGGCAGGTTTTGATCGCCGGTATCCTGAGACATTCATCGACTATTTCCGTCAGATCAGTGAGTTTGAACCCACGCGGGCGGCTCAGTACGGAATCCGCCATTTCTGCTGGGTGGCCGTCAATCCTAAAGAGGCCGAAAATCCCGAGTTAAGCCGGGCTGTTCTCGCCCACATGCCCGAGTTCTTCCAAAAGCCAACGGTCCTCGGAGTGGGAGAAACGGGGCTGCACAAAGCGACCAAAAACGAGTGCGAAATCTTTGAAGCGCAGGTCGATTTGGCCCTGCGATTTGGCCAACTCCTGCTCATTCACACGCCTCATCTTGAGGACAAGCTGTATGGCACAAAGCGGATTCTGGAAATCCTCAAAGGCTTCCCACTCGATCCCGATCGGGTTTGGATCGACCATGTGGAAGAACACACCATTCGCGACGTCAAGGACGCGGGGTATTGGGTAGGGTTTACGCTTTATCCCATCACTAAGTGTTCCTTCAAAAGGGCGGTGGACATGCTGGAACGCTATGGATGGGAACGAACGCTTGTCAACTCATCGGCCGACTGGGGTCCCAGCGATCCGGCCACGCTCCACGACTGCATTTTTGAATTTCGCCGCCGTGGCCATAGCCTCCAAGAGGCGCTCGAGGTCTTTTACAACAACCCCGTCCGCTTTTTGAGCCAAAACCCCAAATTCGATCTGCCATTGGTCAAATTGGAGACCGTGGGACCCAACGCCGGTTGAAAGACGGAATCCCGGCAGGGATTACCCTTGTGATTGCCCACCCTTGCTTCCACGAATGGGCGATTACCGCGGCCTGTCTTTACACGCGGTTTATGACCGCCAGGTGATTGTCTCGGCCTAATGCGGCTCGCTCATATGCACTGCGCAAGCCAATCACTGCTTCTCGGTGGTTCCCTGCTTTTCATCTTTTGCGGGAGGTTCCGGCGGGCCAAGAAGCTCTTCTAGCTTTTTGCCCAACTGCGGACCGCGGGCATCAAACGTGAGGACTGTCCCGTCCTTGTCAACTAGCATGACGGTCGGTACGGCCGTTATTCCGTAGTATGTTGCCGGATTGGCAGGCCCTTGAGCCTTTGGATCCTGATTGTGAATCACCACCCAGGGCAGCTTGTTTTCCTGAAGGTATCGTTCGAGATCAGCTCGGTTTTCGTCGATGCTGATGGCCACCACATCAAAACCCTTGGAGTGGAAACGCTCATAATTTTCTTTGACGTTAGGCATTTCCGCTCGACAGGGCCCACACCACGTAGCAAAGAAATCTACCAGGACGATCTTGCCTCGGTATTGAGACCAGTCGAAGTCTTTGCCATCCACCGTCTTCCCGGCAAGCTCCATTTTCTTGCCAACGAGACCAAGACGGCGACTAATTCCTTGAAGTTGCTGCCCCAATTCCGCAATTTGCTCATCCGCGTTCTTGGCGAAGAGACCGCCAAACCGGCCGTAATAGTCGCTGAGGTTCACATCCAATCTTGCGAATTCCAGGTATTGGAGCACAGGCACGACCATGGCTACATCTTCATGAGTGATCTTCTCGGCCTGACTGAAACGCGTCCAAGCGTCCTCGAGAAAAGCGGTTACATCCTTGGCCAATTCCGCCCGATCTTCCGCCTGGCCCATCCGCAGACGGAGCATGAGCAATCCCCCACGAAGTTGCGTCGCCAGTTGACGAAATCCCAACTCTTCTAATCGTTTGGGGAGAGCAATCACCCTCGCTAAAAGGTCTGGGCCGCCCAACCGCGGCGCCATCATGGCCCATTGCACGGCTCGTTGGGCAGCGTCTTCGGTCGGCGTCCCCTTAAGGATTTCCTCGGCCTTGGCCATCAATTGTTCGGCCAACTTGGGCAATAACTCGCGGGCCTGGGTATCACCCATCTGCAGCAGGACCAACAAACCCCGAAACTTGAACTGGAAGGCCCCGTCCAGCGTTTCCGCGGGGAGCTTATCCTGCAACAGAATCTTGTCCGCAACCTCTATGAAAACCTTTGCCCGTTTTCGTTGGAACTCCATCATGGCCTGCGGATCGGCAGGACCTTGCTGAGCGTTGAGGTCTTCCAAGAATTTAAGGAGCTCTTGCGGCGTTCCCTCCAGCGGCTTGATCTCCACGTCCTTGGCTGGGGGCTGGACAGGAGCCGCTGGTGCCGGCAATGCCTCCTCGGCTTGAAGGCCCGTGCCAAAGTACCAAAGGCCACAAAGAACGGTTAAACCGACGACACCGGTTACGATGAAACGTCGCAACGCCGATTGCCACAATTGCCACTTCATGCGTACTTTCCTTTCAAATTGGGGAACGATAAGTCATCCGCTCGAACCACACGAGGAAACCCAGGGGGTCATCAGCTATAAGACTATGCCAGTTGTGGGCAGAAAACAAGGTAGGCGTAAGAACCTACCGGAGAGGCATTATTCTCCGCACAAGTTACTGTCTATATAGGAACGCACACCGCGAACAGTTTGGAACATGAAATGCGCCGCACCGCCATCGTTTTTGCCAGGTGTGATCAGATGGCATCACAAAAGTCCGCATGGCCTACTACTTTAATCTATTTCAACGCTATGATGCCCGAGGAAGGTATAAACACTGTCTTCTCTATCCATCGCCCATGACATGCATGCCACACTCAGGGAGTCGTGTCCGTTGAGGGAGCCACCGCGGGCGATTGGTTCGAGTCCCTCGGAAGAAGTCGGATCGTCCAAAGCTCAAAGGGTACGAAATCGTGCGTGGCCACGTCGTCAGCACGAAGGATTTTGCCCGAAACGGTATCCTCGTAAGTGCCTTCTGGCAGCCGAAGGGCCACGCGGGGCTTGTCGCAACTTGCTGTGTTTACCAAGGCAAAATATGTCCCGTAGCCCTCGGTCGCAATACGGCGAACCACAATGTCCTTATCGGAGGTCAGACCCGAGACGACCTCGCTGGGTAACGCCGGTAACGACAAGAACGCCCGATTGAACGCGCGGACGGTCTCGGGAAAACCGCGGGCAAGCGAATTTCCCGTCAAGTAGCCGATATACCACGGGTCGCCATGGGCCACAGCCAAGGCCTCTTCGGCCATACAGTAAGGCCCCGCATGCTCGATGTCGGCCGTGAAATAATCCAGGATCGGTTTGTCGGCCTCGTCAAGCATCATATCCTCGTTGAGGGGGTAGTGACGGACAATGGCCAATCCACTGGGACCGCGAAAGCGGTCAAACGTTTGCGGCGAGAGCACGGTATAAAAACGATTGAAGGCGTGTGTCATCAGGACGCCTTTTGTTGAGGCATAACGCTCGGGATCGGGAGCAGGGTCCGCATGATGCCATTCCCATCCTCCCCAATTCAAAGGGGGCGAGAGAAGGGCCTCCAAGTACAGGCCTCTCTCGACCACTTCCGAGAGTGAAAGAACGCGCCATTTTTTACCTTGACCGTATAGCGGCGTTTGCAACAGCGTTTGCCAGGTGGCCGGGTCATCAGTTACGAGAATCTTGTCCCAGGTCGGAAAGGACGGGCCAGATTCCGCAAGCAACGAGGTGTAGAGCACAACGGCATCTGGTTGGGCGCCATGTTCGCGGATGTAATCCCGCACGTGAATCAAGAACTCACGCCGTTTTTCAAACCACCAATCGTAGTATTGCTTGCAAAGTATCGTATCACTTTGCAGTTCTTCACGCGAAGGCGTGTGATTTAGCCCGGTTTCTTCGGCAAAGCGCTTTCGTGTCGCGTCGCCGAAACCAATGGGTAGTTGGCCACGAGGTCGCAACCAAACGCCGACAAAGCGTGCCTTGTGGGCAAGCCGAGCTACCGTCAGGTCCAGCATCTTTCGAAAATCTCCCCACGTTTCTGGATCCGTAATATCGGCATTCGCGCTTTCGACCCAGGAAATGTGGGTAAAAGCGTCATCCCGCGTCAACGGTTTCGCTCGGCGTTGATATCCGAGCCCCTGATCTCCCCGGCTGCCTGCGTATTCATAGTAGGGCAGAATCTCCTTTCCGGCTTGCCCCATCATCTCAACAATCTGCTCCCAAAGACCCTTATGAAAGTCGTTGAAATGCACCCAGCGATTACCCCCGTAGGGTGTGGGATCCCATCCTTGGCATGCGCCGAATTCCAACAAATCCTTGCAGTAAGTCGGAATACCCAGGAACTTCATCGTGGAGAGCTTAAAGCGGTACCAATCGAGTGGGTTGCGCACTCCACGTTTCTCTTCATTACGAGAAGCGATCACACCGTCGGCCATCTCTTCTCGCCAAAAAATGTGTCGCCGAGGTAACGGCTCCGGTGGAAAACGGATGGGACATTCCAGACGTGTCTCATCGGGAACCTCGAACAGCCGGATGCGGCTCACCGCTGCCCCTTGCGACAGAGGAATATTCGGCGAGGAAAATTGGGCAATGATGACCGGGAAGCCATCTTCGGGGAGGAGGGGCCTGGTCGCTTCCCCGCGAGGGGTGCCCAATTGGGGAAAGCGATCGTGGAGTCGGAAGACCATCTTCCACTGCCGGTATTCTCCGGAAAGGGGAAGGCGAACCGACTCCGGTAGTGAGTCCACATACTTCGCATGTAACGCATCGGGAAGCGTAGCTCCCGTGTGGAAACCAATCCGCGTTTCGCAACCTCCATTGATGATGACCCAATGTCGCGGAGCGTCCTCCGGATAGTCAATGACCAACACGTAGGTCCCACCAGGCCGCAAGAGCTTAAACTGACCAATCCGATAGGCCACATACGCGGCTCGGTCGGGCAAGGGACGTAGAACGCGACAAGGCCGTCCAAGAATCGACCGGACTTCCGACACACCCACGGGATTTTCAGAAAAGGCGTGCCCCTGAGAGTCACTTCCACAGTTGATTTCATCCACCAGGGGTAACTCTCCAAAGGGTGGTCCAAGATCGATGCGGGGCCTGTGGCGGGCCTCCTCCGCGGCGGCACGGAGAGCTGCCTCTCGTCGGCGGGCGGCTTCCCGACGTGCCTCGAGTTCGGCCAAGCCCGCAGGTGTGTACTCGTCGATGGCAATCTCGGCAATATTCGCCGCAGCATCCAACCGCGATAACCTCAAATAACGGCAGGTCCGGTCAACGGAAATGGGCACCCAGCTCTGAAAACGCTCGGTGGTCACCGTGGCGACTTCTTGCCACTTTCCCGGTTCGCCAACCTCCAGCCGCAATTTCCCAACATTGAAGGTGTCAAAAAACCACACTCTGGCAATTGGTCGTTCGACTGCCAAATCGATCAGCACACAGTGGGGCAACGTTTGCGTGTATCGGTAGTCGAAGTCCCACCCCGTCACCGGTTTCCCCGTTGGGGGATCGCCCACCAGCGATTGTTCATCCACCAAGGCTGCCACGTTGCCTACGAATTCCGTTTCGCCCTTTAACATATTCGCTTCCAGTGGCACGCGACGCGTCAACGGGCCGGTTTCTCCAGCTTCATTTGCGCCGCATGCATTGAGCGCCACCACCGCGACTACCCACACTATCATCGTCACACACTCCAAGCGTGTTCGCTGGCCACCCAAATGGAAGCCACGAGATACCGGACAAAATCCCATTGATGTGAACTCCCTGATGAAGACAACAACGAGGGATTGCAAGACATTCCTTGAAAGTCTAGTTACCAAAGAAGCTTTGGACAATCTAGCCAACAAGGCTCCTTATGCAGGCCGACACAGTCGCTTGACACGTGCTTTTTGGGTAACTACGCTAAATAACGCGATTATTCGAATAACTCCAATATATGAGGAAGGACTATGTTGGATCTTAGCAGTTGTCCTTGTGCGGGAGTCACTTTAGATCGGCTTATTCAGCCGGCCATCCTGACTGTGCTCGCCGAGGGACCTCGACATGGATACGCCGTGGCGGAAGAAATCAACCGCCGCATGGCTTTTGGTAAAGAGACTCCCGACATTTCGGGCATTTACCGCTTCCTCAAACTCATGGAGGAAAGGGGGCTGGTCGTTTCTTCCTGGGATGTGTCCCATGGTGGGCCGGCGAGGAATTGCTACGAAATCACGCCTGAGGGGCTACGCTGCCTCGCGCAATGGATCAAAACGCTGGAACGTTATCGGGATGGGATCAGCAAGCTCTTGCGGGCAGCACGCAGTGCCTCAAAGAAAGCGGAAAGCAGGATGAAAAAAATTAGGTTAAAACAAGGCCATCGGATAACCTAACCGAGGGAAGCTACCGTGATCACCGTAAGGTTGAGCCTTCCTGAAAAACAGATCGCCAAGTGGAACGGCATTTAGAGTCTATCCCAAAAAGTCCCCCTCTCCCTCTGGGAAAGGGTTGGGGTGAGGGCAAGCGATCGCCGGAGTCGATCGAGAAAACCGGCAGCGATTCGAGCCACCCTCACCCCCGCCCCCTCTCCCGCCGAACGGGAGAGGGGAGATTATGGGATAGGCTCTTATTATTGACCCAGAATTTGGCTTGTATTTGATGGTGAGGTCCTCGTCCCGTTGGAGAGTGATCTTATGTCGGCAACACGATTGATTTTAGTTGGTGGTTTTCTGGGGGCGGGGAAAACGACCCTTTTGACAGAGGCGGCCACACGCTTGATCCGTCGAGGCAAGCGTGTCGGGCTCCTGGCCAATGATCAGGCGCCCGATCTCGTTGACACCGAAGTTTTCAAGACGAGCGGTGCAGGTGTGGAAGAGGTAGCTGGCGGCTGTTTTTGCTGCCGATTTCCCGACATGATCACCGCCATGGAGCGATTACTCCAACACTCGCGCAGCGATGTCATCCTCGCCGAGCCGGTCGGTAGCTGCACTGACCTATCGGCCACTGTTCTCCAGCCCCTTAAGGACCGCTATCGCGATCGGTTTGAGGTTGCGCCATTTTCCGTGCTCATCGACACCACGCAAGTTTGTGCGCTGGCACGGCTACCGGCAACCACCGTGCCTGCCGCCCCGCCACGATTCCCGGACAAGGTTCTGTACATTTACGAGAAGCAACTCGAGGAGGCCGATGCGATTGTGCTAAACAAGGTTGACCTCCTCTCGCCGGAGGAGGTTTCTGGGCTGAAGCAGGCCCTGGCCACCCGCTTCCCAGAGGTCCCGGTGTTCACAATGTCGGCGCTCACCGGCGACGGTGTGGACGCTTGGCTCGATTTCGTCACCCAAAGTCAGGCCGCAGGCCGAAGGATTGCCCAAGTTGATTACGACACCTATGCGGCGGGGGAAGCAGCCCTCGGATGGATGAATGCCTCGGCGAGACTTCGTGCTTCCACGCCTGTCGATTGGCGAACGTTCGCCGCGGACACACTCGACGCCATCCGCACGCGACTTCGCAACGCCTCCGGCGAGATTGCCCACCTTAAGATTTTCCTCACCACCCCGGGTGCTTATGTGGCGGGTAATATCACAAGTAATGAGGGGCCCGTATCCGTCCGGGGGGAGATCGACGCCGCGCGGAGTACCGTTTCCCTCCTTATCAATGCCCGGGTCCACGCGCATCCCGACATCTTGCGGGCCATTGTCGAAGAAGGCCTGCGGGCGACCGCCGGGGATCGCGTCGAGGTGACGATCACCAACATCCGAAGTTTTTTCCCAGGCCGTCCGGAGCCCACGTATCGTTACCGTAACACGGTGCAATAGCGGCATCTTTTTTATGCTGCTTGGGCAAAACGTCACCCCAGTCAATCGAAGACAGCCTGAAGTGTCGTGAGCCTGGCCAGGAGTTCCCTGGTATTTTCAGCCGTTGGCTCGGTTGATCGAAATAAAGGCGGAATTGATGGCCCCACAAGTCTTTTGCTAAGGAATCCGCCATGTTGACACGCCGCGAAATGCTAGGTGTAACCACGGGAACGCTGACCGGGTTGGGTTTGTTTTCAGGAGTGGCGCGGGCTGGTTCGAACTCACTCGAGCCGGTGCGGGAAGAAGGCATTGCGTGGTACGATGTGACCCAATGGGGTGTGGAAGGTCGTGGCTGGAACGATACGGCTCGCTTTTTTGACCGCCTCCCCGCCCGGGCGGAGAAGGTCGTCCGGCCTGCGGTTTGGAATCTTAGCCGTCACTCGGCGGGGATGTGTGCCCGATTCGTGACGGATGCTACACTCATCCGCGTGCGTTACTCGTTACTTTCTGCTAACCTGGCCATGCCGCACATGCCGGCAACCGGGGTGAGTGGCCTCGATCTGTATGCTCAGGATGATCGCGGTGTGTGGCGTTGGGTTGCCGTGGCGCAGCCCACAAAACAGGAGATGGACCTGACATTGGTCAGCGGCGTACGTCCTGGAAAACGTCCATTCATGTTGTATTTGCCCCTCTACAATGGCGTTGAGTCCTTGCAGATTGGTGTCCCGGAAAACGCCGATTTTCAGCCAGTACCGCCGCGGACTGATGGCTTGATCGTCTATTACGGGACCTCCATTGCTCATGGCGCATGTGCCAGTAGGCCGGGCATGGCATTTCCCGCCATTTTGGGAAGGCGAGTCAATCGTCCCGTGATCAATCTGGGCTTTTCTGGCAATGGCCGTATGGACCTAGAACTCGTTCCATTTCTGGGCGAACTTGACGCGGCAGTGTTCTGCATTGACTGCCTACCCAATATGCAGGCCGACGAAATCAAAGAACGTGCGGAACCGTTTGTCCGAAGCTTGCGAGAGCGCAAACCACAGGTCCCTATCGTCCTCATCGAAGATCGGACTTACACCAACGCATGGATCTTGCCTGATAGAGAAAAACGTCACCAAACAAGTCGCGAGGCCTTGAAAGCGGCGTACCAAAGGCTCTTGGCCGAAGGCGCGAAAGAGCTTTATTATGTGGAAGGCGAGCATCAACTGGGTGACGATCATGAGGCCTGCACCGACGGCTCCCACCCTTCTGACTTGGGTATGATGCGGATGGCCGACGTCTTGGAGCCTGTTTTACGGCCACTGTTGAAGTAACAGGCCTCATTGACTTAGCCAAGGCCCGTCTGACCACTAAAACCAGGGCTATTTCTGTGCGCAGGATCGATACGTTTTTCATGTTTTTTCTTGACAATAGCCGTGGGTTCTGGGTCTAATTGTCGTATGAAGAGGGGAGCGGCTACCAGGCGCTTCTGACTGCGAGATGGGGACACGAAGGGCCTCGGCGGAGATCGGTCTGATGCTCGGCTTCGTCCACGTGATGATTGAACCAACGGGGGATAAGTTTTTTGCCGGGTTGCTCGTTGTTGATCATTTTGGTGACCCGCACGAATTACGCGTCACTAAAGCCGTTCAGACAACCACAGTCCAGAAACTTCTTTGGGGACAAAGGCTTCTCAGCCATATTCTGCACAAGGTGATCCTAGTTCCCTTGGCCGAGCAGTTGGGATCTCAGGTCGAAGCGATCTTTGTGGATAGGGCAGAGTTCCTTAACGGGAGACAGGATTTATCTGTCCCCCTTATTTTGCTGGAAAGTCGAGCGGATGTTGAAGAGGGCGCTCAGTCTGAAACATCGGTAACTGTGCCTGACTCGAAAGGCAATGGGGTCTTGCTCCTAAGTTGTGCGCCGGGCTTTGAAACAGATCTGGAGGAAGGTCGGCGGTTGGTAATTGAATTCTCAAAGACATGTTACCCTTTGGAACCTTTTCAACGCATTGAAAGCGTTTTGAAGGACCTGAAGCCACAACTCGAAATTCGCGCAGGGGCAAAGGGATGAGACAGACATTCCAACGGGGTTGGATCATTCGACTTATCGCTTCGATTGTGTGTCTTCTCGTCCCGAGCAGGCGGCGCCGCATTCGGAAACCCCTCACCGGTATCCGGTTTCGCGTCGTGACTCCGGCAGCGGAACACGACGCAGAACACGGCATGGCACGAAGCTCGTCCCGCCTCGAAGGGAACTGGTGGACAATTGATGTTGCGGCGTTTCCACCCGCAGTGGTGATCAGCACCAAGTACGAGAGCCTCAAGTCTGAGGTGCGGAACGTC
>JAKPII010000092.1 GCA_029549885.1 Planctomycetota bacterium
AAAGCCGGGTTACAGGGCCGGCACGGGAGGGAGCGGAGACGCCGCCGGCTACCGAGCGTCAACCGAATTTGCCAAAACCGGGGCAACCCGGCTCGGTGAGAGATCTTTTTAACCCTTGATGAGGACGACATTGTACAGTTAGTTTCTTCCGATTTTTTCCAACCGAACCTCGCGAAAATGAGTGGTATCGTGAACTTATTTTGGTTTCGAAGATCACCGGTAATGATTTGTTTGACCGTGGGCTTTGTGGGGTACTGTTTTCTTTACAGTGTATGCCTCGGGCAAACCCGCGAGACCGGGCCGTTTTCTTATCAACAGGACGCGCGTTCGCCGTCAGCTTCGGCACGTGCCAGCACTTCACAAGTTGAAAGAGAGCTTGGTTTGGCCGCAACATCTGAGGATAGTGATCCCTTGGTCCTGGTTCTGGAGTTGATGAAAGAATCCCAGGTTCGCCTTGCCCGGAAAGATACAGGTGAACAGACTCGACAAATTCAGAGCAAGATTGTCGGTGTATTTGATGCCCTGCTCAACCAAGCGATGCAAAGCGCGCAACCACAACCATCGGCAGGTACAACTCAAAATGAGCGACAAGAACCGGAAGAGAAAACTCAAACGACCCAGGCGCAGCCACGTCAAGAGACAGAGGCTGGTTCGCAACGTCCTACACAGCAAAGTGGCATTTCCCAACGCGGAGAGTTGAACGAGGTACTTCCGAAAGTCTGGGGTGAGCTCCCGGAGCGCGAACGCAATGCGGTCCTCCAACATGCAGCCGAGGCGATTGTGCCCAAGTATCGTGCGTTGATCGAATCGTATTATCGGGAATTGTCTCGAGCCCGTGAATCGTCTCCGTAATGAAAAGGGGAGTGGTGTGAAAAGGATGGTGCTTTTTCCCCCACGCTGTCCGGCGGAACTCGGCCATATCAAATCGGGCATTTTCGTTCCGATTGTTTGTGCGGTGGTGCTTTGGACGCTGGGATTTTATGGACCAAAAGGGATCGTGTCCTGTGAAGAAGCGAATTTGGTAACACCCGAGGCTGCCGCATGTATTGAGCGGGGTCTGCAGTATTTGGTTTCCCGGCAGCACGTGGATGGTTCATTCGGTTCGGGCGCTTACCGAGGCAACATCGCCGTGACGGCGCTGGCCGGGATGGCTCTCATGTGCGAAGGGAGTTTGCCCAATCGGGGTAGATTTGGCGAAGAGGTCAATCGTGTCCTGGATTACGTTTTATCGAATTGCCATGAAAATGGTCTAATCCTGTACGTTCCTTCGGCAAGCCGGGGACCCATGTACGAACATGGTTTCGCCACGCTATTTCTGGCGGAGTGTTATGGTTCGAGTCCGCGAGATGATTTGAGAGAAAAGCTCAGCCGAGCCGTGCGACTCATCGTCACTACCCAAAATAACGAAGGCGGATGGCGCTACTTACCCCAGCCATTGGACGCCGATATTTCTGTGACGATTTGCCAGATTATGGCCTTGCGGGCAGCCCGAAATGCGGGAATCCACGTTCCCAAAGAAACGATTGACCGATGCGTCGATTATGTCAAAAAATGCCAGAATCCCGATGGCGGCTTCCGGTACATGTTGATCCCCGGAGAGAGCGCCTTTGCCCGGTCAGCGGCTGGCGTGGTGGCGCTTTATAGCGCCGGGATTTACGAGGGTCCGGAAATCGAACGGGGCATTGAGTATTTGTCTCGTTTCATCCCGGAGCCAGGCGTGATTAGGCAGGAACCATACTATTTCTATGGTCATTACTACTGCGCGCAGGCGATGTGGCAGAGGGGTGGCCAACTGTGGCAACGATACTATGCCGGCATCCGCGATGAGCTTATCGCAAAACAGCAGCCGGATGGCTCGTGGAGTGATCCCATCTCACCGGAGTTTGGAACAGCGATGGCTCTGCTTGTGTTGCAAATCCCTAATCATTACCTTCCCATTTTTGAACGATGAAGCGTCTGGACGTCAAACCAATTTGGTGCCCTGAAGAGGAACGAAAAGACAGGGATATTGCAGGCCCTTGTCGTGGTGGCCGGCGCCCTCGGCATATATGGCTTTTTAGGGTTGTGGTTACCCTTTGGGCATGTGGATGTTTCGGCGTGGCGGGTTTGAGTAAGTGTGCTTCTCAAGAGCTGCTCCTTACAACCGGGACGATCGACGACGCAAAATTGATGGCTGTCCAGGGAGACAGTGTCCTTTTTCAAACCAAAGAGGGCGAACGGCGGATACCTCGTGATGAGATTGTTTGTTGGGGAGTGCTGTGTGAGCCGAGAGGCGGTGAATGGTTGTGTTTGCACAATGGAAGTCTGATCGCCGGGAAGTGGCTTGGTCTTGCGAATGGCCGGCTTACGTGGCGAAATGATTACCTTGGCGAGTTTTCAGTTACTGTTGATCAAGTCGCCGGAATGATCTTTCGCTTGCCGTCGTCTTTTATCGAGAAGGACCTCCTGATCGCGCAGATATTGGATAGGACAAAGGGTGGTTATCTTCTCCTGGCCAATGGCGATCAATTGGACGGCGCACTCCTCAGACGTCAGGACAACGGGGACCTTCTGGTGACCACCCGCTTTGGAGAGCGTACGTTTTCGGTGGAACAGCTTCGCGGCGTTTCATTGCGGAGAGTATCCGCGGCAACGCAAGGCCCCATAGATTGCGCGGTGGGACTTAAAGACGGGTCACGAATCATCATATGCAAATTTACGCGCGGGACGGAGGACCCGGCCTCTAAGGATTTGGCTCCTGCCTTGGGTGATCGTGAGATTCAGGGCGTACTTTCAAACCTTCTCCAGAACCGTATCGAAGATATCTGTTTTTATCAGCCCTTTGGCAACGTGGTTTATCTGTCGGATTTGGCCCCGGAGACTTTTATCGCAGTGCCATTTTTGGAATATGTCCGGCCGCTAAAGATGGATCGCAATGCCCTCGGGGGATGGTTACGAACAGAGGAAGGCGCCTTTCTGAAGGGAATCGGGACCTATAGTGCCTGCCGGGTCCGGTATAACCTTCAGGGCCGGTTTAGCCGATTTGCGGCAGAGGTGGCCATTGATGCATGCACCCAGGGTAAGGGCAGCGTCATGTGCCATGTCTTGGTGGATGGAGAGCGAAAAGTGAGCGTGGGTCCCATCCGGGGGGGTGACCGCCCTGTGCCCGTCGTCGTTGACGTCACCGGGGCGGCAAGTTTGGACCTTGTGGTGGATTTTGGTGAACGAGCCGATGAACAGGATTATGTGAATTGGCTCAACGCGCGACTTATCCCGGCAACTACGTCTTTAACTCAAGAGAAACACGGCAATTGAGTTTGGCAATGCCCGACAGTTGGGGGCTTGCTACGCTGCCATGTCACGACTCCAGCCGACGTTTGGCCCACTACGGTGCCAATTTGGCAGAGACCTCAGATAATAGCCGACGCCTTTGACAAAAACGCAAGGTTTCTACCAGTCCCGCCACATTTCGGTTTCGAAGCGTTAGTTTCCTTAGATAATACACTTACGTCGAAGTCGCAGGATTATGCTATTTTGGCGCGCAAATTGCGTCGGAGCTGAGCCGAGTCATTATTGACTGGGCATGCGGCAATCATCCAAGGCGAATGTCAAAGAAAACTGCCGTTTTTTGTGATAGCTTGACGTTACCAACATTGGAGGTTTTGCACACATGGCGAAGAAGAAAGGCGACAAAGAGGAATCCAAGCTTCAACTGCAGCCGCTAGCAGATCGGGTCGTTGTGGAGAGGGAGGAGTCAGAAGAGAAGACACCCGGTGGCATCGTCCTGCCTGATACCGCGAAAAAGAAACCGTCACGCGGTGTTGTTGTCTGCGTCGGTCCGGGTCGCATGTTAGAAGACGGTACGCGGGCGCCGATGCAGGTCAAAGTTGGTGACCGCGTCCTCTTCAGTGCTTATGCGGGTGATGACTTTAAGATTGGCGATCAAGAACTGGTCCTGCTGCGGGAAGAAGACATCTTGGCGGTGATCGAGTGATTGACCGTTTCCGCCGGTTGAAATTGCTAGGCAGACAAAGAGGAGTAGTTGACCTATGGCTAAACTCATTGCTTACGATCAGGAAGCGCGCGATGCCCTCCGTCGGGGCGTTGCCAAACTGGCCCAAGCGGTAAAGGTCACACTGGGGCCGCGAGGCCGAAACGTCATCATCCAAAAGAGCTTTGGATCTCCGACGGTGACCAAAGACGGTGTGACGGTTGCCAAGGAGATCGACCTGGAAGACGTTTACGAAAACATGGGTGCCCGCATGGTCCGCGAAGTCGCCTCCAAGACGAGTGACATTGCGGGCGATGGCACCACCACGGCAACCGTCCTAGCGGAGGCTATTTTCAGCGAAGGTCTTAAGGCCGTGGTCTCGGGGATCAACCCGATTGGCCTTAAGCAGGGTATTGAAAAGGCCGTCGAGGACATCGTCGCCAAGCTCAAGGCCATGTCAATCCCGATTAAAACGAGCAAAGAAATGGCCCAGGTGGCCGCAATTGCTGCCAATAACGACATGGCCATCGGGGAGCTCCTCGCCCAAGCCATGGACAAAGTGGGCAAGGACGGGGTCATCACGGTTGAAGAAAGCAAGACGATGGAGACCAAGGTCGAATTTGTCGAAGGTATGCAGTTCGACCGGGGTTATCTGTCGCCTTATTTCGTGACTGATCCCCAGAAAATGGAATGCGTTCTCGAGGATTGCTACATCCTCATTCACGAGAAGAAGATCTCTAACGCCCGCGAGCTTGTGCCACTCCTCGAGGCCGTTGTCAACGCAGGGAAGCCACTTTTGGTCATCGCCGAAGACGTTGATGGCGACGCCTTAGCCACGCTGGTCATTAACCGTCTGCGGGGTACACTCCGCTGCTGTGCGGTGAAGGCTCCGGGCTACGGTGATCGGCGGAAGGCCATGCTCGAGGATATTGCCATTTTGACCGGTGGCGTGGCCTTGTTCGAGAGCTTGGGTCGCAAGCTTGAGCATGTCACCCTGGCCGAATTGGGTCGCGCTAAGAAGGTCGTCGTCGATAAGGACAACACGACGATCATCGAGGGCGCAGGAAAAACCGAGGAGATTAAAGGCCGGATTGAGCAAATCCGTCGTGAAATCGAGAAAACGACGAGTGATTACGACCGGGAGAAATTGGAAGAGCGGCTTGCCAAGCTGGCAGGCGGCGTGGCTAAGCTGAATGTTGGTGCGGCCACGGAAGCCGAAATGAAGGAGAAGAAGGCCCGCGTTGAGGACGCCTTGCACGCCACCCGAGCGGCCGTCGAGGAAGGCATCCTCCCAGGCGGTGGAGTCGCGCTCCTCAGGGCTGCTATGCAGTGCAAACCCGATGGGTTGACCACCGATGAAAAGGTGGGTTATGAAATCGTCCTGCGGGCATGCCGCTCACCGATCATGCAGATTGCGTCCAACGCTGGCCAGGACGGTAGCATCGTCTGCGAGAAAGTCAGTGAAATGAAGGGCAACATGGGCTTCAACGCTTTGACGGGTCAGTACGAAGACCTCGTCAAGGCCGGTGTCATTGATCCGACCAAGGTGGTTCGGGTGGCCCTGCAAAACGCCGCCAGTGTGGCAACTCTAATGTTGACCAGTGATGCCCTGGTGGCCGAAAAGCCCAAGGAAGAAAAATCCGGTGGTGGGCACACACCGCCTGAGTATTAATCCACTGCCCCTTAACGCGTGCTGCTCAACTCGGATGGGCAGCACGCAATCGCTGAAGTCGCCCCCTTCCCCTCCCTTCGAGAGCGTCCCCAACCCCGCTGGGGACGCTCGTTTTTTTCTTCGGGAGCTTCAAGGCACGTTCCTTCTTACCTAAAATAGCGGCATGTTGTCGCAACGGCTTTTTCACCACAGTGGCTTTATTTCCGGAGATCACTTCATGAGGACGAGCATCCAAGGAGATCGATGGGCGAGGAAGACTCGAGTACGACTCTTGACCGTTTTCTCGGTCATCACCTGCCTCGGCTGCGGAGCGGCCGCTCTTGGCGCGGAGGATTCGCCTTTGCCAAAGTCTTGGATGGAGGCATGGATGCAACCACCGCTGGAATGCCGTCCGCTACAAATTGTTCATGGCTTAACACCCCAGCGCGTGGTGGCCGACAGCGTCGCACAGATTCTGCAACAGCCCACGGCGCAGCCAATATCGGATGAAGGGATGGCCTATTACCTTCGGCGAGGCCGCGGAGGAATTGTGTGCAACGTGGCCTTTCAGGATTACCTTCGATCGGAGGCCAACTGGCAGACGTTGATCGAAGGCGTTGAACTTTGTGCCCGTTTGAAGATGCCTGTTTGGATCTACGACGAAAAGGGTTACCCAAGTGGTGCGGCGGGAGGACTGGTTCTCGAGGGCAATCCCGAGTTTGAAGCCCTTGTCTTGGCGTGGGAACCGCGGCAGACGCCCGCGTTTTTCCTCCGCCGGGCATTCGAACATACCCATGCCGCGAATAACTATCATGCGGTTCGCCGCTATATCAACCTCATGGATGATCGTGCCACCGCTAAGTTTATTCAGGTGACGCACGAAGCCTATTACAAGCGATTGGCCCGCCATTTCGGTTCAACCATTGTGGCCTTTTTTACGGATGAACCTTCCCTCATGGCCGTTGACCTGGGGGCAATTCCGGAGCCTGCGCGCAGTCGAGTTCCCATAGAGGATGCACCCGACCCTAACGTAAAGCCCTTACCGACCGTGCCGTGGTGTTATGATCTAGAAAACGTTTATCGGAGCAAGTGGGGTGAAGACCTTCGGGCCCAACAAAAGAGCCTTTTTGTCGGTAATGATCCAGAAGATCGTCGCATCCGCCGCCAGTTTTGGTCGATTGTTGCAGAGTTAGTTGCGGACCGCTACTTTGGCGCTCTTCGCCGGTGGTGTCAAGGCCATAACGTCGCCTCGTCAGGCCACAATTTGCATGAGGAATCGATCCTCCATCATGTCCCCCTTTATGGGAATGGTCTGAAGGCCATCGCACAAATGGATGTCCCCGGGCTGGACATGTTAAGCTCGAATCCTGAGGTCGTCATTCACAGTGGATGGCTGACGGCGGCCATGCCGGTATCTGGGGCCCTGTTGACAGGATGCCGTCGCGTGATGACGGAAGTCAGCGATTTTTCTCAGAAGATGTCAGGGGCGGGACCGGTAGGGCTTCCCGAAATGATGGCAACAGCGGCATGGCAAGCGGCGTGGGGTGTCACGGAGTTTACGCTTTACTATAACCCGGAGGACCGCTCCGTGGAGGAGAATTGGCAGTACGGCCAATTCGTGGGGCGCCTTAATGCGATCCTCCGCGAGGCCATGCCCCGGCGCAGGGTTGCTCTTTACTACCCCATTTATGACCTGTGGGCCGAGTATCTTCCCGTGGCAGGTCCTCTCCACCAGTCGGTTCGCAGTGAGAAAGTCCAGCAACTGATTGGCTCTTTTATGCGCCTCGGACAGACCATGCAGCGGCGGCAGATTCCGTTCGTTTTGATTGACCATGAATACCTACAGCGATCACGGGTAAGTTCCGACGGCCGCCTCTGTGTGGGCAATCTGGAACTGGAAAGCGTTGTCATGCCGGCCGGGGTGGAGCTGCCCCATGAGGCGCAAGCTGTGATTGAGCAATTCCAACAAGCAGGTGGCCGCGTCATCCGAGATGCTACGGATGCCCCGCTAACGGCAGCTAAGTTAGTCGAGGCCATCCGGCCCTTATATCACATAGAACCGGCAAATGATCGGATCGTCTTTGGAGAGTTTGAGAGGGAAGGGCGAACGATTTTGATCCTTGCCAATGTTTCGCGGGAACCCTACAAAGGTGTTCTGCGAGCAAAACAACACAAGACCTGGACGGCGTTGGATCCGATTACAGGTGAAATACGGGCAGTCACCGCGACAGAGCAGGGGATCCCCGTTCACCTTGATGGCTACAAGGCCATCCTGATAAGTCAATAAGGCAATTTCTTGGCATATGCTTCCCGTCACGCCCGTCAAAAGGGAAAACCGAGGTGGCGAGCCAACCTCGGTTTGTCTTTCGTTGATCTATGTTGTGACAACGCCCCGAACCGGCCGTCAAATTTATTGAGTTTATTACCCTTTCGCGGTGACCTCAATCTTTCGACGACGGAGGCTAGCCGCCTTGGGGAGGTGTAGGGTCAAGACGCCATTCTCATATTCAGCCGATATCTTGGAGGCGTCGATTGCCTCGCTGACCTGGAAGGTCCGCAAGTAATCCCCAACACCGTACTCCTGTTGCAAGAACTCAACTCCTTCAGGGTAGCGTGGGTTGACCTTGGCGTGGACGGTCAACATACCGTCTTCGAACTGAATATCAATGTCTTCTGACTTGGTTCCGGGGACATCCGCAATTAGCAGGATTTCATCCCCTTTTTCCAAAATGTCAACAGGTGGGCTGTAATATCGGTCACCACGCAAATATTCGGGCTGGGCCTGGGCCATACGTTTTGCACCATGTTGGTGTCTCATCGCTATCTCTCCTTCTCACTAAGCGATTGACACGACATCCACCGGCGTTATCGCACATTGACCTGGATTTTGCGCGGCCGAACAGTTTCCGCCTTTGGCAAAGTGATGGTCAACACGCCATTTTGGAGATCGGCCTGAATGCGATCGACATCGAACTCCCCGGGAAGCCTAATGACGCGACTGGATTCGCCCGTCTGCCGTTCTCGCCGATGGTAGGTCACTCCCTCATCTGCGGGCTGCGGACGGTTGACACGAAGGGTCAATTCAGTACCAACCACAGAGATGTCAACCTGCTCAGTCGTGACCCCTGGGACTTCCGCTTCAACGACGAAGGCTTCCGGAGTCTCCCATACGTTGACGGGGATTCGGTTCCGGCCTGTTAGGGCTAGACCGGCTTCCGGAAGTTCACTCAGGAAGCTGTTAAAGAGTCGATCAACTTCACGCCGGAGTTGATCCAGGGAGGGCGGACCGAAGGGAGGAACTGCCATGACACGTCTCCTTCTTCCCAAAGACCCAAATACGAACCGAAAAGCCTGGTCCCAACCACCAAAGTGGATCTGCTCTTCTTTAACCTCGGGACCACAAAACCCATATCACCCTGTGAGCAAATGCCATGCCTGTTCGGCGTGCGTGCTTAAGATATTTTCGAATAACAACTTGCGCGCACAAGATGCGCGAAACATCTGCCACAATGGCAGCGTTGGACGTCCCTTCCAAGGTGGCGTTACCGGTTTGCGTGATGACAACCCCGCCTTATGCCAATCGCCAACGGGCTTGCCGCAAAACGGCAAACGGAGAATCGGACATCAACTCGTACCAAATCGTCACAAAGTCACCCCCGGCCAATTGCACCGTGCTCGGGTATCCCAGATCTCCGCCCGCACCATCCCCGTAAATGACGATGGGTTCAGACCATGTCTTGCCTTCGTCCTCGCTGATTCGGGCTTGGCAGCCGAAAGGTGGACGTCGGTGTCCATAACTCATAAGAAGACGACCATCCACCATCCGTAACAAATGGGAAGGCAATCCCCAAACGCCGATGGGATGGGGAACGCTCCATGTTTTTCCGCCGTCCTCGGATTCCGATTGCAGGGTTTCGCCGTTATTGGCGGGATTATGATTGCGGATCTGAACGATTAACCGACCGCTTGTCGTCTCCACCGCATGAAGTTCATGGTATTGCTTGGGATTGTCACCCTCCCTCGTTGGTAAAACGGCAAGCCACTGCCAAGTCCGCCCGTCATCTTCCGAGACGCAGACACCAACGTTCTCTGTCCGCCAGAGGTCTTTCCCGGCGTAGAGGAGGCGGCCATCCCGCAACTGAATGGGACCATGCGGACTGTCAACGAGGCAATCGTACGGAGACGACCAAGTCACGCCCCCGCCTTCAGAGCGGATCATCCACACGCCAAGTTGTGCCTTGCGATCAGCCTCCGTCAGCCGTTCGTGAGCTGCCCGCCATCGATCGATCTTCTCAGAGGGCCAGCCCTTGCCCGGATCGGCCATCGCCCGCTCGAGGATCGGCACGTACGCTAACGAGGTAAAAGTTGTGACGAGAAGTGTTCCCTTTGCCGTTTCGAGAACGCCGGCATCTCGGTCATCAATGGCCGAATCGATCAAAACCCGTGGGTATGTCCACCAATCGCCGTCATTGTTTGATGTCATCATTTCCACGCGACCGAACGGGCATACATGGGCCTCGCGACCACCGGAATATACCAAGACGAGTTGACCATTTTTGCGTCTTGCCACGGTGGGCCAGCCGTGGTACCGGTGGGGCAAACGACTGATCGTTTTAACTTCGAGGATCTCAGCCTTCGGTGAGAGAGCAGCCAAGGCCTTTCCTATCCAGGGAAGTGTGACCGCAGCCCCCAAGCCTTTAATCAGATTTCGCCGAGTGACCCTTCCGCCTGTGCCTGCCAGAAAACGTCGGGAAACCGCCGCCTGCCTGAAAGAACGTGCCATGGCAAATCGCTCCAATCTTAAATAATGAAAACCCATGGGCCGCTGGTGCACCACAAGCAGCGGTGGCTGCAGTGCATGGCAGCCTCCACCGCTACGACGATTGCTTGACCGACACCAGACAATTTAGCGGTTTCCCTTATCGGGGTAAACCAGCCGGATGAAATCGGAATCAGATCGCAAGGGATCAAAATCCGTTTCTGTGTCGATGAGTTTGCGCAGCCCAGGTTCCAGTTGGAGAGCCTTTTCGAGGTGAGTCAGGGCGTCCTGCTTTCGCCCTGCGAGACTATAATAGCAGGCCAAATTGTAGAGCACTAAGGAGTTGCGAGGACTAATCTGTTTTGCCTTTTCCAGGTCGGCGCAAGCAAGATCGATGCGTCCGATTCGTTTATGGCACCAGCCCATCGCCAACAAAATGTTCAGGTCATCTGGCCGCTGGGCAATGAGGCTTTCGTAAATCTCCAGCGCCGACTCGTACTGTCCCATTGCACGAAGAATCTCGGCGCGGATGAGACGGGCCTCAAAAGATTGACGATCCCTATCTGGCAAACGATCTAGGCACTCCAAGGCCCTTTCGAATAGCCCCAATTCAAGATACCCCTCCGCCTCTCGCAAGATATGCCTTCGACGAATCTGCTGAAGGAGGAACTGGTTCATACGTTGTTCCAAACTTTAGGATGTCCAGATTTAAAGTGACGTTATCGTCGAACACCCCTACTTTCATTTTATGCCTTCGCTTTTGCCCAGAAGGGGGGCTGATGGTGGATCACCTTTCCCACGGAGACGGTGGGGCAGTGCTCAAGAGAGGACAGAATTGCTCTATCCCCATGGGTGTGTTGATGCTGGGTTGACCTCCTCACCCCTTTGCAGCTCCCCAGCTTGCCCGCATTCCCCTTGTGGCATTACCTTTCAAGCTTTAAGATTCATTATTTGGCGGTTAAAGGCATGCAACCCCCATCAGTGGGACAGATGTGTGATGATTGGCATTGTTCAATTGGCATGTCGCCAGCGGGGTACTGACCAAGTCAGGAGAGGCCAATGACGCCGGGTAGTCTGCTTTTTCTTGCCGAGGCGGCATCGGGCAACACGTCTAGTGGTGTCCTGATGATGCTGACCTTGTGGATCCCGCTGATCCTTGTTTTTTATTTTTTGCTGATCCGTCCGGAACGGAAAGAGCGCGCACGACGCCAAGCCATGTTGCAGGCGCTCAAGAAAAACGACCGTGTACTCACGATTGGTGGCATCTATGGAGTCGTTACCAATGTTCACCGGGAGGCGAATGAGGTGACATTACGGGTGGATGATGCCACCAATACACGTATTCGTTGCACCTTGAGTGCGATTGCTCAAGTGTTGGGAGAGGAAACGTCGGCGGGTAACGGCAAGGACGCCAAATCAGGTGACTAGGCCAGAACGTTCCCGCGGCATTGGGGGATGATGGGATACGTCAAGTCCCTCTTCATTGTGAAATAGGGGAATTATTGCCAGGCGCGGATGATTTTTGTGCATTGAGCGAGTTAAGACGATGGACCGACGCGTGACGTCTTTACGGCGGTTTGGGTTGACCCTCGGTGTCCCGGTGGTTTTTGCAATCTTCGCCCTCGTTCTTGCGGCCCCGCTTCCAGTGGGTTCGTCTGCCCGGGCAGAGCAAGCCCCGGCAGTGGCTGAGGGGCCACAATTACCGGCGGCCTCGGTGACGAATCAAGGTGAGAATGCCCAATCTTCTGGGACGGTAGCCCCGGAGACCCCTGCTCCATCCGAGAAGGTGGCACCATCGGCAGACCAAGAGCAGCCGGAGAAACAGACTGCTGTGGCTACTGCCCAGGAAACACCAGCACCAGGTGGGCAGACGTCTCCGGCCCCGCAAGCAGCGGAGAAGGCACCAGGGGAAGGGCAATTATCCGGACTCCTGAACGCACTGATCTATCTTGGATTCCTACTTTTAATTATAGGGCTACCCGTCGGCCTGGCTTACTTCATCTGCGAACAATGGCGACTTCGCGAGTACTTCGGCCGACTTTCTTTTGTCTTTTTCACAATTGTCGTTGCTATCGTGATCATTCTCACACGCTGGCCGCCAAAGTTGGGGATCGACCTCAGCGGTGGAGTGATCATGGTTTATGAAATCGAGGGCGCCGTGCGACAACCGGGCGAACGGGCCCAGGCCGATCGTGATCAGATCGATATGGATCAGTTGATTGCGGCCCTCAATCGGCGTGTCAATCCGAGCGGTGTCAAGGAAGTGACAATTCGTCGCTTTGGGCCGCAGCAGATTGAGATCATCGTTCCCGAAGTAAATGAAGAGGAAGTCGCTCGGTTGGAGCGAGTGATCAGCAGCATCGGGACCTTGGAATTCCGCATCCTTGCCAATCAACGGGATCATCGCCGCTTGATTGAAAGGGCGATGGCGCTTTCCCCGGATGAGCAAGAGTTGTACGACGACCGGGGTAATCTTCTCGCCTGGTGGGTGCCTGTGGCCAAAGGCCAGGAGGCAGCTATTGGCACTGGCGGAGAAATCGCCGTCCGCATGGGTCGATATCGAAATGAAGATTGGCTCCAGGTCCTGGTGGTCAAAGATCGCTATAACGTAACCGGAGCCGATCTCTTCCGGGTTTCGGAAGACGTCGATGAAAGGATGCAACCGTGTGTGTCGTTCGTTTTGCGAGCGGGAAGCGCTCAGCGTTTCGGCGCGTTAACGAGCGAGAACCGCCCCGATGCGACCACGGGATTTGAGCGACGTTTGGGGATTATCCTCGACGGTTATCTCTATTCCGCACCAAACTTGAGGCAGCCGATTTTTGACCGAGGCCAAATTACGGGCATCCCCACCCGCGAAGAAGTTCAAGCTTTAATTCAGGTCTTGCAGGCCGGCAGTTTGCCTGCGGTCCTCAGCCCGACGCCTATCAGCCGCCTTGTCACCGGTCCCCAGTTGGGCCGCGACACGATCCGGCAGAGTGTCACGGCCATGATCGTGGCGGCCGTCATCGTCTTTGCCTTCATGGTTGCGTACTACCGATTTGCCGGGATCGTGGCCTGCTTGGCGGTTGTTCTCAACCTGGTGATGCTCGTCGCAATCATGATTCTTCTAAAGGCGGCTTTCACCCTGCCCGGGCTTGCAGGGTTAACGTTGACGGTCGGTATGGCCGTGGATGCGAATGTGCTCATCTATGAACGAATCCGTGAAGAATTATCGCGAAAGGCTACCCTGCGGATGGCCATCCGCAATGGGTTTGAAAAGGCCATGAGTGTTATTATCGACTCCAACTTAACGACGATGCTCACGGCCGTTGTGCTCTATTTCGTGGGGACCGACCAGGTCCGCGGGTTTGCCGTCACGTTGTTTTTGGGGTTGGTGCTCAACCTTTATACGGCTGTGTTCATGGCCCGGATAATTTTTGAGATTGGTGAACGCCGTAAATGGATTAAGCAGCTCTACATGATGCGGATCATTGGCGAGACCAATTTTGATTTCACGGGCGTGAAGAAATATGCTTTGGCGGGAAGTGTCGCAGTGATTCTATTGGGACTCGTTGCCCTAATCGCACGGGGACCAGGTGTGCTGGATATCGATTTTACGGGCGGAGTCGCCGTTGAGATTCTGTTCAATAAACCGAAAGACATTGGCGAGGTTCGTTATCGCTTGCGAGAACTTCGGGACTTGGCAGTCAGCGACGTGCGAATTGAAGGCGAGCAGCCGCACCGGCGATACGTCATTAACACATCAAGTCCGCCAGGAGTCGAAGCCGAACAGTACCTCCGGAGTGTCAAGGAAAAAATTGCCCAAGTTTTCGGCGACGAGTTAGTGCATTATTCCGTTCAGATTGAAAATCTGTCTCAAGAGGGGACTACCTACGTGCCGCGAAGGGGTTTTCCGAACTTGATGCTCGCCGGTAGCCCGTGGGGTTCAGCGCTGGCCGGTGTGCTCGTGGGGGCCAGCGGCGAGGAGACCTCTCAGACCGGGGAGGCTGGCCAGTCGGGTCCTGCCACCGAGCAGGGGCCCAAACTGCCGGAGGCACAGGGGGCAAATCCAACCGCACAGGACACGGCTGCCGCGGAGACGCCGAGTGGGCCGCCCGCGGATCGCTTTGCTGGCGGGACTCGAGTGCTCATGAAGTTTGATCATAAGGTAAACTACGAGACGATTGAAAGCCATTTGAAAGAGGAACTGGCCAAGCTTCCTGAGCCTGACCGGAATGCCGCTTTTGAAATCTATAACAAGGAGTACCGGCGTGGTGATACGACGGGCTACGAGAATTGGGAAATACGTCTAGCCTTGCCTCCGGAAAAGGGGCTAAAAGTTGTGGAGAAAGTGCAAAAGCGGTTTGAATCGACGCCTTATTTCCCCTCTTCAAACACCATTGGTGGGAAAGTTGCTAGCAGCACGCGGGTCCGTGCCGTGTATGCCTTGATTCTTTCTGTATTCGGTATGATTGTGTATCTCTGGGTTCGGTTTACCAAAGTCAGTTTCGGGGTGGCAGCGGCCGTCGCTTTGGTCCACGACGTGTTGGTTACGCTTGGTTTGATCGCCCTCAGTGCTTACCTCACGGGAATTCTGGGTTTCCTGCTGATCGATGAGTTTAAGATTGGTCTATCTGTGCTGGCAGCTTTCCTAACGATCATCGGTTATTCGGTGAACGACACGATTATCATCTTTGACCGCATTCGCGAGGTAAAAGGGAAGGCGCCATATTTGACACCGCGGATTGTCAATACCAGCATCAATCAGACCTTGAGTCGAACGATTATCACATCGTTGACGACCCTATTTGTGGTGGTGGTGTTGTATATCGGCGGTGGTGCCGGGATCCATGCCTTTAGTTTCACCCTACTTGTCGGCGTGATTACCGGAACGTACAGCTCCATCTTTATTGCCTCACCACTGTTGTTGTGGTTATCGCCGCAACCCGTAGGCCCCGCAAGTCAGCCGCAATCGTTACAACACGTGTCGTGACCGAGAGGGGCAAACTGAAAGATCTCGCCTTGTCGCGCTTGAGCTCACCGCCAATCGGTGCGGATTTCCCTTCGAGCCGGTGGTGATGGAAGCTCCTAATGTGTTGGAGAATCTGGAGCTTGGGGAAGGGGTATGCCATCGGATGCCAGTTGCCCGATAAGAACTTAGGGTAAAGCGCGGGTCGTTTTGCAGGATTGCGGACTGGGTTTTATGTTCACGACAAGGATGTCTGCGCTCGCGGGAAACAACAAAGCAGGACCAGCGGCGTGGACCGTGGTTTTATCGTCTTCCTGATTGTCGGTGGACTCTCTTTAGGAACGGTCTGGGCCATTTTGAGCAGACCACGGGAAAGTCGCTCTTTTTCGCACATGGAAAGTTTGCCGACGCGGCCCGGTCCAAACTTGGCAGAACTGCGTTCGCCCTCGTCTTTTCCCGAAGATCGGCTCCTCCCATCCTCACAGGAGTTGTCGGATGCCATCAATTTAACACAACCTCCCGCTCCTAACTCGGATCTGTTGCTCTCCGTAAGCCCCCCTCCGGCGCCATCCGTCACACCGTTCTTTCCCAAGCCACAAACGCTTCTGAAGATTGAGCAGCGCAATGTTCCGGAAAAGACTTCCAAAACGTCCGGTGGCCGCCTGCCCTCGGGGGTGCCCTCTCAAGCGCGGAATGCCCGCCCGGGTCAATCATTTGATAGGTTGGAACCGGCCCAACAGGTAGTTCGCCATATCGTGGCCGATGGCGAGACACTGCCGATAATCGCGCAACGTTATTATCGAGACATCACCTTATGGACGGTGATCTATCAAGCAAATCAAGACCGGTTAAAATCTCCCGAATTGCTTCCGATTGGGACGGAACTAGTGATTCCGCCTATTCCTCAAGATTTACAGTCGACTCCCTTCGGAGCCGAGGCAACCCGCGAAACTCCCTAGCCGTGGACTGCGCACTACCGGCAGGTGACAGACCTCGTTCGCTCTGCCGTTGCTAACGTTAACCCTCCTTCTTCCGGGAACGATCCTGCCAGGGCCAGGGCTGCTTAGCGACCCGCTGCTCGATGAAGAACGCTATCGATTGAAGGATCGCTTGCTCAAAACGGGTCAACAACTCAACTCCTTGTGCAGATGTAGGAAACTTGACAAAAAACAGATCCTGCAGCTCGGGGGATTGCTCGTCCTGCTTGGGATGAAAGCGGGCGAAAATATTGTACATCCGCTGTGCGTCAGCCAAATCCTTTTGTGAGTCTTTACCCACCATGATGTAAATCGCGAGCTTGCCGCTGACCGCCGGATGCGACAGTGCCGCCTGGGCGTTCAATCCCGGTACAGACCACTTCGGCGATACCAAGATCAGGGCCTTGACATCTTGCCCCTGTTTCAACCCGGGGTAGATCGGCCAGCTCCAATCGTGCCGTGCCCAGTCAAGCGCCACCGTGGCTGTTGCATCGATGCCCAAGACACACAGCTTTTCAATATTTAGTTCGCCTGCGTTGTTCTTTTGTAACAAGAATCGCTTGCACGTCTCCAGATCCATATCGACCATACGGGCAATCTCAGCAGGAGGCATCTTGTCAACCGTAACTGTCCCCGGAGAAGGAAAGAGCCGCTGGGTGCTTTCTCCGTGTCCCCGCAAATCTGGAATGAAGACCGCATACCCTTGTTGCTGTAGGAACGGCCCAATGCGGGCAAAATCTTTTCGACTTCCCTTCCACCCGTGAAGTAGAATCACGACCGCAGCATCCTTACCCCGATTGCTTGGATAGTACGTCGCTCGAAGTTGAATCCCATCCTTTGTGAGCAATTCCGTTCCACTTACCTCCTCCGGTAGCGGGAGGCGTTCTCGCGGCGAAGGTGGGGCAGGGGAGGAAGGTGCCGGTTTGGGAGGTGCTGCGGGAGGAACGGGAACAGCGCCCGGAGCCGGTGGTCGGGGCGGTGTCGGTTGGTTGGCTGTAGCCGGCGGTCGAGGAGGTGCCGGTTGATTGGCGGCGGCTCCCGGCGGTTGAGGACGAGGTGCCTCCAATGACCAAGCCGAGATCCCTAGCGAAAACACAACTGCCCAAGCGACTCCCAAAACAAGCTCAAACCAATGCCTTCGACACAGCGACTTCATATCTCGCACTCCCATCTTGCCCCAGTGAGGGCCACGACTGTTTATGACAGCTTCGTTAACGGACTGGCTACCACAGCTTCGTAACCGACGCTACGCGAGTCGGAAATGCCCTTTTCTTCGGGCTATTGCCAGTCTAATCAAACACCCCGGACGCGGTCAACGTGCAATGTTAGGTCTACTTGTCCCGACCCGTAGCCGAACGAACTACAGAGGGTTCTACGGTGTTCACCCCGAATCTATGAAATTAGCGGGGTCAGTGCCCGAATGTGGGAATCTATATCGCAGATCGCCGGGTCGCAATAAGCTTACAGACCTCGCCAAGATTACCCTAATTCTCGCGGCGGACTTGATCCGGTGGGGTTACCTGCCGACTATGGCCACAATCGCGATAGTGGTTCAGCAGACGGGATAGCTCGGCCACGACCTCAGGGTGTTCCGTTGCCACGTCGTGTGTTTCCCCGATGTCCGTGGAGAGATCATAAAGCTGTGGGTGAAATTGGTCGGCCCGTAACCGCAAGGCGCCAGGACGGGTGTCCGGATGATATGTGCCCTCAATCCATTTCCACTTTCCCCGGCGGATGGCGAAGTTACCATCGGCACTGTGAACGATCATGTCAGGACGGATGGGCG
>JAKPII010000093.1 GCA_029549885.1 Planctomycetota bacterium
AATTTTTGCCTTTCATCGCCTCAAAAACCTTTGGTCACAGCGATGGAGATTGAATGACCTCGTGGCCTTTCACACCGCCCATAAGTATCTGCTCCTGGCACATTCCCCTGAGCATTACAAGAGATTAGGACAATTGGTAGCCCACGGAAAATCGCTTTCGCGAGAGGAGTTACGGACTCGCTACGAAGCCGACTTCATGACAGGCCTTAAGCGCTTGGCAACCCCGGCGAAAAATGCCAACGTCCTCCTTCACATGCTGGGTTTTTTCAAGAAAGTCTTACCGGACGACGTTCGTGCCGAAATCCGTGGGCTGATCGATGACTATCGTAAGGGAAGTGTGCCTCTGGTGGTCCCTGTTACCCTTCTTGCCCACTATGCCCGGCGACTAAACATCACGTATCTTTTGGACCAGGTTTACCTCTACCCCCATCCAAAAGAACTGGCCTTAAGAAGCCACGTGTGAATTCTTTCCGACAGGGTAATGATTCCCGCAAGTTGGCTGTAAACTGCAGCACGTGCGAAAACCGGCAACAGAAGCGTGACGGCCATCGATTTTGGACTGCGATGTCGTTCTGGGCCAAAACTCTGGAGAATATGCGCCTGACAAATCTGTAGCGGCACATCCCTGTCACCGCCGCTGCGTTATCGACGAGACGAATCGTCCTTCCACAGTTCGATGGCGTGCCACTCGGCCTTGATTTCGCCGGCCTGTTGTTCACTTCGCAACAATATCCTCAATTGCGTCTTTTGACCGGCAAATTGTGAGACATCGGCCTCAATTGGCGGCGGCAAATTCGATCCACTCCTTTCTGGGACCGGACTGCTGGTTAGCAACTCACCATTGGCAAAGACCTCGGCACGATACTCCGGCGTATTACGCGGACGGCAAATAAATACCGCCAGAATTCGGCCATTAGTGGGAACGGTTAGCGTCTGCTGAATGGCATACTCCTTGTCGAAAACATGAAGCCAACGGAACACGGGATAGTTTGGCGAGGTGTCATCCAAATCTTGAATTATCCTCGGCGGCCCGTCTTCAGCTCGTGGCTGCCAACCCGACCAAGCCCAAATAAATTGAGGCCCTCGTTGGCGCAGGGCCGTCGCGAGGGCTGTTCGATCAAGCAATAGGATAGGTTCACCCCAGTCTGCCACATCACGGACATTCCATGGGTCCGCCGCGGGAGGTCGGTCCTCGTGCGCTTCATCGATCCGTAGAATTAGTTGGGCTTGGTCGTCATTGTCCATAGTCGTGGGGCTTGTTACTTGGAAGACGCGAGCAGAACCCACAATAAGAGGTGACTCGTAGATGGAGTGCTCTAATTTGTCCTTGATAGCAACAGCCGCGCGGATGCAGCCGCCGTCGCCGACCAGTTTATCCAGTCCAACCTTTGTCTCAAATCCGCTGACCAGCGGTGCCAAAGGAAAAACGAGTTCGGAACCGGAAGGCACGCCAAATCCCCAGCCAAACACCAATGACCCTGAGGCCATGATGGTCCCGTTCAGATTGCGATTGACGTGAAATCCCCATCGACCACCGAGTGAGCACATCTCGCGGTAAGAGGCAGGAGATATGACGTACAGTGGCACTTCGTGAGCCGAAAAAAACCGCCGCCACACCACCGAGCGATGGGGTACCCAAAGCCCATCGAGGCTCCACACCGGCTGGATGCAGTGATACCAATTCTCTGGAAGGCCCTTGTCCCCATGAGAACGGATGATGAATCGTTCCAACGATGTGGTAGCTATCAAGCCATCGTTTGTCTCAAGCTGAACAATTGTGCCTTTGCCATCGGGCACCAAGCTAGCCCTTTGGTGCAAGATTTCTTCCCACGGATCAACCGCGGGAAGATGAAGCTCCGCCAACTCAGACAGTGGGATCGTCTGAATTCCATCACTCGTGAGCAGCCGTACTTCATTCCCGTTCCATTGCACGAGGCGGTATGGCACGCTCCTGCCATCACGCAAGAACGCCTGACCGGCAATCAGCTCATCCGTAACCTGCTTCCAGACGATTCGTTTCACCTGAGAAGTCA
>JAKPII010000007.1 GCA_029549885.1 Planctomycetota bacterium
GGGACGCCGTCCCTCCCAATCGCGCCGGCACTGCTTTGCGTTGGGACGGGTGGGCGGCGGTGTTGGCATTTGACGTTGACGCGGGCGCTCTGCGCTGCTGGGGCAGGTACAGGGGCCTGCCCCTACACGTTTCACCGGGAGGGTCGCCGTCCTCGGCGACCAAATCACTGAAGGCCCAATTGTCTGGTCACCTATCCGTCTTCGGCCATCTTGGGTCCAGATTGGCATTGAACAAACATGCGGAAAATGGATAAGATGTTGGCGATCCGACATAACGGGTATTGGGCAATCTGCTTGCCCAAGTGGCTGTGGAGAGTGATCCCCTTTTTGGCATGGATGCCTTTATGACACGACGAGTCGTTATCCTGGGAACGACGCTGATTTTTGCGGCCGGTTGCTCTCTTTGGTTTAACAGCAAAAAGGCCTCATCGCTCCTTGACCCGGTCGAGACTAAGACGCCCAGTCTGGTTGGTGATTTGGCGGTGCCGTATGGGCTGCATCCGATCGTGGTCGAGGCCATTGGCTTGGTAACGGGTCTTAATGGCACGGGCAGCGATCCCCTTCCCTCGCCGGAGCGACAATTCCTTTTAACGGAGATGCAGCGTCGTGGGGTACAGAATCCCAATCGGGTCCTGGCTTCCAAGAATACGGCCCTTGTTTTGGTGCGGGGTTATCTTCGTCCCGGTATTCAAAAAGGCGAAAACTTCGACGTGGAGGTCCGTGTTCCGTCGCGGAGTGAAACGACAAGCCTGCGAGGGGGGACGCTGCTGGAGGTTCCCCTGCGGGAAATGATGGTCCTTCGCGGGGCCGTGCGGGAGGGACACATCCTCGCCAAGGCCGCCGGGCCGGTGTTGGTGGATCCGTCGGCCGATCCCGAAAAAGACGCCATTTACGCGACTCGCGGGCGAATCTTGGGCGGGGGAACCGCCGATCGTTCCCGAACTCTGGGACTTGTCCTCAAGCCCGATCATCAGTCTGTGATGAACAGTGCCCGTATCGAAAGCGCCATCAATCGTCGTTTTTACGTGATTCGTCAGGGTGTTCAGGAGGGTGTGGCCAGGGCAAAGACTAATGAGTATGTGGAGGTACGTCTCCACCCGCGTTACAAGAACAACATTGCTCGGTATATGGCCGTGGTTCGGTCGATCCCGTTGCGTGACACAGAGCCGGAGCGGCTTCAGCGGCTTCGGGACTTGGAGGAGGAGCTTCTCAACCCCGCGACCAGCGAGCAGGCGGCCCTGCAATTGGAGGCGATTGGGCAACCGGCGGTAGAGACGCTCAAAAAGGGATTAACCCATGCCGATCCGGCGGTGCGGTTTTACTCGGCAGAGGCCTTGGCCTATCTCGACTGCGCGGAGGCGGCAGGGGTTCTTGGGGAAATCGCCCGCAACGAACCGGCCTTCCGCGTATATGCCTTGGCAGCCCTGAGCACGCTGAACGATCTGGAGACCGTGGAAATTCTCCACGATCTTCTCACATCACCAAGTGCCGAGACCCGTTATGGGGCCTTCCGTGCCCTGGTTGAACTGAATCCGAATGATTCGGTCATTGCCGGCGAAAAGCTCAATGATCAGTTCTGGTACCATGTTCTCCGTGTGAGTGGCCCACCAATGGTTCACGTCACACGTAACCGTCGGGCTGAGGTCGTCCTGTTTGGACCTGACATCACACTGAAATCACCGTTTGCCCTGGAGGCGGGTCACCGCATCATGGTGACATCGCAGCAGCCTGGTAAGGTGACCGTGGCCAAATTTGCCGTCAACGAGGCGGACCAAAAGCGCTTCGTGAGCAACAATCTGGACGAGATCATTCGGGC
>JAKPII010000018.1 GCA_029549885.1 Planctomycetota bacterium
TGGCGGGCTCTCGCTATTGATTGAGGTGCAAACGCCAGGCATCGGCGTTGGCGGTTTTTTGGCCGCCGTTTGTTTCGTCCTTTTCTTCTGGAGTCGGTTTCTCGGCGGAACGGTGGGGTGGCTTGAAGTGCTGTTGTTTGTCTTGGGTGTAATTTGTCTTTTGCTGGAGGTCTTCGTCCTCCCTGGATTTGGAATATTTGGCCTCGGGGGCGGGTTACTTATTCTGATTTCGCTCATTCTTGCCAGTCAGACCTTTATTGTCCCACAAAACACTTACCAATGGATGCAACTTCAGCAGTCGTTACTCATCTTAGTATTGGCAGCTATTGGGATCGGAGTCCTCATTGGGGTACTGAATCGTATGTTGCCCAAGACCCCAGGACTGAAACACTTGGTGTTGGCGCCGCCGAGTGATCAGGACCGGGAACAGATGGAACGTCGGCGGAGCTTGCTTAACGTTGATGAGTCGTGGATCGGAATGAAAGGGGTCACAGTGACGGTCCTGTTGCCGAGCGGGAAAGCACGCTTCGGAAAAAGTGTTCTCGATGTCATCTCTCAAGACGGCGACCCCATTGACCCGAACACTCCGGTAGTCATTACTGATGTCAGAGGAAATAGGATTTACGTTCAGCCTAAGGATTTGGACGCCCCATCGGCGGCGAACTCGATCGAACGTTTGTGAGCCTTGGCTGTCCGGTCTGCTTGTGGTTGGCCGCGGAGGGTGATAGATTAATGACCGGAGGACTCAGATAGGCGCATGACGGCAGCCGCCAATTTGTCACAGTTGTGTCACGATGGGAGTTGGGAATGAACACATGGCTCTGGCCGGTGCTTCTCATGTTGACCGGCTTGATGCTGGGCATTCTGGAGCTATTTTTCGTCTCTCACGGCATTTTGACGTTTCTGTCCTTGTCCGCCGTCGTGGCATCCATTGTGACCGGATTTATGTATGACACAGGATTGGGTGTCGCCCTATTGCTCGTGAGCGTTTTTGGGATCCCTGCGTTTGTGATTTTGGCCGTTTACTTGTGGCCAAAGACCCCCGTCGGTAGGCGAGTTATGTTGCCGGCACCTGACGAAGATGAGACAATGCCCGATAATCCCAAGTTACGTGAGCTGCGTGGCTTAATTGGTCGGGTTGGCAAAACGAAAGGGCCGATGTTGCCGGCGGGTGTCGTCATCATCGATGGACGAGCGTATGATGCGGTGAGTAATGGTTTTCCGATCGAGGCGAACCAATGGGTTCGTGTTGTGGATGTATTTGGCTCGTGGATTACGGTCCGGGCCTTGGAAAAGGACGAACAGCCTGTTGATGAAACACCGGATGATAAGAGCTGGAAAGATCGGCCCATCACGGACGTAGGTACGGATCCTTTTGCCGAAACGTGAGCGCGAACTGGGGTAAGACCGTAAGATAAGTGGAAATCTTTCGGGTAAGTTTTTTCGACATTAGCTAATGAAGGATAACAAGATGAATCTTTTTTTCGCACAACAAGGGCAAAACGACTTAGTCCAGATCATTGGGTTCGTTCTGGTTCTTGCCGCAATTATTGTTGGGCTTGTCTTTCTGGCCGTGTTTTTCAAGTTCTTCCGTTTGTGGATTCAGTCAAAGACGACGGGAGCACGCATCGGAATTTTGGACTTATTGGGAATGACGTTCCGGAAGGTCCGGCCTGAGGTGATCGTACGGGCCAAGATCATGGCCGTTCAGGCAGGAATTACGGAACAGGATGGCGTCACCACACGGGCCTTGGAAGCGCATTATCTGGCCGGTGGAGATGTCAACAAAGTCATTCGGGCGATG
>JAKPII010000156.1 GCA_029549885.1 Planctomycetota bacterium
GATGTCTCGTTGATGACCGGCTCGGCAACTTCCACGCCCATCAAGGCCCAGGTCCCTAGGCTGATATAGCACCAGTCGGGAACACCACCGGTCGTCCCCCGCGCAGGAACGGCCATGACGGCACTGGCCGTGTCGTGCGACCCCGGTAGGACGACCTTGGCGTTCTGCAATCCTGTCTCGGCCACCAAACTCGGACGCAGGGGCCCGAGGACCGTCCCCGGCTGGACAATCGGACCGAGAATCTTGGTCGGCAAGCCGAAACGTTCCAACAGTTCGGTAGCCCAACGCCGCTCCTTGGGATTGAAAAACTGAGTCGTGGTGGCGTCGGTAAACTCGTTACATTTCTCGCCAGTTAACATCCAGTGAAAGAGGTCAGGCATCATGAGAAGCCGTTCCGCAATATCCAACAAGGGCGAACCGGCTTCCTTCATGGCCAAAAGCTGATATAGCGTGTTCAATTGCATGAACTGCAGACCAGTCTGCCGAAAGATCTCCTCTTTGGGAACGATCTGAAAGGCCCGCTCCATCATGCCGTCGGTGCGGTGATCACGATAGTGGTAGGGATGGCCAACCAGCTCGTCATTTCGGTCCAAGAGCCCGAAATCGACCCCCCAGGTATCCACACCGACGCTAGCAATTTTGGCATTAAAGCGTGAGGCTGCGGCATAGAGACCTGTCCGCACGTGCGTCCACTGACCGAGCAGGTCCCAGTAAAGCCGATTGTTCACCTCCACGGGCCCGTTCTGAAAGCGATAGACCTCTTCCAAGCGCAAGTGTCGGCCATCAAAAGACCCGACCACATGCCGGCCACTGGACGCACCCATGTCGATTGCTAAGAAAGCTCTGTTTGCCATGTCCAGTCATCCACTGTATCCAAAAACCTAGAAATCCGGCGTCCCTCCGCCTGTCGTTCTTTTATTCCCCCCGTCAGATACGGGCTAATAGACCCAGCCAAGCGATCCGCAAGTCGCTTCAGTTCCTTTTGACCGTGGACAACTCAACGGGCGCCTTCCAGTCCTATAAGATGACTGATAGGCCGAGCACGGATTTAACAAGCTATATGTTCACAGCGTGTCACCGCACAGTGTGACCTAACCGTGTGTGGGCCGTCAAGTCCCCATGTGCCGCTAGCAATTTCTGGGATTGTAACGCCTGTTAACGATTGACGCCATATGCCCAAGAGATCAGCCGGAGAAAACCACCCCACCATGGATGCCACCGCTGTGCCCTGTCAATTTCCATCTCTAGGGGAAGTGAGACAAATTCGGCGATCTTTGCGGGCGTGGTATCGCCGTCACGGACGCCGGTTTCCCTGGCGGGAAACGCACGACCCTTACGCAATCTGGGTCAGTGAGGTCATGCTTCAACAAACGACGACCACGGTCGTTGAAAAATACTTCAAGCGGTTTCTCAAACGATTTCCGACGGTTTACCGTCTGGCCCGTGCGAAAGAAGAAGACATCCTTCGGCTTTGGCAAGGCCTGGGGTACTATCGGCGTGCCTGCCAGCTGCACGAGGCTGCGAAAATCATTGTGTCTCAATATGGGGGCGTCGTACCCGACAGTGTCGAACTTTTGAGGAGGCTCCCCGGCATCGGACGTTATACGGCCGGGGCCATTGTATCTTTGGCGTATAACCGCCCGGCGCCAATCCTTGAGGCCAACACCCGGCGGCTGTTTACCCGTTGGCTGGGCTTGGACGGCACCCGGCATGATCCTTCCCGGGACGCCCTTCTTTGGCAGTTCGCGGAGTATCTCTTACCGAACCGTGAACCCGCGGCTATCAACCAAGCCCTGATGGACCTTGGG
>JAKPII010000172.1 GCA_029549885.1 Planctomycetota bacterium
TGAACGTCACTTTGCTATGCTTTCTCTTCGTTTTCATAATCGCAGTCTACCATCCCCATAGCCTCTATAACCTAATTTTACCAGTTTCTAAAACAAGACACGAGCTAAAAGAGACGAGGGGCCGACCTTTTGGGACAGCCCCAAAACCGGCTCACCGGTGCCGATCGCAACGCAAGCCTGCAAGACAGGCGATTCCCGGTCTTTTGGCAGCGAACGGAGAAGGTGCGAAGAAAACCTCCGATTTCAGTTAGTGGACTTACCCGAGTTGTATTTCGTGGGTTTATTCGTCCCGATCGCGCTGTGATAATCGATAGCTATCACAGCACGATCGGGAGATGACGGACACATAAAAAGATCAGTCGTCCTCTTTGAGATCTCGCCGATGCCGACTCTCAGCGGGTGATCTTCTCCAAACCGCCCATGTACGGGCGCAGAGCGTCGGGTACGGTGACAGAGCCGTCTTCGTTCTGGTAATTCTCCAGTATAGCCGCCAAGGTACGACCCACTGCCAGGCCTGAACCGTTCAACGTATGGACGAATTCTGCCTTCTGACCCTTCTTTCTCCGGAAGCGAATATTGGCCCTGCGTGCCTGAAAGTCCTCGAAATTGCTGCACGAAGAGACTTCCACATAACGACCATAGCTCGGCATCCATACCTCGGGATCATACTTCATCGCCGCGGTAAATCCCAAATCGCCCGCACACATCTTCACCACACGATAGGGCAACTCCAAACGACGCAGGACCTCCGTGGCTTCATGGACCAGTTTCGACAGTTCTTCATAAGAGGTTTCGGGTTTAACTAACTTCACGAGCTCAACTTTGTCAAATTGATGCTGCCGGATCAGACCGCGGGTATCACGTCCGGCCGATCCTGCTTCAGAGCGAAAACAGGCTGAAAAGCCTACGTAATAGCGGGGCAGGCTGTCGCCATCGAGTATTTCGTCGCGGTGGTAGTTGGTTACGGGTACCTCCGCGGTGGGAATCAAATATAAGTCACGACCCTCAATTTTAAACATGTCTTCGCCAAACTTGGGCAATTGACCCGTACCGATGTAACTGGCGGTATTGGCCATGTACGGAGGCAGCATTTCTACATAACCGTGTTCTTGTGTGTGAAGATCAATCATGAAGTTGATCAACGCCCGATGAAGGCGCGCACCGAAACCCGTTACAAAACTAAAGCGCGCGCCGGCCACTTTTGAGGCTCTGTCGAAATCCAATATGCCCAGATCCGTTCCGATCTCCCAATGCGGTTTGGGCTCAAAAGAGAATTCCCTGGGCTCACCCCAGCGTTCAACCTCTACGTTGTCCGCTTCGGATGTGCCGTCAGGGACATCGGGATGCGGAATATTCGGTATGGTCAACAATAGATCGTTGATCCGGCTCTCTAACTCGCGCACTTCGGTATCAAGTGATTTGATCCGTTCCCCCAGTTCTTTCATCTCTTTTATGGCTGCCTCTGCTTCGGGTCCTCTTCCTTTGGCCCTTCCGATGCGCTCGGACACCGCATTGCGATGCGCCTTCAGTTGCTCGACTTCAACCAAGTGTTCACGCCAGCGACGGTCCAGCTCAAATAGTTCGGCAATAGGTGTGTGTTCTCCCCGACGGGCAAGAGCTTGCTCCACTGCTTCAGGATTGGCACGGATGGCCCTTAGATCCAACATTAGCGAGCACTCCCTTTCTGCGTTTGTTGTAAGCGTGTTCCGATTACGTTCTCGATAAGCAAAAAACCGCCCTCTTGCAGGGGCGGTTTCACCGCGTTGCCACCCTGGTTTCCCACTGGCCGAAAAA
>JAKPII010000179.1 GCA_029549885.1 Planctomycetota bacterium
GTCGAAGATCGGACCAATTCTGACGGTCTCAAAAAGAAAACCGCCCGAGTCCAAGATGGACCCCGGCGGTTGACCAATCGACCTCTCGCGATATTGCGACTGGATGCGTCGCTGCGAGACGAACGAGGGTCGGGCGTGCACTTGCACAAGCCTTTGACTTGACCCTGGTTCACGCTAAAGGGTTGGCACCTCCGTCGGAATATGCGGCGAGAGGTCCGATTGTCTGCTTCACCAACGATTCTTCCTGCGTGGATTGTTATCGGTTACAATGGCCGAAAAATCCACTTTCACTTTTTCACAGGCCGACAACTCATCACATGAACTTGTTGGCCAATCATCAATATTCTACCTTATTGCCACGTGTAAGCCAGGGCAAGAAACGTGCTTTTTGAAGCGCCGGCTGGCACAAGTGTTGCACATCAATCCTTCGGCACCAGCCAGATATTGCGATAGGTCACCCTATTGCCGTGGGCCTGCAAATGGATCGGCCGCGGGGCCGGGCCTTCTTGCTGGCGTCCCGGCGTGGCCCCCGGCAATTCCAAGTTGTCGTGGATGACCACGCCGTTATGACGGACCGTCAACCGCGCATTGGCAACCTTTTGGCCGTTCTCATATTTGGGCGCGGTGAATTCGATGTCATACGTCTGCCAAACGAGCGGGGGCAAACACATGTTGAGATCGGGGGCTTTCACCCTGTAGATGCCGCCGCATTCGTTATCTTCCCCCGTCAGCCCAAATGAATCGAGAACCTGGACTTCGTAGCAGTCGTGGAGATATACCCCACTGTTGGAACGAGCTTGCCCCAAGGCCCGCGGCATCCAGGAGAGGCGAAACTCTAGATGCAGCGTGTAGCTCCCAAATCCTTGCTTGGTGGTCACGCCCGACAGGAGACTCCCATCCGGAAGCACCGTGCCACCGTCGAAGGCATCGGCATTGCGACCGTCAAAGAGGACGACGGCCCCTTCGGGTGGTTTCTGACCCAAGGTTGGGCTTTTCCGCTCGACTCGCTTGAGTTTGACTTCGCCTTTCTCGTGTTTGAGCGTCATCTCGCCGTTTTCGATCACGCCCTGCCAACCCTCTGCTTGGACGCTTGCCTTGCCGTCTTCACGGACCGCTTTTCCGGCAATGCGAGGACGGCTACGATCCCAGCCTTCTCCTGGCAGACCGCCCACCAGGATGAACGCCTCAAACTGGCCACCTCCGCGGGCGACCACCTGCACGCCCAGCTTGCCCTGCGTTCCATCGGGCAGGACACCTTCACCCAGGTATTCACCCTGAATAGCAAAATCCGGGTCTTGGGCGGCCACCGCAGGATCGATGATCTCATCGCGGGCACGCCCTTCCTCCGCGCGGGCTAGAAAACTTGTGCCCAGCGAAAGAGCCACCAAAACCATCACACACAGTTGCTTGTTCATGTTGCTTGTCCTCCCATCTCTTAGGAATGACGACCTAACGGTTCAGGCCACGAAATATCATACGACTCGTCACGCTGGTGTGCTTTGTCCGCACTCAGTTCCGTTCAGGCCACCCCGGGCAGTGTGGCCTTTTCCCATTCCTCATGCAAAAAGGCCATGGCCTTGGGGATTTCCACCTCGCGGTCACCCTGGACACCGCATTCAAAGCTACAGTAATCCTGATAGCCGACCCATTTGAGGCCCCGAAAACCATCGACAAATGAGCGTTCGTCCTGTCCGGGTAGGACTCGAATCCGCGAAGCCAGATGGACATGATGGAGCCACGGTCCACCGGCCACAAAGGCGGCGAAGTCGCTCGGCTCCTCGATGTACATGTGATAGAAGTCGCCCATCAGACAAATCCCCGGACTATTAACATCCCGGCAAATGGCCGCCGCATCCGCCACCTGACGGAGGAAGAATGCCTCCTTGCGGTTGAGGGGTTCCAGAAGGACGCGGGATTTCACGCTCACAGCGTGTTCACCGATCTCTGGGAGGATGTCCAGCAAGACCTTGCGAATCTCCTGGTTGGTCAACTTGGTTTGCCCGTTGAATGCCGGGACATAAATGACCCCCGTCGATTGCAGTTCGCCCGCAGCGCTGAGCACCTCCTTGATCATGCGGATACCGTCCTTCCGGCGATTCTCGTCCTCAGAGACCAAGGCACCACCGGCGGAGCCCCAGCAAACGGCGCTGATCTTCAACCCGGCGTTGGCCACAGCCTTCGCATACATCTCCACTTTGCCGACGATGTCACCGGGCAACTCCACAGCATCGAAGCCCCACTTCTTCATTTTCTCTAGTTTTTCTTCTAGGCTCTTTCCTGGAATGACGCCCAACTGACTGGACAGTTTGAGCTGCGCACCCGATCGTGGGGTTGAGATTTCGCCGGGAACCGCCCATACCATCTTCGCGCCGGAAAACGCCATACCACCGGCGGCCAAGGCGGCTGTCGAAACCAGGAAGTGGCGACGGTGCATACCCATGGATAGAACCTCCTCTCCTGCTAAAAGGGCTACATGAAGGACCGAATGCTTGCTTGAAAGCCACAGGGGACTCAAGCTTTGATTTTCAGCCCCGTTCCCCGGCCGTGTCAACTATGCGGACATTGCCCGGTAGGGGGTACCGCTTAGAATATCTCCAGCATCAGCAACGGAGTAGCCACTATCTCCTGGGTCCGTTGGAACGTGCTGTACCGGCTGTAACGAGTTTACAGAGTTTCTCAAGATTAGGGATTGTGCCGGTCGATACCTATAACTGTCCGGGTCACAGTGCAAGTCGGTCTTGGACGCGAGCGCGGGATGCGGACATAAGACCGGAATGGATCAGGCCAAACTCGGACCACACGTAATGTGCCCAGGGGGGAACAGCCCGGCGATAGGTCAAGCTATCTGCCGGGCTGTATTTTTTTGCGGACAATGGCTCCTGACGCCCAAGACCGCCGAACCGATAGGCGAGAAACCCAAGCTCGACGTTCCGCTTTTCCACAGACTCCAGTGATCAAGTCCGGCCCGGCCATTACCCGCAACCGTGCTTTTCCAGCTTCTCACGGAGGGTATCCGCCGTGAAGGGCTTGACGAGATAGTCGGAAACACCCGCCTGAATGGCCTGTAAGACGCGGCTTTTCTCGGCCTCTGTGGTCACCATGATAATGGGGACATTCGGATCTTGGGCGCGAATCCCTTGGACCACTTCCAGCCCGGATTTCCCCGGCATATTCCAATCCGTCAACACGAGGTTAAAAGCCCCTGGCTGGAACAAGGCCAAGGCCTCGTTTCCGTCGGCGGCCTCCACGGCATCCTGCACGCCCACGGCCTGAAGCGAGCGAATGATAATTTTGCGCATGGTGCTAGAGTCATCGGCAACAAGAACTCGGGCGCTCATCGCTCCTCCCTTGTGTCATTGTCAAAAGATGCGTTCGATCGAAGATGGTATGACAAGTTTCCCGAAAAGTGGGAATTCCCTATTTGGCCAATTTGGGCTAGGAATCCCCGGCGCGCTTACTCCACGTGAACCGCCTCTGACAAGACGTGCACGGCGGTTCGGTTTGTAAAAACGTAGGTCACGCAACTGCGCCTGTCAAGAAAACGACAAACCGACCGAAGAACGCCCCCGTGGGTGGTATCCGCTCAAATCGTGCTGAGCTTTGAGAAGTTAATCGTCGTTTGCAGCGGTAGGACGCCGTAAATCCCGCGGGTGAACACCATCTCGATGAAATCGTCGCTCCGTTGGAGGAAGCTTTTGGGGACAATGACCACATCCGAATCAGACAGCCAGATTTCATCGCACGGGGTTGCCTTATTGCCGTGCAGGGCCGCCTGGAGGTCGAGCATCGTAGCCAACAATCGCCAGTCATCCCCGCGGCGGAAGATCACCACTTGCCGCAGATTGGCCCCTATTTTCCATCCGCCGGCCATACTGATGGCCTGGATGACCGTGGTTGGGCCGGTCAACTCAAACCGGCCAGGGGACTCCACTTCTCCCAAAACGTAAACGTATCGCGGGGCCCGCTGCACCAGGATCGGCATGGCTTCAATCCCCTCGACTTCTTCCCGGTAGCGTTCGTTCAATTCGGCCTGAAGTTCGCTCAACGTCAGCCCTTGGGCCTTCACCGAGCCCAAACCGGGGAGCGCGATTGTTCCCTCCGGCGTGATACGGACATTTTGGCTTTGGCCACCCTCACCAGAACGGCGATCGACAGTCGCCCGCAGGTCCTCCAGCTTACTGTTAACAAGGATAGGCGTCACCGTAATGGCCGGGGCACGATAATAGCGGCGATAAAGTTGCTCGAGGCGATCTCGCAGTTGTGTTACCGTAAGTCCGGTGGCCTTGACCTGACCCAAAAGAAGGAGCGTCACCGTCCCATCCGGTTGGATGAGGACGTCGCGGTTCAATGTGGGATCAGTGGCTGACTCGATGCGCAGTTGATCTCCCACGTTCAAGCGGTACGGTCGCGAGGTCTCCTCCCGCGTGATGCGATAGACGATTTGCAGTTCGTCGTCCACGCGGAGCCGGTATTCCGGGACATGGGCAAGCCGCGCGGGGCCCACGTATTCTCCCTGGGCGTATTTCTCCCAAGCGATCATCCGTGCCCGCTGCCAGCCTCCCCACTTGGAGCAATCACAAATGGAACCGTCCACCGCGCAGCGCGGACACGGCGAAGCGGGATTCGGCAAGGTAACACCCGTGGTCAGAGGGTCCGCCGTCGGGCCGAGGGAGATAGGCCACTCTTGTGTTCCCGCCGAAGAACCCGGCACAAACTCGGTCGGGGTATTGACGACTCCATTCTGGCCCCGAGCTGCGCCGGATTGGCCGGCGACAGAGTCGGCGGGGCCCATGGTCAACAATGGTAGCAACCCCAATCGGCCTGTATTGCTTTTCGTGGGAATGGTGGGGTGGGATCCGCTGGGCGTCACCGGGTTTGAAGATGAAAACTGCGACTCGCCGAGAGGCCCCTTCGCTAGGCTGCGATCCGCCTGATCAAGCACCTCGGGCGGAACCCAAGCCACACTCCGGACAACGTCGTTATCGGTCGCCTCGGGTTCTCGCGACAGAGAACCAGCCTCCGCAAGTAGCTTCGCGGCACGGTCGGCCAGTCCTTGTTGTCGATAAACTTTTACTAGATTGCGCACAATGACAGGATCGTTCCGAATCCGACGGGCATACTCCAATACGGAAATGGCGTCGTCCCATCGGCCACCCCGGGCCAACAGGACGCCAAGGTCGTTGGCAGCCATGTAGTTCTCCGGCCAGACATTGAGAGCTGCCTGGTAAAAGACCACCGCTTGGGCCTCGGAATCACCCTGAAGCAGACCGTTTGCCGCGCTCGTCTCCGCATAGATTTTGCCCAACCCGCGAAGGGCCATCGAGCCGGTGATTTCCGCGGCTACCGCGCGAGAAAACAAGTCCTGAGCAAAGTTCAGATAGATCTGATACGCCTCCAGGGGGGTCAGCACCCCGAAGGTATGGTCTTTAAGCACAGAGGAATCATGTCGGGCAATGATCCCCGGAACGGATGCGGATGTCACCTGCTTTCCTGGCCGCGGGAGGAAGTCCTCAGCCTCCTTTAGGGCAACCCAGGCGGCATCCAGCATCTGGGAGTGCTCCGACGTCCGGTGTTCGGTATCGAGGGCCTGGGCAAGGACGAAGAGGGCAGCGCGAAACTGGGCCCGAGCGGCAAAAAAGGCCCCTCGTCCAGCTAGTTCGTATCCTTTGAACGTCAACAAATCGGCCTGTCGGGCGGCCTGCTCAATTCGTGTGGAGCGGACGTTCGGTCCAATTACGTCAAGCGGAAGCGGCGAGGGTACCTCATCTGACCCGCGGCGGGCAATCCGCATCTCAAGCCCTTGAGCCGTGAAAGGATTCTCGCCCGGCAAGCCGGCAGTATCTTGGTCAACGGGGGGCAGTCGAATAGGACCGGAATCGGCACCGGCAGCAAACGGGGCTAAAAAAAGCAGAACCAAAAGACTTGCCCGCACGTTATGAAAGATGAGAGCGGACATCTTTGAAACCGCTGCCTGGAGTATCATCGTTGAGTTCTTTCTTGCTACTGCGCGGCGCATCACATAAATCGATCACAACCGGCTCCTGACAATCTGTTCTTACAATCCCATCGTCCGCCAGAGCGAGCATCTCCGACCAAAGCGATGAGCGCGTTTTCCTCGACAGAACGATCAAAGACCTGGATTTCGTAATACCCGACAAGCTCGACACAACCGGGCGCCGAGTCGATATCAAAGCTGCTTGTGTCTCGGCACGTTCATGAAACGCGGCAGAGCTTACCAACGTCCGACAACTTTAGTGCTGCGAAAGAGAAATGGGGCCAGCAGTTTTCTTGCCTGCTGCCGCCGGTAAAGGTTGGCCTGCCGATAGCTGCGGACTAAAATGAGGATCAGTAAGATTGGGCAAAATAACCAAATCCCGGATATTGAACAAGATACAGAAAGCGTGGCGTCCGATAATCTCAATGTGTGTCGGATGTTGCGGGAGACGTTACCCGTTTGGGCTGTGCAGTAGGTCTGGCTGAACCCAGCCAAAGGAGAGTCAAGGTTACGACGGCGGTCCTCGATTTCCTAAAAGCGTCGGGCGGTCGTGGCGGTTCGGGCCTAGCACGAAGGTCTTTGAGGCGGCACAACTGGATCTAGGCATTCCCGGCTTGGACAGGGGCGCACAATGGCGCATCAATCGGCAGCGCCGCGGACACGATGGCGCGCAACCGGGTAGATTTTGGGGAACATGGCCAGTCCGTCCAAACCCGGCGGTGGGCAATGACGCGGTGTTGTGGCCGTGGCATAGATGGCGGGCCCCCACTGCAAGATAGGAGGGTGTTTTCTGACACAGATTTCAACTGGCCAGTTTGCGGTGGCAATTTAAATGACAATCGGACGCGATGGCACGGTTATCGGCAAGCGTACGATCCGGGGGCCAAAAATATTGACAATGCCGCAATTCGGGTGGTCAAATGAATGAACGTTTTCCATGCCTTGAACGGCCAATGTGATGAATCATTCATCTGAGGGCAATTACATTTGGAAGGAATGCGTCGAATACGCAGCCAAGACCGACATCGGGCTGCGGCGATCGAACAACCAAGACGCGCATGCCGAGGACCTCGCCGGTAGCCTGGAGGCATTTCGTTCCCGTGGACATCTGTTCATCGTTGCGGACGGCATGGGTGCTCATGCAGCGGGAGAAACGGCCAGCAAGAAGGCCGTCGAAGCGATTCCGCTGATGTATCGCAAATTGAAGGACCTGCCCGTCAAGGACGCCCTGCGAGCGGCCGTCTTGGAAGCTAATCGGCAGATCTTCGAATGTGCCCAAGCCAACGACAGCTTTCGCGGGATGGGGACGACCATCAGCGCGCTTGTCATGTGTCCGGACGGTGCCTTCGTGGCTCAAGTGGGTGACAGCCGTGTCTATCGCTGCCGCAAGCACTCCATTGAGCAACTCTCCCGAGACCATAGTCTCGTCTGGGAGCTTCGCAGTCTGCCCGAAGAAATTCGACCTCAGTATATCCCGAAAAACATCATCACGCGTTCCCTTGGC
>JAKPII010000191.1 GCA_029549885.1 Planctomycetota bacterium
AGTTCCCGCCGCACCAATCCCCCCTGCTGGTCAAACCCAACGACTCCCGGCATGCTCACGAACGAGTAGTTGATGGTCTCCTCCGGCGAGAGGACGAAATACGCAACCGTCTTCACGTCGCTGATGCGGTCCACCAAAAGACCATCCGCCGCGAGGGCATATTCGGATTGCCATTGATCGGGCCGGGGCAAACGGCTAACGTCAATCTCGATCCAGTTTGAGCCCCCATATAACCCCGGGACAGAACGTGGCAGCGTTGTTGATGTCCAGTCGCCTCCCGTACTATATGTCCCCATCTCGTTACCCGATTCAAGAAGCAGACTGGGATCAATTCCAGCCTCCTCGGCCAGCGAGGAAAGGTTGCTACTGCTCCCCGACTTTGTGACCAGACCCGGGATCAATTCCTCAAAATTGACAGGATCATACGAGACCGCCCCGCGGATATCCTGGGCAATCCGATCGAGCAGGACCCTCGCCAATTGTGTCTCTTCCACCTGATGCCGGGCAGACTGAACCACCCGATAATGAAAATCCACCGCCGTGCCCAGGGCAGCCAACAAGATGGCGATTAAACCGAGTGAAAGGAGTACCTCCAAGAGCGTCAGACCACGGGTGCGGCGCAACTTCCGAGCCAGGGCGAGAAAACCACCGCTTTGCCCCGCTCCCCAGGGCGCGATGCTCATTCCCGCTTTGCTTCCGAAGCTGATTGTCTGTCGCTTGGTAAGATTCATATGTCGCCTTCCGTACCGTCTGATGGCCACACTTCACTCGGCTCCTAAATACCGCTCTGCCCGTTCGTTCACCGCATTTTTACCGTGAGCCCGTGCCTTCCTGGCCTGTCGATTCTCCCGACGGAGCAGATTCCGAAGTCGCGGAGCTTTCCATGCCCTCGCTCCCCGCGGTTTCACCCGGCTGCACGAACTCCACGGTGGGGTCAATCATCCACTGGGTCAGCGTCAGTTCAACAGGCCGAGCAAACAGCGAGGGGTCCTGATAGACCGTCACCCGAACGCTCAAAAGCCCGTTGGTGTCAAGTTCCCCGATGTCAATTGAGTAAAGCCAGCCCGGCTCAACCGTGTCGTCAATATCTTCCACCGGTGCATCGGCAATCGTTTCAAGCGGCAAGGAACCGGCGTTCAGCTCGGCGAGAATCCCTTCGCAAATCAATTGGGCCCGCGTCAGGTTTTTGACCCGCAGGGCGTTCTGGTACGCATTGAACACAAGCTGCCCAATCGCCGCCAGCGACGTAAGCAAAATGGCCAGCGCGAGAAGGACTTCCAACAGCGTGAACCCATCCCGCCGATGGCGATCGGGTTTGTTGCTGGTCGGAAGTTTTTTCTCACATGTGAACATGACAACACTTCTGCCGATCGTGGGCCCGAAGCTCATCCCAACCCAGCGAATGGCAACCACACTATGATCCCGCCACCGACGGGGCGGCGGGCAGTTCCGTCATCCCGGCCGATTCAGAGTCATACAACTCACCGACCAGGACGGCCCCGGTCAAGCCACGCAAAGAAATGTCAATCCGTCGGCCAAACTCATTCTCCAACGTGATCAGGGCCGAACTCGTTGTTCCATCTGGGAAAAACAGGATCGACGACCCGTCCGATGGTGGGCTCGAGAGCGTTGGATCCTCCGTGATAGCCGCCGTTAGCTCCCCGCCTTCCACCTGAACATCCACGAATGTGATTTTTTCCGGAAGCTCTTTCCGCGAACCACCACCCGGGATTTGCATCAGCGGCACATCGGTCATGTCTTGAGTCCCCATGGAAGGGTCATAAACATCCGTCCCGGGCACCGAGGCATCGTAGGGGACAAGGACGTAACCGTTGCCGCCCAATTCACACTGAAAGTAATACGTCTGACCATTGGCCATCGCACGATTTCTGGCCCGGATCCATTCGGCCCGGATTTGATCTGCGGCCAGTTGCAGGCGTCGTGCCGCCATGGGACGCATCAGGGCATTGAAAGCTACGCCCGACAGGATCACCACCAGGACGAGGACAATGACCACCTCGAGGAGGGTAAAGGCAAGACGGGGGACATCGCCGCAGGCCCGCTTAGACCGACCAGGCGGGACAACGGTCCATTGCACCTTCCGCGCGGCATAGGTCCGCCCGAACACCAAACTCATCGAGACTTGTCCCCTCCGCTCCCAAAACGCGTCTTAACACCATGTGGCTTACTGACCCCAATTGGTGATGTCGTCCTCGGTGCCGTCAACACCATCCGGCCCCATTGACCAAATGTCCGGCTTATCGGTGTTATATTGCCCAGGATAGAGGTACTGGTATTCCCGACCCCACGGATCAAGGGGAACGGCTTGGGCATCCAAGTAGGGACCGTTCCATTTGGTGGGGTCAGCGAGGTCCGCCGGCGGCGTAATGAGGGCATCAAGTGACGGCGGGTACTCATTGAAGTCTAGGTAATACGCATGCAAGGGCTGCTCGAACGCCTTGATTTGAGTCCTCGCCGCGTTGATGTACGCCCTTCGCTGCACCGCGATCAAGTTCGTTACGGCCAGCGAGGCTATGATGAGGAGGATCGTAAGGACGATCAACACCTCAATCAGCGTCAAACCTTTGCGAGTGGTCCGCGACAGTTTCTTTCGCACAAAGCCTTTTGTCTGTCTCATCTTCCCATCCTTTTGTCGTTGCCATCCCATTCGTGTGGTCGGTGCCAATCACCCAATCGGCGGGGATCGCCGCCGTGGTCTGGGCGTGACACTTCCCTATCGTATAAACAATCCAAAACCGCTTGAGGTACCATTTTCCATACAACGATTTTTTCAGAGGGAATTTGGCAGCAAGTCCGCTGCCAAAAAGCCTGGCAGGTTTTGCGAATAAGAGCCTATCCCAGAATCTCGCCCCACCCGTTCGGCGGGGAAGGTCGGGGGTAAGGATGGCTCGAATCGCTGCTGGTCTTCTCAAGCGATTCCGACGTTCGCTTGCCCTCACTCCAACCCTCTCCCGGGGGGAGAGGGAGCTTTTTCGGATAGACTCTAAAACGACTGGCCTGATTTACACTCCTTTAGGTGGGACGTTTGTATCGCTCGGGTGGTTAGTCACCCACTGCGGGTCAACACCGGGGTGCGGCGAGTTAACCTCATTTTACCCGACAGCACCGCTCATCTTAAACACCGGTAACAGCAGCGCCACGACCACGACCAGCACCGCCATGGCCACCAGCAGCAACAGGATGGGCTCCAACAAGCGAACCCCCACATCCAGTTGTCGCCACGTCCGCCGCTCCAATGAATCGGCAATTTGCAAGAGGACGGTCTCCAACGTATTCGCCTCCTCGGCCACGGCGATCATTTCCACCACTAAGGGGGGAAAGAGTTTGCACGCCGCCAGCGGTTCCGCCAGGCGCTGACCTTGTGAAATGTTTTTGGTGGCTTTGTGAACCGCCTCTCCCAGCAGGACGTTTCCCGTGGCTTCACTGGCAATTTCTAACGCCCGCAGGATGGGCACACCATTTTTCAACAGGGTCCCCAAAACTCGGCAAAATCGGGCTACCGCAAAGTTGAGCACAATCCCACCCAGAATCGGGACCTTCAGAACATAACGATCCCACAACCGCCGCCCCGTCTCGCTCCTCAGCCAAGCCCTCACACTGAAGAAGCCCAAGATGATCACGACAACGACCCAGATGCCCCATGCCTGAAGGAATTGGCTGAAGGCCAGCAGCCCTTCTGTCAGGCCCGGCAATTCATTCCGTTCCCGCAGGTTCTGGAACATCCCCTCAAACTGGGGCACAAGAAAGATCAAAAGGCCGCTGACCAGCAATGACCCGATCACGATGAGGAACATCGGATAGGCCATAGCCCCCTTAACCCGTTTTCGCAGGTCTTCCGTCGCCTCGGTAAACTCGGCCACACGGTAGAGGGCCTCTTCGAGGAACCCACCTTCGCTCCCCGCACGGACCATACTGCTGGCCATCTCGCTGAAGACACCCGGAAACCGGGCCATGGCATCACCAAGGCCCATACCATCCTCAACGCGCCGGGCAACTTCCCCGAGAACCTCCTTGAGTGTCGGGTGAACCGACTGACTTTTCACAATGTTCAAGGCACGGAGAAGGGGCACGCCGCTTCGCAGAAGGTCGGCCAGTTGACCATAAACGACAGCCATTGCCTGGGCAGGAACAGATCGTCGGCCAAAGCTGAAAAGAGGCCGCGCGGGGGCCTCGCTTCGCACCTCCAACGGGTAAAGCTCCCGACTGGCGATGGCCGTCAGGGCCTCCCGTTTTGTGGCGGCTGCGATTGTCCCCGTCACCCGCTGGCCATTCGCATCAACGGCGACGTAACTGAACTCAGGCATTTTGGGCGGCCGCTATGATCATCTTTGACCGGGTTCTATCTCGCGGTGACTGGTACCGAGGGGAGGGCCATGGGTTAATGCTCTTCGGCCCGCGTCACCCGCTCGATCTCTTCAATTGTAGTTCGCCCACTCAATACTTTCCGCCATGCGTCCTGCCGCAGGGTGATCATCCCCTCTTCGATCGCTGTCTGCCGGATCACCCAACTGCTAGCCCGGTCGTGAGCCAGTTCCCGAATCCTTTCGCTGGTGACAAGAAGCTCGAAAATACCCACCCGGCCTCGGTAACCCACGTGCCGGCACGCCCGACATCCCACCGCCCGATATAACGTGACGCCCTGCTCGAGGATTTCCCGCGGGAAGTCCTTGGGCAATTCTTCCGGTCGTGGCCGATAGGGTTCCTTGCATTCGGGGCAAAGTGTCCTGACCAATCGTTGGGCCATGACGGCCTCAACCGTGCTGGAGACCAAAAACGGCTCCACGCCCATATCCACCAAACGGGTATATGCCCCGGCAGCATCGTTGGTGTGCAAGGTGCTAAACACCAGGTGGCCGGTCAACGACGCCTGAATCGCGTTTTCGGCCGTCTCCAGGTCACGGATTTCGCCCACGAGGATGACATCCGGGTCGTGACGCAAGATGCTGCGAAGCGAATGGGCAAAGGTCAGTCCGATCTTGGGATGGACCTGAATCTGGTTGATCCCTTCCAACTGGTACTCGACAGGGTCTTCCGTGGTGATGATCTTGATCGATTCATCCCTAATTTCAAGCAAGGCACTGTAAAGGGTCGTGGTCTTACCCGACCCGGTCGGCCCTGTCACGAGCAAAATGCCGTGTGGCAGTTGGATCAGCTCACGGAATTTCTCGTAAACATCTTGCTCCATCCCCAGTTTCCGGAGGTCGAACTCCATCGCGCCCTTATCCAGCAAACGAAGGACGATCCCTTCGCCGTGGATCATGGGGATGACGGAGACACGAACGTCAACCTCGCGTCCGGCCACGCGGAGTTGGATGCGCCCGTCCTGCGGCAACCGCCGCTCGGCAATATTCAGCCTTGCCATGATCTTGAGGCGGCTGATGATAGCGGCGTGGAACCGGTTGATCTCGGGCGGGACTGGCTGAGGATGCAAAACGCCGTCAATCCGGTAACGAATCTTGAGCCCAGACGGCTGCGATTCAAGGTGCACGTCACTCGCTCGCAGATCGATCGCCTCTAACAATATTTCATTGACCAATCGAACCACCGAGGGTTCCTGGGCCAACTTCGATAGCTCGGAACCATCAGTTTCGATCTCGTCGAGGAGCTCAACAGCGCTTTCTTCTTCCTCCCCCTGAGCCATCAACTCCTCGATGGTCTCACCGCCCACACCCAAGTAGGTCTTGATGAGCTTGGCAATCTCGGCCTGGCTGGCCAGGACAGGGACGACCGTTTTCCCTGTGGCGGTGGCCAATTCGTCGAGGGGGTAAAGATTGAACGGATCACTGGTCGCAACGAGCAGTCGGCCATTCTCTTCCCGGATAGGAAAGAGCGACTCCCGGTAGATGAATTTCACAGGGAAATTCTTGAGGATGCTGGGATCAATGGTGGCCTCGGAAAGATCAATGTACTCGATCCCCAATTCCTCACCAAGCGCGCGAAGGGCGTCCTCCTCGGAGACCAGCCCCATCCCCACCGCAGCCTGATCCAGTCGCTTACCCTCAGTCTGATGGCGTCGGGCCAACTGGAGCTGCTGCGGGGTAAGAAGACCTTTGCGAACCAAAATTTCTCCGGCTTCCATAATCACGCTATCATTCCCATTTTGGTGACGCCAACCGTCAAATTTTGCCCGAATTACGCCACCGACAAACGCTGCCCACGAAGGCCAAACCTAAAAAACAGTCACCTGGATCAAAAGCTACTGATCTCCTGTCTCGCACCGCTCAAATCAAAACCTTGGCTTGGCGAAACAAACCTATCGTTATCAGGGAGGTTATTTTTCTGGATGGCCCGATCGGAAAGATGCAAACACTTAACGCGGGAGAGTTCAGCCGATACCCCACACTCATTCCATTGCATGAGAGCGCTGAACCGCACGTCCCAAAACTCTGTCAACACATTATAAGAGCAATCAAGGCGTGACCAAATAGTTAACACATTTCGTTGACAAAAGGCTACAAATAAAGACGCTGGACTGCAAATACTCCCAACATCATTAAAGGAGCCCCCGATTCCGTGGGGATTTATTGCCCGCGAACAGCGTAATGTTCTAGCATAATTTGCGGGAATCGGGGGCTTTCCTTGTGATGGAGCCGACGCAGCGGGACAGGCCCGCGGGGGCAATCTCAGGCGCCCCGGTTTCCGCCACGGCGCTGACCACCAGGAGCGCCGCCCGGTGCCCCGCCAGGACCGCCGCGGAAGCCACCGAACAATTCGGAGCGATCCAGTTCAAACTTTTCGCCGATCATGCTCTTCCATTTGTTCTTTTGTTCTTCCGTCAACTGGCTCATGACGGCCTCTTCCATCTTCTGCTGCATCTGCTGCATCCGCTCTCGCATCTGCTCAGGGCTTGGACGCTCACCCTGTTGCCGCTGGCCGCGCAACTCTTCCATGACCTTCTGGACGGCGTCACGGATCTTTTGGGCCTGCTCCTCGGTCACGCCCAATTCTTTCCGGACTTCCTGGTCCATCATGGCCGCGCCGATTCCGATGACCTGCAGACGAATCTCCTTGAGTCGCTTGACTTGATCGGGAAGCAGAACGCCTTCAATGGCTTTCTGGGTTTCCTGCTGGGCCTGTTGGAACCGCTGCCGAGCAGCCTCTCGATCTTGTCCGCCTCCCTGGAACAATTCCCGCATCCTTTCCCGCGACTTCTCAAGGATTTTCTCTACCTCAGCCTTCTGATCATCCGTCATTTCGATCTCTTTTTGGACCTTTTCAATGCGAAGGAGCTGCGCGTAACCCACGCCGCCACCCGGGCCCATCATGAACATGCCGGGGCCGCGGCCACCGGGCCCACCAGGCCCTCCCGGTGGTTGGGCCATCGCCGTGCCCGCCACCAACGCGAATGCCATGCCCACCACTGTCACAAGGCTCAAGACATACTTCCTCATGAGACGACCTCCGAACAGGAAACACCAAACACCTCAAACACGATCCGAAAGACCGGTATTCATGAAAAGCGAACCGGTCAGAAGGTGTCCACCACCCTCCAAGAGATTTAACAGCGGTGGGGGCAGAAAGTTCCGCGGCGGAACCATAAACCTTTTTTCAGACCCCGCTGGCGATGGCCTTGGCAACGTCGGTGCGATAGGCTACCAACGCCGGCAGGTAACCCACCACGGAGGCGAGAATAATCAACCCGGGCACCAGGATTAGCTCCACCGTTTGAAAGCTGAGGGCACTAACCCGCACACCGGTCTCTTCTAAAATGACCCCCGAGAACGCCCCTATTAGGCCATGTCCCAACAGAACGCCAATGGCCCCACCTCCTAGCGATAGAAGTATCGACTCAAGGAGGATAACCGCCATTACGGTGCTCCTCTTCGCCCCTAGTGCCCGCATGATGGCGATCTCCAGTTTGCGTTCGTTCATCGAGTTGTAAATGCTCACCATTAGGCCAATGCCTGCTACGACCACAATAAGAACTGCAAAAATTAGCAAAATCGTCTGGATGTTTCCCAGCAATCCCTCAAAGAGCTTGGCCACCTCTTCGGTGGGGATGACGCTTTGAACCCCAGGCTCCTTGCTCACCTGCATGGGCAAAGCCAGTGCCTTGGCCGAGTTCGTCCAGTCCCGCTTAACTAGGACGGCCGTCAATTCGCGATGATTCTCGTCATGAGCCTCGGTCTCGCTCGTCGCCTCGTCTCCATCTCCGTCCATCGGGTTAACGCTTTCTTCCTCCTCGGAGGCTTTACCATGCCTAGCGTCATGCTGATGGAGTTTCCAAAAGCCTTCGATATTGACAAACAAAGCCCGATCGTTCGGGGTCCCCGTGGGCTTTAAAACCCCCACAATCGTAAATTCATCGGGATGCTCGTGGCCTCCTTGTTCGGCCAGGCCGTGGGTCACGCGGAACGTGTCCCCCACCCGCAGGCCCGCCCTCCTAGCCACGGTCGCGCCGATCACTGCTTCGAAAGGTGCGTCGGGCGAGAAATTCCGTCCGCCCGGCTCAAACTCGTAAGGCCGATCCCCCAGATAACGGAACTCCTCAAAAAGCTCCGGGACGGTCCCCACCACAGGGAAGCCGGCATAACTTCCGCCAATACAAACGGGGATGGCAGCCGCCACCTCGGTAGCAAAGCGTCCGTGTGAAAGTTCTTCATAAATCTCATAAGGAATGGTTCCCCGCGGCGCCTGCAAGTAATAGACGGTGCTCAGGACAATCTCTAGAGGACTGCCTTTCGCGGGACCGACGATCATATCGTACCCCTGGGAACTCCGCCGGAAAGACCGGTCTAACACGTGATAGATGACCAGCACAGCAACCACCAGGGCCACCCCCAGGGCCATGGAAAAGGCCGTCAAAGCCGAGGCCACCGCGCGATGTTGAATACTCCGCCAGGCTATCTTCCAAAGAGGCATCTTATCAGGACCCTATGACGTTCTTTGATGGCACAACTAAGCTAATTGACCGTTTTCGACTGTTAGGCGTAACATCATTTCCAAACGTCACTTCCGTGTCAGGACCAAGTTGATGTCGGGGAGGCGAACGATGCGGGGAAACTGTCGGGCAACCTCCGGGCTATGCGTCACCAGGATCAACGCCACGTTCTCTTCCCGGCACCCCTCCCGAAGAAGGTCTAACACCGCCTGCTGATTACCCGAATCAACGTTGGCCGTCGGTTCATCGGCTAAGATCAGTTTTGGCCGGTTGGCTAGGGCACGGGCGACAGATACCCGCTGCTGTTCCCCCACGGATAGTTGCCGTGGCTTGTGATGCATGCGATGCGCCAACCCCACGCGTTCCAAAAGGTGTTTGGCGCGGGCAACGTCGGGTTTTCCCCGACCAAACGTCATCCCCAGGAGGACATTCTCCAAGGCCGTGAAGGCCGGAAGAAGGTTAAACGTTTGAAACACGTAGCCGATGTTTTCCGCCCGGAAACGATCGCACTCAGCCTCCGATAGGAGGGTAATATCCCACCCATTGATGCGAACCTGCCCCTCATCCGGTCGGCTAATCCCCGCAATAATGTGGAGGAGCGTGGTCTTTCCGCAGCCACTTTCTCCGACAATCACCACCTGCTCGCCCGCCTCTACCGTGAACTCCGGGATATCAAGGATGGGTAGTTCACCGCCGTCCGGCTCTTGAAACGACTTGCGAACATCACGCAGCACCAAGAGCGGTGATTCGTCTTGTGGGAATACCATGGCCGACCAGACTTATGTCAACAGAAACAGACACAAATACAACGTATTTTCCCAGGGCTTGAGTTCGATCTGATTGCAAATGCTACGTCCGCGGATAGACCCCAGTTCGCTCATTGTACACGCCCACGCCGTCCAGCGGGGTTATTTGGCGCGGGTAAAGGTATCCGTGATGAGGGTCACAAGGCCGGGCGCTGGTAACTGTTAAGCTGCACGCAGTTCCCACATCGAACCGGCAAACAAGCGGCGGTAAAGTTCGCACTGTTCAAGAAGCTCATGATGTTTTCCCAAGCCCACAATTTGGCCGCCGCTGAGAAGAAGGATCCGGTCTGCCATGGCGATGGTATTTAGCCGGTGCGTGACGATGATGGTGGTCCGTCCTTGGGCGAAGCGTTCCAGGGCCTGATGGATGAGTTGTTCACTTTCCACATCAATTTGACTGGTGGCTTCATCAAGGATAAGGATGGCCGGATCCCTTAACATGGCCCTGGCCAGGGCGATCCGCTGGCGCTGCCCTCCAGAGAGTCCGCACCCCATTGGCCCGAGAAGCGTGTTGTACCCTTGGGGAAGCTGCTCGATAAACGTGTGGGCATGGGCGGCGCGGGCAGCCTCGATCGCCTGCTCGTCCGTCGCTTGTGGCGAACCGTATTTGATGTTGTTCAGGATCGTGTCGTTGAAGAGGACCGGCTCCTGCGGGACCAGGCCAATCTGTTTTCGCAAAGAGCGCAAGCGAATATCGGGAAGGGGCACACCATCTAAGCGAATTTCCCCTCGATTGGGGTCAAAGAACCGGGGAATGAGACTGAGCAAGGTACTCTTCCCGCTGCCACTTGCTCCCACAATGACGATCGTTTCACCAAACGGGATTTCCAAATTTATGTCGCGGAGAACGGGCTGATCGGGCGTGTAGGAGAACCACACGTGATCGAAGACCAAATCCCGCCGGTGACGAGGAATTCGCCGAGCCAAAGGGCGGTCCTTGATCTCGGGTTCGCGCTCCAGCATGGCAAACACACGGTCAGAAGCCGCCATGGCCGCCTGAAGGCTAGCGAAAATATCGGAAAGTCGTCTCGCCGGGTCCGCCGCGCCAACAAGCAGCGCATAAAACAGAACCAATTCCGGCATCGTCAAGGCACGGCTGGAGACGGTCAAGCCAAGCAGATGCGTCTTCTCGTTCAGAACGAGATACGCACCGGCCGCCATGGCAAGGCTGATAATCGACATTCCTAAGATTTCTGTTAGGGGATGCGTGAGGGCATCAAAAACGGCGATCCGCATGCCCTTGTTCAGATAGCGACGGCTCGTCTCATGAAAGCGCCGCCTTTCGTACGGTTCCATGGTGTAGGCCTTCACCACGCGCAGCGATCTTAAGGCCTCTTCCAATGTACCGTAAAGTTGGGCCATTTCTTCCATGGCCCGGCGGTTGGCCCGTTTCAGGAGCTTCCCCAATTTCCAGATCGCCCAGGCGGCAGGCGGAACGACCAAGAGTGAAAAAACCAGCAGCGGAAAACAGACCCAGGCCGCCCCCACTAAACAGGCCAACATCTTAAGCGGTTCGCGGACCATCTTCCCTAAGAGAACGGAAAGACCTGAATAAATGCAATTGATGTCGTGTGTGAAGCGACTCATGAGGTGGGCCACACCTTCATCACCCGGCTTACTCAATTCCAGCCGCAGAACATGCGCGAAGAACCGACGGCGAAGCTCAAAGACCGTTTGGTGGGCGACGCGGGCAACAAGGACCGAATTGATCACCAGCGCCACACTTTTCAGCACGGTCCCAATTAGCAGCAAGCTCAAAATGAAAAGGAGCGTGGAAAACGCATCGTTTGGCGTGAGGCGAAGAATCCACGGCCGCAGCCACAGATACCAATCTCGCTTAACCAGCAGTTGCGAAAGTTGCCCCGATCGGACCGGTCGATGCGATGTGCCGGCCTCACGGTCCAACCCATCGGCCGAGGGTCCGTCCGCTTCCGTGCCCCCCGCGGCGGCGATCTCCTCTTGCAGCCGGGCGATCTCCTCGTCGCATTCCTGAATCTTCAAATCAATCCAATAGTGGAGTGACTCTCCGCGAAAGGCCACCTCTACAATCGGGTAGATCGCTGTGATGTTTCCTCCCCACATGACGCCAACAAACAGGGCCGTGACGGCAATCGCGACAATCCATAAGGGGCGGCGGAGAGCGATTTGGACAACTTGAAGAAAATGGTTCATCCTTGAACACTGACTCCGTCGTCTTCAAAAACCAAGCTCGTCCGAAAGATGCCAGGCAAGCAGGCAAGCAATCGAGAGTCTATCCCAAAAAAGCCCCCTCTCCCGCCGACCGGGCGAGGCGAGATTATGGGATAGGCTCTAACCCGCGCGAAAAAACACACGGCTTTCGTTCGGGCTAACGCCTTTTTTACCAAATCTTTGCAGCTTTACAAAGATCAATCCGAGACCAGATAAACCCCCGTCGGCCATTCTGGAGGGACGCCATCTGGGAGGGACGGGGTCCCCCGCGTCCTTTAAAAAACTCCTACCGTTTGCGACGAACGCGCTCTGTCGCGTCCGGGCGTCTCATGGCGACCGACGGGGTCCCGGTTTAGAAAAAGCTTTCCACAATCTGACGAACCTCTTCCAACCAGCCGACGCGCTGCTCGTAGGTGCTCATGACGATCGACTCGAAATTACGTCGCCGGAAATGGGTGAGACCACAGAAACCAAAAATGCAGTTCTTCCACAAATTCTCCAAGGGGTCGCCGTAAAGCCGGAGTTCGTCTTCGCGGGGTGTGTTGGAGGTCGTAAAGACGAGTGCCCGCTTCCCCTTCAAATGCCCAACAACGCCCTCTGCCGAGAAATCATACGCCACGCCCTGGCGAAAGACCCGGTCGATCCACCCCTTGAGGATCGCAGGCGGTTGTGCCCACCAATTAGGATGGACAATCACGTATCCGTCGGCCTCTCGAAGCTGGCGGCAGTGTTCCTCGATCTCCGGTGGAACGGTTGCATCTTTGGGAATCTGATCCGCGGGCAACAGAGGATCGAACCGTTCCTGATACAAATCGTGGAAGATGACCTCGTGGTTCTTGCTTTGGAGAGACTTGACCGCCGTTTCGGCGATGGCATGGCAAAAACTGCCCGGTCGCGGATGCCCAATGACAACGAGGACCTTCATCGCTTTCCTCCGTAAGGACGTTGCCTCACTCAACTTGTTGATCGATCACACCTCTTGATCCTCACCACAACGGTCAGCCGACTCCGCCATCACGATTTAACGAGCGAAAGCTCTCCCGGTCGATAGGGTGGCGGATCGCCTTCCGGCAACTTGAACGAGGCGACCACCTCCGGATGAATCCGCGTCGGTTGACCCGTGGCATACGTCACAAACGCCCAAAGGGTTTCCGCCTGGGCCAACAAACACCCATCGTTAACCCGATAAATCCGATAGCGCCGGCGAGAGGTGACCTTTTTGAAATCGGCAACCCACGTTTGCACGACAATCTCGTCACCGAGCCTCGCAGGGTGAATGTACTCGATCGTGTGAGACCTAACCACCCAACCGGCCCCAAGGGCCAGATAACGCTCCGGTGGCCAACCGCGGGCGGCAGAATGAGCCACCGCGGCGTCTTGCAACCACTGCACATACACCACGTTATTGGCGTGGTTCAGCGGGTCGATCTCGCTGGGCTGAACCGTATGGACATAATAAAACAGAACCGGCATAGCTAACGCACTTCTCGGCAAACCCCATTCGGAACGCTTAAACCCACAAAACCCCTATTTCCTTAAAAGTCTATCCCAAAAAGTCCCCCTCTCCCTCTGGGAGAGGGTTGGGGTGAGGGCAAGCCAACGTCGGAATCAATTGAGGAAACCGGCGGCGATTCGAGCCACTTTCACCCCCGACCCCTCTCCCGCCGAACGCGTGGGGGAAGATTATGGGATAGGCTCTACACTGGATCATTTTCTACGCTCACCGGCGCGATAAAGTTTACCCGCGATGCCAAGCCAGCTCAGCACTGCGGCACACACCGTTGCCCATTTTCTTCAGCTTGAGGTGCTTTTTTCATCGACGGTGAGCCCTTATCGCCAAAGGTCGTCATCGGCAAAGGGATGGAGCGGACCGGACGCCCGCGGCTTCGGCAAAATCTTGAGAATCTGTTCGGCCAGACGCAAGTCATCCTTAGTTGTGATCTTGATATTGAGTGGCGAACCCGACACGACATACACGGCCTTTCCCAGACGTTCGACCAACTGCGCATCGTCCGTGGGAACAAAGTCGCCTCGCTTTTGGTAGGCCTCAAGCAGCCAATCCCGCCGAAAGACCTGGGGCGTTTGGGCCTCCCACAACTTGTCCCGGGAACGAGTCTCGACGATCTTTCCGCTGTCATCGACCTTTTTCAGTGTCGCCGTCACGGGAACGGCAAGGATCGCCGCCCCGGTTTCCACCGCCTTTTGAAAAACGGCGTCAATCCAAAGGTCGCTGATGCACGGTCGGGCGGCATCATGAATGCAAACAAAATCTATCTCCTCGCGAACCCGCGTTAAGGCGTTAGAAACGGTGTCCACCCGTTCGCGCCCACCGTCCACCACCTCAACACCCAACAAGGCGATGTCGGCGCCAAAACGTCGGAGGAACTCTTCCCGATCGTCTGGGGCGATGGCCACGATGAGTTGCTTTACATCGTCGCGCTGGGTAAAGCGATGGAGCGAATGCAGCCACACAGCGCGCCCCGCAAGTGGCGCAAACGGCTTTTTGTAATGAGGATCACGAAAACGCGAACTGGCACCCGCGGCGGGCAAAATCACGGCAAATCGCGGCACGAAAACGCCTCCTCAAACCATCTCGAAAACACCCATCAACCAGATGCCCGGTCATGAGTCGCTCAGATTACCGTCAACCCTCTTAGACCCAAGCCGGGACTGGTCCTTGACTCATGATAAGACATGGGACCGCCTTTCTCCTAGAGAACCCGCGGAAAATGCGCTGTCGAAGACCGGGGGCGGTGGCCCGGGAAGGCGTAAGAGTCTATCCCAAAAAGACCCCCTCTCCCTCCGGGAGAGGGTTGGGGTGAGGGCAAGCGGTGGTCGGAATCGATCGAGAAAACCGGCAGCGACTCGAGCCACCCTCACCCCCGACCCCCCTCCCGCCAAACGGGCGAGGGGAGATCATGGGATAGGCTCTAAGTCGGTGTCGGCCAACAAGCCACTCCAGGCGGGGTTTCAGATTTCCTCACGCCTTGCTGCACAAAGCCGTTGCCGTCGCACTCGTTTTGCGGTAAATTAAAGGGTGCTGGTGGGATGAACACTCGGAAGAATCCCCAAACGGTAACGATTCCGGGGCGTGGCGCAGCCTGGATTAGCGCGCTTGCTTGGGGTGCAAGAGGTCACCGGTTCAAATCCGGTCGCCCCGATTCGTCGGCCGATCGACGCATCTGTCGATCGGCCTTTCTCGTTTCTTGTCTTGACGGTTGCCCGTGCCAGGGAATGAAAAACGCATAGCCGCTCGCCGAACACTCCTGCCTTCCGGTGGCAGCGTGCGATTGCAGCGGGGTCTCACGATTCGTGCAGAGATCGGGCTTGTCCTTCGCCATGAACCTCGAGTACGAAGCGCACAATGGGTTGGGTTGAGCGACGCGTTGCCTACAGTCTGAAGCGGGCGCGACACCGCATGGCCCGCCATGACGAGACAGTCCATTGGTGGTGATCACCCTTGGGGCAGCCTCGCATTGAGCCTGCCAGGAACGGATTTCGTCAAATAAAGGTAACTAAACTAGTGTAGTATTATTACTTGTCTTTTCCGCCTGATCGCGTAAAATGACCGGTGAAGTCGATCGCGTATCAGAACATTTAATAAACGCGATCAGGTAAGTAATTTATAGGATCGGTTTGTTTACGGGTTACTATCCATTTTTGAAGGAGCCTCAAACCATGCTTCACCAACAGATTGACTGGGAATTGGCCGAACGCGAGGCCTGGGCATTGCGACGGCAGAAGGGTATCCCCAACAATCGTCGGCTCTTTGTCCTAGCGTGCATGGACGAGCGGCTACCCGTGGAGGACGCCCTCGGCATCCGCGTCGGTGATGCCCATGTCTTTCGCAACGCCGGTGGCCTGGTCACCGATGATGCGATCCGCTCGGCCATGTTGACCACCCAATTCTTTGGCACCAAAGAAATCATCGTGGTCAATCACACCGAATGCGGCATGATGACCGCGACGGGTGACTATCTGACGAACCTCCTGCGGGAAAAAGGGATCGATCCTGATGCCGTGCAGGTTGACCCGGCCTTGCCCGAGCTGAAACTCCCGCCCGGTACTTTTCCCAAGTGGATCCGGACCTTCACCGATGTCGATGAAATTTGCTTGCGACAGGTCGAGCTTTTGCGAAGCTCACCCTTGATCCCCGCCGATGTCGAGATCCATGGTTACGTTTGGGAAGTCGAGTCGATGCGATTGCGTCGGCCGGGCGTCCGGCTGGCCGAAAAGGTAAACACCGCCAAGGCCATGGGGGCGCGCGGTTAACCGGTCTGGTCCGCTCGCCGCAAGATCGCTCGCTTCCCAGGTGTAACGCCGGGTCGAGAGTTCATCCCCCTGACCGTCAAGTGTCGGGAAAGGGTGGACAATAAACACCACCGCGGAAAAACGCACTGACGCGGGGGGCGCGCCCTTCGCGAATGGCACGACACTTTCAAACGGCAGGACGCGGGGGACCGCGTCCCTCCCACTGATGTTACGTCTGCTGCAACCGGCGGAGGATGGCCTCCCGGTCGAAGACACATCCGGCCCAGGGGCCACCGCTGATATGCTGGAGCACCGCCCAAAGGCGGGTATCCTCCGGCAGGTGCTCGTCTGGTCGCAACTCGGGATGCGGGGTCCGCGACTTGAGGACGTGTTCGGCCTCTTCGGGCGAGAACTCACGCTCGGCATCACCCA
>JAKPII010000203.1 GCA_029549885.1 Planctomycetota bacterium
TCCTCGCGACCGCGGTAGCCAGATCGTGTTCTTCGACATCAAGAAAGGTGATAACGCTTCGGGAGAAATCTATTGGTGGGACGGCAAGCGAATTGTTGACTCCTCCGGTAGCGCGACCAATGCCGAAGGGAAAGCCTATGGCACTGACCCTCTCCTGCCCAATGAGGATGCCATCAAGCCCTTCAAGTATCCCGCGAGCGATCCGCGACTGCAAAACAGTGAGGGATACCCGGATTGGTTTCTGCTACGCCGTGGACAGACGCATGATTATTTCGAAATCGCACTGACCGGTGGCCGCAGCAAAAAGGAACCGATGGTCGTGGCGGCCTACGGGCCGCTGGCAGATGGCAGAGCCATTGTGGCTCCCAAAGGACGATCGCCATTCGGGGCACACGCCGGCGGACGGACAGTCGTTCAATTCCACCAGGTTCTCAGCGGGCTGGAGATTTATGGGGGATTGAGCCACTTGGGAATGCATGCTGGCTGCACTTCCCCGGGGGAGCCGGGCGTACCAACGTGGCTTATCGAAGATTGCAAGCTGATCAACTGCCAAATGAACTACCTGCCGATCGACACGACGGTGCGCAAATGCGTAAGTATGTTTCGCTGGTCTGCCAAATCCCACAATCAGGGCTACTTCACAAGTGGCTTCGATGCCGCCCCTACCTTTGAAGAGGTGATCTTTTACAAGAACGGCTATAAGGATGATCCCAGAATAGACCCTGATCCCAGACGCACCATCTTCGACCGCAACATCTATCAGGGTGGTGGAGCGCAGATGGGGCATACCTACCGCAACATCATCTCGGCCGATGGCGGCTCAGGTGGTCCCCAGATGCGACTAGGAGGGTTATGTGAGAACAGTTTGATCATCGAGGGCTACTGGTTCAGTTCTACCGCCAGCAACCGTCTCTTTAACCCCTGGCTGACCGCTGGCAAGCAGACGGGTTGCTCGGCAATCGTTCGCAACAACGTGCAGTTTGTGTACGTTTATCCCAGTCCTGCCGACCCTGACACCGATGGAAAATCGGACCGGCGGGCGCAGCCCGGCCACGGTTACACAATGCAAGGGGCATCGTTTGGTGGTGTAGTCGAAAACAATATTGTGAGCGGCGCGATGCTCACGGATGACCCCGGTTTCTCCCGGCCCGTCGGTCAGGCTGCTTTCAGCCTATCGCCGGGGCGCGGCCAGTATGAAGATGGCAACTATTACACCATGCAACGTTGTACCATTCGAGGGAATATTGGCTACCGGACAAAATTTGGCCTTCGCCTGACCGGCGATTGGACCGACACGATGAATTTGGTGGTCGAAAACAACGTGTTTGTTGCCGAGGGAATCGTAAGTAGCGATGCCGAGCACCTGACCTCCGCCAACCAGTTGGTTGTGCGAAACAATCGCTTTTACGTTGCCAACGACGATCTTCCCCAGGCGGTCTGGATGGGAACAGATAACACAGTTGCTCCCCGCGACGAAGCGGCTGCAAGGGAGAAATGGCCGGACCCTGACCGCACGCTCAAACGATATGTGCAAGAAGTGCTCAAGCTCACGCTGTTGGATTGGTCAGACGATCCCTGGCTCGATCGCGACGAGGTGGCCAGACGGGTCAAGGCCGGTGAACCCTATGATCCTACCGGCTTGAAAACGTTCATGGCTGTGGCCACCAACATGCGCCGGGGCGGCACCGATCCGATTCCCACGTCAGGCAAGCCCTCCTGGACAGGGGACTATCCGTGGGATGCTCGGTTTACCGGTCAAGCTGTGGTCAATTGGGTCCGTGAGGGATTCGGGATGAAACCCGTCGAAGCGTCGGGCGAATCACCAGAAAAGACCCGCTGAGGCTGCGATCATCAGATCAATCGGGGAAGGCTGGATAGCTCCTCGGCGCAAGTGGATCGCTAAATGCGGAAGCGACGGTGCTGCCAGCGAATGCGGCAGGCAAGCGGTGCGAGACGGCGGAGGTTCAATGAGAGGCGATCATGTGCCCTCCGGGGATAGGCGCGAGATCACGAGGAGCCGTAACTTTGAGGCCCGGAAGCCCGCCGTATGCCACGTGGTCGATCTTCTCAGATCGCATCCGCGACCTTGGATGGAGGATCATTCGACTTGTGTCGCTCTTTCGCTTGTCAACAACGACTCCGATTCCGACAATGTAAGGGCCTGGAATTCGTGAGCGTAACATTCCAGGTTGGTGGGAAGGGCTAGAGTTGTTGCGATGTCGTACTGCGTTGCAGCCTTGGCGAAACGGGAGGGTTTCAAATGATCGAACTGGGATTTCACACGGATAACTGGCGTCCGCTTAGCAAGAGCTTCGAGTACGCAGTGGAAATGGGGGCTGCGCTGGGCCTCAAACATGTGGAGTTTGCCGTCATCAACGGACAAGATTTTATCCAGGAGATGGGCTACGATCCGGCCATTTCTCTTCAAAGTAATCCGCGGGCCTTGCGCCGTTACCTAGAATCGAAGGGACTATCCGTTTCTCAAATTGACGGTGCCTATCCTTTGATGGGGCCAAAAGGCTCCGCCTTTGGTGTGCACTACGTCCAGCAGACAATCCGCTTTGCGGCGGAACTAAACTGTCCGATCGTGGATACCACGGACGGGGCCGTCGAGGTTCCGGGACTCAGTCGCGATGAGGTTTTCCGAATTACGTGCGATAATTACCGTCAGTGCCTAAGTTGGGCCGAGGATTATGGGATCATCCTGGCCGTTGAACCCCACGGTCCTTACACAAATGACCCGGAGTTTTTGCATCGTCTGTTCGATTATTTTCAGTCAGAATACCTACGTTTTAATCTGGACACCGGCAACACGTTCATTGCCGGTCATGATCCGCTGGAGTTTTGCAAGGAGTTCCGAGCCTACCTCGTTCATTGTCACATTAAGGACGTGAGCGAATCACTGGCCGCTGCCGCTCGTGGGCAAGACACAGGAATCGGGACGTCCTTTGTCCCGGTTGGCGGGGGAGTTAATGCGGAGAACATCCGGCGGGTGATCCAATATCTCAAAGAGACGAATTGGAGTGGTGCCGTGTCCATCGAATGCTACGGGACACAGGAGTTCATGGAGGCCAGCGTCAAGTTTCTCCGATCGCTTCTGTGAGGTAAGACCTAGAAAACGGCAAGAAGGAAACAGATAACCGAGACTGAGTTGTCTGATCGACTGTGGGGAAAAGTGCCGGAAAAAGTGTGTGTTGCTCGCCGTATCCATCGCCAACAATAGGGAGGTTTAACCGTGGAAAAGCATGTTTCGCGTCGCCAGTTTGTCGGAACGACACTCTTTGGCTCCACCGTGGGGGCTTTATCCTGCCAGGCATTGACAAGGATGACGGTGGCGGAGGAACCCGCAAGCGCCCCGGTGACATCGCTGCCAAAAGGCAAAATCAAAGACCTGGAGATCAGCCGGCTTATTTTGGGAGGTAATCTTTTGACGCATTTCACCCATAGCCGCGATTTGCGTTACGTATATACTTTGGCCCGACATTACAACACGGACGAAAAAATCCTGGAAACACTTGCCGTGGCCGAGGCTCACGGGATTAACACCCTGTTTATCCATTATGTCCCTCACGCTCTCAGTATCCTGCAGGAGCACCGCAAGCGCGGCGGAAAGATGCAGTGGATCACGTGCACGGCTCACGCCTTGGTCAGCGGGGGACTCGATGAATTCAAACGTCAAATCGATGCCCTCGTGGCTGCGGGTACGAATGCACTTTACATTTCTGGGTTGGAGGGCGACTTCTCCTGTGGCTTCCTTAACGACGTTTGTGGCCCGGAGGCCGACGAGCGTGTGGGAGCACCGCGGATGGAACTGCTGGCTCAAGCGCTCGACTACGCCAAATCGCACAAGCTCCCTGTGGGAATTGGGGCACACCGTATGGGAGTCGTGGAGGATTGCGAGAAGGCGAAACTCGATTGCGACTTCTATGTCGTCACATTCCACCGGCAGAACTATCCCAGCGCCAAACTCTATTACGATTCGCGGTGGTGCTCCAAACCGGAGGAATTGGCTGCCCTTATGCAGTCCGTGGAGAAGCCCTGGTTTGCCTTCAAGGTCATGGCCGCCGGCGCCATTCCGCCTGAAGTGGCCTTCCGCTATGCCTTTGAAAACGGTGCGGATTTCGTACTAGCGGGGATGTTTGATTTCGAGATCGCCACGGATGTGGCCTTGGTGAACAAGATTCTCGCCGAGTTGAAAAACCGACAGCGGCCCTGGCGGGCATGATGTAAGACGCATGAATAAGCGGAATGTCTGTGGTCGTTGGCCGCGGTGACCGGTCGAGAGTGTGTTCAGCCGGGGCTCTGTGGTTGCCGAGTGACCGTTTGGGGTGTCCGTGGGGGAACGATTTGCCCGTATCCATGATGGTACTTGTCGTACCATTTTCGCGCCTCTTCCAATGGGATTTCCAGGGGTTGGCCCAGTTGAGAGGCCAAAAACGCTTTCTTGGCTGCATCCTCTAGCGCCACGGCCAGTTTGACAGCGTCCAGCGCGGTCGGTCCCCAAGTGAAAGCCCCGTGATTGGCCAAGAGGATGGCGGGGGCACGTCCCCGATAACGAACGATGGCCTGGCCGATGTTGTCGCCCTCATTATCCACGTACGGAGCACAAGGGATTTCACCTCCGAAATAGTCGGCCATGGATGTCAAGCAAAGAGGGACCGGCCGTCCCACGGCCGCCCAAGCCGTGGCGTAGTCACTATGGGCATGAGCAATACCTCCGACCCCCGGCATATTCCGGTAAATATATAAATGGTGCGGCAAATCCACGCTCGGCCGCAGATGGGTACTGATGACCTTGCCGGTAATCAAATCCACCTCGACGAGGTCTTCCGGAGAGAGTGTCTCATAGTCAACGCCGGAAGGCTTGATGACCAGTCGGCCGGTGCTGCGATCCAGTCCGCTAACATTTCCCGAATGCAGGCAGACCAGACCGTGCTCCATCAGAAGCTTGTTGGCACGACAAACCTCTTCTCGCAACTGTTCTAAACTCATCTCAGGTGACTCCCGCTGATCAGGGGGAAAAGCTGCCCACTGCTGCCGGCGCAACACGGCAACTGTGTTACGCAGACAACCTGCGGCTTACCATGCGACGCCTACACCTGGTTCACGATTCGCCGCGGACTTCTTTTCGCAAGGCAATGAGCTGTTTCATGACATCGTACAGGGAATCGCGGTAATCGGGCAAGCCAAAGGCGTCATGAAGCCGACGGTACAATTGATAAAGGCGTTCATAAACAGCCACCGCTTGTTTTCGTGGTCGAAAGACGGTCGGCTTGGTGCCCGTCATGCGACGTTGGGCTTGTTCAACATCTTTATATGCCCCGCCTGCAACAGCACCGAAAATGGCTGCCCCCAAGGCACACGTCTGCGCCGATCGGCTGATCTTCATCGGTCGATTGCAGACATCCGCATAAATCTGCATGACGAAGGGGTTTTTCTCGGCGATGCCTCCGCAGTTGACGACCTCTTTGACAGTCACACCATATTCCTCAAATCTCTTGATGATCGTTAAGGCCCCAAAGGCGGTTGCCTCGATGAGGGCACGATAGACTTCCGGGGCCGTGGTCAACAGCGTTTGACCGACGAGCAATCCCGTGAGCAGAGGATCGACGAGGATTGTCCGGTTGCCATTGTTCCAGTCCAAGGCCAGGAGCCCGCTCTCGCCGGGTTTCAATTTCTCGGCATCACGAGTCAATGCTGCGTGGGGATCGCCCGCGGCGGTGTACTTAGCCGGTGCCAGAAAACTTACGAACCAGTTGAAGATGTCTCCCACAGCCGATTGCCCGGCCTCCAGCCCGTACATCCCTGGAATAATCGAGTGCGGCACAATTCCGCACAGCCCAGGAATATCCGGGAGTGGCTGATTCATCGGCACAACCATCATGTCGCAGGTACTAGTACCGATAATCTTGACGAGGGTTCCCGGTTTGATCCCGGCGCCAACCGCTCCCATGTGCGCATCAAAGGCCCCGACGGCCACCGGCGTTCCGGGCCGCAAACCAACCTTGCGGGCGACCTCCCGCGTTAGCTCACCTGCCTTACGATCGGCCGGTAGTGCCTCCGGCGCATATCGCTGCCGAATTTTCACCAGCTTGGGATCGAGGGCACGCAAGAATTCCTCACTGGGCAGGCCTCCCCATTCTGGGTTGTACATCGCCTTGTGTCCGGCGGCACAGATCGAGCGTGGAATGGTCTCCGGCTTAAGATTCCCTGTCAAAAAGCCGGGGATAAAGTCCGCCAATTCCACCCAGGAGTAGGCCGCATCAAAGACGTTTGGATTGGTTCGGAGACAATGCAATATCTTCGACCAGAACCACTCCGAGCTGTAAGTCCCGCCGCATTTCGCGAGATACGGAAGCCCCATTGCCCGAGCCTTCTCGGTGATCTCTGCGGCCTCGGCATAGGACGTATGATCCTTCCACAACCAGGCCTGGGCGGCAAAGTTATTCGCAAAGCGTTTTTGAAAGGCCAACGGCCAGCCATTTTCATCAACCGGAATGGGCGTAGAACCGGTCGTATCAACCCCGATGCCCACCACATGCTCTGGAGCGAATCCCACACTCTTCGGCACACTGCGGATGGCCGCCCGCACGCAGCGATAAAACCCCTCAATATAGTCCGCCGGGTTTTGCCGCGCGAGATTCGGATTCTTCGGATCGAGGAGAACGCCTTTGTCACCGCTGGGGTATTGATAAACTGCGGTTCCGACCTCTTCGCCGGTTCGCACATCCACAATCAGCGCCCGGACACTGTTGGTGCCATAATCAAGACCGATCGCAAACTGGCGTGCTGCCGATTTGGCCATGCTTAAGGCTCCTTTATCACATCACCACGGTTGCACAGATGAGCTATCTGGAACAAACACTCGGCAAATCATTTGGATAAGACTACCGTCCTACCCGTTCCGCTGCAACAGGAGCGTCTCACAATTGTGGACTGTGGGAAACGCAACCAAATGGCGGGTTGCCAGTGGCTCTGTGGGGACTTCTCGCAGACGCTGTTTTGAAGCGCATCAAAACGACCTCCGCGATAAGCGGAGGTCGCAACACAGGATGCGATGAATGATCTTAAAACCCCAACAATACGATTCCCGACTAGCCCCCGCACGTCCGCAGGCTACAGAACTACAGCTACAGAACTGCGGATCTTGGTCGTCAATCGAGGGCCAAGAGCCGCTTCAAATCCTCCTTGCTAGCCAAACCAGTGATACGTTGAACCGGCCTTCCTTGATCGAAGAGGATGAGCGTGGGAATGGCCGAGACACGATACTGGGCCGCCAAGGTGGGGGCCTGATCAACATTCACTTTGACGATCCGAACGCCGTTAACTTCCTGGGCCAATTGCTCGAGAATTGGTGCCAGGGCACGGCAGGGACCGCACCAGTCCGCGTAAAAGTCAACCAACACAGGGACACTGGATTGGGCCACAAGGGTGTTGAAATTTGCTGCGTTGGCGTGCTCGATGGTGTTTTTTCCACCGGTAAACCACATTGTTCTTGTCTCCTTTTTCTCTTGACTTGGATTTGTTGAAGTATCACGAAACGGCTGATCAGTTTTGGTTGTTTCCCTCGAGATCGCGTCGCCCTCGCCGGACCTCCTCACGCTGTTCTGATCCGCCGGAGTAACAGCGAGGGTTTCGGAAATCGATTCGGGGCGAAGATGCGAGCCGGAAAGGGCCTCACTGGTGCATCCTCCGAGAATGGTAAGTCCTCCGGCGAGGACGAATGCCCCAACAGTCCGTAACTTCACGGAAAGTACCTCATAACGTGTGAGGTAACCTGACTTTTGCCAAATCTGATTCCGCTTCAAGGTCAAACCTCCATGACATGTAACACTTATTTGACTTTGGCGTGACATCCTGATCACGAACCCTCAAAGGGTCTGATGCCTTCCGTCCTAGGAAGGTTACAAAGGGAAGGGGTCCACTTTGGGACCTGGCTAATCGGTCACCTCCGCTTGAAACTACCGGTGGCTTTTCATGACAAAGCGCTGGTGATAAACAGAATCGTGAGCCGTATTTTCATAGTCCTGAACACAGTGGCGGCTGGGCGGATGCGAAGAAACGAGAGAATCTCTCCGAGGTAGCCTTTGTTAAAACGGAGATGTCACATGATTTTGTGCCTTTCGTGTCTTGCTACCTTGACTTGGCCCCAAGAACTGGGCGACAATGAAAGGCGTCGACACCTGTTTCCGGGGCGGCGGGATGATGCACTTAACGGTCGCACGGAGCAGGGTCGATTTTGTCTTTATTTCTGCCCACGACAAGGCCCTGCGATTGAAGGTTGCGACTCGCAAGTGGGAGTGTCGGTTTTTGACAATATCGCCAATTTGGCCAACACAATTTGGTGTCTGTGGTCCACCGGGCGGGGATAATATCCCCTATGCGGGCGGTTCGAAACGGGTGTTTTTTCGGGGTCCTTGATATGTGGCGGACAGCGCAGATGGTGAATTTGAATTTAAGTCCTGCGAGTATGCGGGTAGTGAAGTTGCTGGTCGGGAACACACCCAAGAGTGTGGCCGACCTCATCCGCGAGATGAAAGTCACGCGGACAGCCGTTACCGAGCAACTCAATGAACTGGTAGCCGCCGGCCTGGTGGAGCGGCAGATGCAACGCCTTCCTGGTCGAGGACGACCCCGCCACGTTTACTCCGCGACCCCAGGTGCCTTGCTCCTCCTCCTCTCGAAAAATCAGGAAATGGTTTTGCCCAACATTTGGCGGGCGATCCGCGAAGTGGGTGGGCCAAAGCTCCTGGGCGAAGTCATCAAACAGGTTAGCCGATGGCTGGCCGAGCATTACCGCAAGCAAATTACAGCGACAACGCCGGCCGAACGCGTTTTACAGTTAGTCGAGATTCTTCGGGAGGAAGGGGTCCTGGTGGATATTCAGGAGGAAAATGGCCGTTATACCATTCGTCAGCGGAGTTGCCCATACATCATGATGTACGAAGAGAATCGGGCTGCTTGCCTCCTTGACCAAGAGACGTTCGCGTTGGTTCTCGGAGGGCCGGTGCGGCAAGTGGCGTGTCGCCATGACGGGGCTCCTTGCTGCGTGTTTGAGGTCACGAAAGACAACCCCGCCACCGATGCGGCGTAATCGTTATTTTTCCTGTGATGTGCCTTGTGAGTAAGCAGCGTTGCAAGAACACTCCGGAACATCGCGACCTCGCCTCTGGCCCTAGCCTTGTTTCTAGTGGCGCCCTCCGCGTTTTTCAGGTCACTCGGCACCTCATCGCCAACGTTACCGGCTTTTGTCTGAGGGAGCGTTCGCCGCGCAGATGGTTCCTCTTTGTGGCCATTGTTCTTGTCGGGGTGGCGTTAGTGGTGTTTCTCGATTGGTGGATTACGGTGCCGGACTCGGTCTCCGTCACATACGTGGGCCGGGAAAGCTGCTACCGCTGCCATGAACAAGAGTGCCGCCTTTGGGAAGGGTCTGATCACGATCTCGCCATGGATGTGGCCACTTCGGAAACCGTCCTCGGCAATTTTGACGATTGTACATTTACCCATATTGCCTTCAGCGACGTGTGGCGGTTTTCTGATGAAGAGCTGAGAAAAATCCTCTCGCGGCTTGATGACGAGACGCTAGCGGTAGCCCTTCAACCTTACGAAGTTGCCCACACGCCGGAGACGTTCTACCCTTATACCCCGCCCAGTGGTGACCGCTCACGGCAGCGTATTCTGGAGGTCTTACCGGAAGAACGTCGATCCGCCGTTGAGCGTCTTGTCACGTGGAAAAAGACGTTTGCTCGACCATGTGACATCACCGATGCCCACCGCAAGCTGGGTGACGCCGCCCGGGATCTCATCCAGAGCGGACAAATCGAGAACCCGGATTGGGCCGTTACGAGCCGCTTTTTCCGAAGAAACGGGAAATTCTACGTTCTCACCGATGACCGGGACGGCACGCCCCGCGAGTTCCAGGTGGATTATGTTTTTGGAGTTTACCCGTTGCAGCAGTATCTGGTCACATTTCCAGACGGACGTGTCCAGTGCTTGCCGCTGGCCTGGGACGTGAAGTCCCGACGATGGTTTCACCTCTATCCGAGCGACCCCATTCCGGCGCAAGATCCGCTGCATTGGACGCGGGCCTTGCAAAACTGGAACTACATGTGCGCCGACTGCCACACAACGAATTTGCAGAAAAATTATGACGTAACGACCAACACTTATCGCACGGAATGGTCCGAGATCGACGTAAGCTGCGAAGCATGTCATGGTCCGGCCAGTCTCCATGTCCAGTTGGCCGACTCGTGGAGTCTGTTTTGGGACCGGAAACGCGGCAACGGGCTGGTCAGCTTTTCGCCACAGAAGTGCGACAACAAGACGGTTGTCGATAGTTGTGCCCCATGTCATGCGCGGCGTCGCCCCATTGCTTCCCCGTTTCCACCGGGAGAGGCTTTCCTCAACTACTACGTGCCGGAACTCCTCGATGGTAATTTGTACTATCCGGATGGTCAAATCCTAGATGAGGACTATGAGTACGCTTCGTTTCTACAAAGTCTTATGTATCGGAAAGGAGTCCGCTGTGCCGATTGTCATGACCCCCACACGGCCCGGGTGAAGTTTGCCGAAAAGGCTAAGGTGGGTGAGGTTCGTCAGCCATATGCGGATAACAAATTGTGCGGACAATGCCACTTGCCCAGTAAATACGATACGGTCCAGCATCATCATCACCCCGATAGCACCAAGCCGGGCACACACTGTGTGGAGTGTCACATGCCGGAGACGACTTACATGGTTGTGGACGCACGGCGCGATCATAGTCTTCGCATCCCTCGACCGGACCTTACGGTCAGTCTCGGCATTCCGAACGCTTGTAATCTTTGTCATCAAGATCCCGAAAAAGGCGAAACTCCCGATTGGGCTGTGGAATGGGTCAACAAATGGTATGGTCCCCGCAAGGAACCGTCCCATTTCGCTTACGCCTTCGAGAAAGGGCGACGGCTTGATTCCTCGGGCGTGATCGAGTTGCTGGCGGTGGCACGGCGGCAGGACCTCTCTGCCATTGTGCGGGCCAGTGCCGTGCTTTTGCTGGCTAATTATGGAAGTGAAGCCGCCCGGGGAGCCGTGTTTGCTGCAGCACGAGACCCCGAACCTCTTGTTCGCTTGGCTGCTGCGCGGGCCCTGCAAAACGTGGCGATCCGGGAGGACGATGTTCCCCGTGTTCAGCATCTCTTGAGTGATCCCATCAGGGCGGTGCGCGTCGAGTCGGTCCCCTGGGCGTTGAATCTTCCTCCGCAGGCGCTGAGCGGCAGTGCTATGAAAGCCCTGCAATCGGCCATTGAGGAATACCGAACAAGCCAGCTTCTTGTTTCCGATCAGCCGGGTGCCCATATGAATTTGGCCATCCTGGCCGAGTTTCTCGGAGATTTTCAGGAGCAGGAACAAAAGTACCTCGATGCCCTGCGGATCGATCCCCTTTTCCTTCCGGCCAGAAACAATTTGGGGATGATCTACGCACGAACCCAACGGTTTGCCGAGGCAGAAGAGCAATATCGCCGAGCCTTGAAAATCAATCCAGATTTTGTTCCCGTTCGAGACAATCTCGCTCGTTTGTACTATCAAATGGGACGGTTTGACGAAGCGGAGCGGGAGTTCCGAACGATTCTTTCCAAATACCCCAATCGCGGCGATATTCATTTCGCCTTGGGGTTACTCCTGGCGGAACTTCCCACGCGCTTGGCCGATGCCATCGAGGAGCTCCGGGAGGCGGCCCGGCTGCTCCCGAATGAATCACGGGTGCTCTACAACACGGCGGTTGCCTTGCAAAAGGCCGGCAGAGCAAGCGAATCGGCGGAGTACTATGAGAAGGCCTACCGACTCGGGAATCCGTCGGCGGACCTGCTTCAAGGGTATGCCCTGTGTTTGGTGGAATTAAAGCGATGTGCCGCGGCATTGGCCATCGCCGACGAATTGTGTCAGCGTTTTCCTAACCCGGAAAGTGCCCATTTCCGCAATGCGATCGCGGAGCGGTGCCGGAGTAACTGATCGGTCAGGTTGCGGGCGAAAATTTCCCATGAAGCGCGTTGCGTAAGACAAGTTAGACTGCGGAAGACATCCACAACCCGAGGTCAGTCAATGCGGGGCACGCGATACGTTCGGAACTCTGTCAATATGAGATCCACCTTCTCATCGTTTGGTGACACAGGCACACGTTCCACCAATTGGCACTCGAAGGCCAAACCGATCCGCACTACCCTTCGGGGGAGCGTCTTCAAAAAGCGATCATAATAGCCGCGACCACGTCCCAGGCGGTTCCCGTTTCGGTCAAACGCCAGTCCGGGTACCAGGACGAGATCGAGTTCGTGCGGACTAAAGATTTTGGTCTCCTTGGATCGTAAGTCAGGCCGGGGCTCGAGAATATTGAGTGTGCCGCGATCAAGCTCATCGAACGATTCCCAGCGAAAGAGCCTTAGCTCGTCGCCCTCGCACCACGGAATAACCACAACCTTGCTCTCCCTCTTCATTCGCAGTAAGAGGCGGTGCGTCTCGACCTCTTTGCCGGTGCTGACGTAGCTCATGATGGACCGAGACGATTGATATTCCGGCAGTTGAACCAGCGTTTCCTGAATCGCCTGTGAGGCCTGAAGGACCCATTCCGGATCGAGAGACTGGCGAACGGCCTTCAAACGTTGACGGAGTTCCTGCTTCGCCCGGGCGAGGTTTTCTTGATCATTGCTCATTGATACAAAGAGTTTCTTTGGTTACCACGGTCCCGATCGATCTTGATGAACGACCAGGAGCCTATCCCGTAATCTCCCCTCTCCTGTTCAGCGGGAGAGGGGTCGGGGGTGAGGGTGGCTCGAATCGCTGCCGGTTTTCTCGATCGATTTTGACGTTCGCTTGCCCTCACCCCAACCCTCTCCCAGCGGGAGAGGGGGAACTTATTGGGTTAGACTCCAATAGAGATTATGAGGCAACGATTAGAGATAATCCAACAAGGACATCCGAAAGATCTTTGCGGTTGCCTGGAGTGCTGCCTGGTATGCCGACTGCTTGGCCACGAGGGAGGAAATCACCTCGGCCAAATCCGCGTCGAAATCGGCAGCCAGGGCCGACTGCAATTGAGTATCTTCATCCTCCAGCCGATTGTTCAGAATATCAAGGCTCTGTTGTTTGGCGCCTAACTCGGCCCGACGAAAATTGAGATTGAGCACCGCTTCATCCAAGAGATCAATCGCCCGCTGGGCTCCCCACACATCGTTACGGATCAGTGCATCCTTAAGGCGGATGAGGGCGGTGAAGATTCCCTCGGTCTCAAGCGGGTTAACGTCGCGGCCCGTTAATTGCGATGATTGGCCCCCCGCAATAGTAGGTGGACTACTTGGGCTTGTGACTTCAACGAAGCCGGTTCCGTCATTGCCGTCGGTGGGGTCGAGGAGCGCATCAAAAACCAAGGGGGCCACAGGATCCGAAGAAAACAGCTCAATAATGCGGTTTGCCGTCGTCACGCCGGGCTGGATGGCGAACCGCATAATCTTATTGGCGGGATCAAAGGTGAATGACTCGGGCCCGCCTCCCGAGTCTTCAAAGATGATTCGATAGCCGTTGCCCGACGCCGTGGGCGATTTTGTCCTAAAGATGAGATCATTATTGGCACCGGATGACCGCACATTGGCCTGGCCGATTGTACCAGGACTTGTGGCCTTCGCGTATTCGGCCCCGACGGGAACCAGTCCCAGTTCGATGGCTGCGGTGCTGGAGGGAGTCCGACTGACTGTTAAAACGCCTGTTCCCACGCTTTCGTCAATAAGTTCAATCCCGTTCCCATATTGGGCCAAGCGGGCGATCAACCAGGGCGTTCCGCCCGGCACGCGCGGCGGATTATTGGGATGATTGTTAATGCGGTCAATGACATCCTGAACGGTGACGGCTCCTGAAAGGTCGATTTCCATCACAACGCCGTCCGCGCGCGTAATGGTGAAATCAATTCCGCCAGAGCTACCGCCTGACGTAAGGACCTCACCGACTTGGAGTAGCCCAGAGCCATCATTATCCAGCGATTCATCATCGAGACGAAGTTGAAAATTATCCCGTGCCCCGGGTGTGGCGGCAAAAAGCTCGACGATTTGTTTGGCAGTCGTTGAACCGGGAACGATCCCGATAGCGATTTGCTTATTCACGCTGTCATAAGTGATTATTTCCGATCCCGGCGGACCACCTGTATCGTAGAAACTCAGCCGAAAACCATTGAATTCGGGCCCGGCCGTCCGCGCCTGTAAAATCAGTCGATTGTGTGTGCCCACCGGATCGAAGATTGCTCGGGCTGTCGTACCCTGATCCCGATAGTCACTTACTCCGCGACCGAAATTGAGTTGGTCGAGGCGGGTATCGGCCGTCAGGGTTCGCAGGCCCAACTGCGAGGCCGTCTTTCCGCCGTTTTCCCCGATGGCAAAATCGGCCCCACTGATTCGAGTACGGACGTTAATCCGCCTTGCCGATTCATCGATCTCTGCCAACAAGCCGTACGAGGATGCGTTAAGTGTATTGAGGACGTCTTCAATAGTCGCGGCCTTGCTGAAATCCACCGCAAACGTCTGACCGCCGTTGGTGATGAGCAGTCCGGACGTCTTGTCGAAGTCCTCGCCACTACCGCCCTCTGTGACAGCGGCCCATTCTCCGGCGGGCGTTGGGAAGACAAGACCTTGCCCCGGGTAGAGTTCCTGGTCAGTGGGGTCAAGGTAGGCGAAAAACGGCAATTGGCCGGCGTCGTAGGCGTTATTGATGGCCGAGATGACATCCCGCGCCTGGCTATGGGTTTCGTCAATGCGAATCAATAGCTCTTTGGCTGCCGCATCGTATTCCACGATCTCCGACCCGACCGTGACGCTCGGATCGTCAATGAATCGGATCTTGACGCCGTTCAGGGCATCGCCATTAGAGTCAGCTTCAAGGTAGAAATCGTTATCACTTCCGGGAAATCGCAAGGCCGCCCGCGCGGGACTTCCCAAGATATCTTTCAGTTGCGTCGTGGGCTTGAGGCAGGGGTTCAGGGGCGAGCCGATAATCGGCGAGGTTCCGACTCCAATCTCCCGGTAAATCCCCAGTTGCCGGGCCGTGGTGCCGTTCCCCACATCACGAATCGACAGATCACCCGAAGCGGCATTGAGTTGGATTTTCAGCCCCTGCGAAGTCACCTCGACGTTGAGGGGAATACGGGCCGAATTGCGGCGAATTAACATGGCCACGTCGCCAATGGTGTGGGCTGAACTCAAATCCACGACGGCGCTGCGGGTTCCGTCGGAAATGACAATACTGCCCAAATCGACTCCTGCCCCGTTGTTGAGATGGGCCAAAGGCGTATCAAAACGGAGTCGCGGCTGAAGGTCGGCAGTTCCCTCGATGGCCGAGGAGATGGCACCGAAAATTTGGCTGCCCAGGACGTTGTTTTCGCTTAGTAGGTCGGTATCAACATAAGAAGGTAGCAGCCTTTCATTTCCATAAAAAGCCACTAAATTGTTGCCCGTTACGCCAAAGGGGCGTAAATCGGTAAGACTGCCCGAGAAGAGGTAGCGCCCACGAAACTTCTGGTTTCCTGCATCCAGCAACTGTTGGATTGTCTGTTGGATTTGAAGGGCTGCCGCTGCCCGCTGGGTGTCGGTGGCTGTCGTGCCGAGCACTCCCAGCGCCGTCGCCCTGGCTTCTGCAACCATGCTTGAAATACTGCTGAGCGCTGTATCGGCCGCGGTCAGATAAGACTGCGTTGTGGCGAGGTTGGCCTTGACCTGTTCTTTTTGCTCCAATAGCCGCTGAAGTCCAATGACACGCAAAGACACAATGGGCTGCTCGCTGGGTACCGAAAAACGCTGCCCTGTGCTTAATTGAAGCTGAAGATTGACAATATCCCGCTGGTCCGCCTGAATCTGCTGCAAGAGACGCTGGCGGACAAAGAGGTTCGTAATCCGTGTTGTCGGAACACCGGTGACGCTGGGCATAGTTCGTGGGACCCACTCGTTTTGCTAATGTCAGTGTTTCGAGGGTCTCTCGTGCTTTGTATGGGTGTCGGAATGGTCCGCTAGATATTCACCAGAATCTGAATAAGCTCGTTCAGCGTTTTGATAAATCGCGCAGAAACCTGGAATTGCTGCTGAAATGCAATCAATTTGACGACCTCCTCATCCAAATTGACTCCACTCACAGCAAGCTTCTGTCCTCGTAAGGTGGTTTCAAATGTTCGTGCCGACTCTGCTCCGGCACGCGAAATTGCCGCCCCTTGGGTAACCTCGCTAATCATCTGATCGTAAAGGGCGTTGATACTTCGTCCCCCATATTCGGTCAGCGGGCTATCGGCAAAACCTGCAAGGGCTACGGCAGTTTCCGTATCAATCCCAATGCCATTCTTACTCGCTGCGAACTTGCTGGGGTCCTGTGTGAGGACCCGATTGATACCAATATCGCCGGCACCTGTGCCAGTGAAGAACGTATTCAAGCCTAAACTCGCCAGGACACCACTAGTGTCTTCGGCAAAGGAAAACACTTGATCTGGCCCAGTGCATTGGATACTCAACCTGCCAAGCGAATCGATGCTCGCCTGCAATCCATCAATGGCGTTAATCTGATCCGCCAAATCCAACAGGGTGGTACCATTGTCTAAGCCGGCCAGGTTAACACGTACCCGGGTGGTTTGAATGGCGCCCGTGCGAGTATTCAGCAATTGAATGAGAAAAGACCCGTTCTGTGGCGTGAATCGAAGCCCAGCTTGGTTGAGTGGCACCGTCGGATCAGCAATCCCCTCAACAGACGTGAGCTGTGTGAAGCCGCTGAGTCCCTGGCCACTAGCGTGAATGCGGTTGAATCCGTTGATCAGGGCGGCCGTAAACTCATTCAAACGGTCTAAGAAGCTACCCAGGACGGAATCCCGGGCCGTTATCAATCCGTACAGTTCACCGGCATGAACTTCAAGCGGCGAATCCGTTTCTGCCAGCCGAACTTCCGAAACCCCAAGGCCCCTATCTGTGCTCCGCACCACCGTCACTTCTCGGGATGTGCCTTCGTACACCAGAAAGAATCCGCTCGAATAGACGGCAACGCCGCCACTCGGTTGCTCCTCCACCCGGATGTCGATCAGACTTGCCAGTTCTTCAAGTGCCTGAAGTCGCTGGTCGCGCAGCCCCACGGCGTCGCTTTGGGACACGTCACCACCTTCGGTCTCGGCAATGCGAATGTTGAGCCGTCGTATATCTTCAATCAATCGGTTAATGCGATCCGCAACGTCGTCAATACGTTTGTTCAGGTCTGAGCGAATGGCATTGACGCGATCATGGAGCCGCCTGATGTTTTGCGTCAGCGTTTGTGCTTGGAGGACCACCAGATTCCGGGCCGAGACACTTTCCGGTTGGTTGAGGACCTCGGAGATACTGGAAAAGAAACGTGTTAAGTCACTGCTAAGATCAGTATCGCTCAACTCGCCGATCAGTCCCTCCAACTGGTGATAGGTCTCTTCGGTAACCTCGGCGCCTGCCCGGTCGCTCACCGACGCCCGCAGCCGTTCTTCCAAGAACTGATCAAGCTTCTGGATGACGGCGGCGACCTGAACACCGAGCCCGAGGGGAAGCCCCCCGAGCTTTTGAATGGGCGCCGGCTTGAGGACGATCTCCTCGCGGATATATCCGGGCGTTTCGGCATTGGCGATGTTCTGGCCGATCACCTGGAGCGCAATCTGATCGGCCCTCATCGTATTGCTCGCCATGCGGATGGAACTAAACAGCGACATCGCTTTATCCTGTATCCGTCATTTGCCTAAAAGCCGCAGTTTTTCTAGGCATTGTGATCAACCAAAACACCCTGTGTTTCTGGGAGAGACTGATTGCTGTCATAATGATATGTCGGATGGCGGCGGCCTCCGGTCGCGATTATTTCAATTAACTGCGACAAGTGAATGAGCGCCCGTTGGTTGAGCATCCAATTGGTAAGATTGTGAATTTGAACTAAACGCGCTTGATGGGCTGCCTCGGCAAGTTGGCGCTTGAGCTGCCGACTAGCACCAACGGCCCCGGCCAAGTTGGTGATTCGATCCGCAGGCAACCCCTGGCCAGCGGCCTTCTCGAGGAGCTCCGCCCGGCGTGCCAAGCATTGTTTCAGTTGTTCTTCGATAGTCCCTTCTTCGGGGGCAAGGGCCGCCAGACCCTCGACATCGGCTCCGGCTAGCAATCTCTGTTTTCGTTGCAAGAGGTCAATGAGCCGCCCCTGGATGGTCGTCACCTCCTGCAAGAATTTCGCCAACTCTCGTTCCCACTCTTCGTGCATTGCGATCATCCTCAGACACTACCCGTACGTGATTGTGAGTCAGATGTTTTCCATGAGTTGCACGTCACCCCGCTGGTCGGTCGTCCTAGCCACGCCGTTGGAGCTGGAACAGCTCATACATCGGTTTCGAGAATTTGTCGCCCGACGCGTCGGCCAGTTTTTCAGCCAACGTCATGTCCAAGTGCTGTTCGAAGATCTGCTCTGCCAGGCCACCATGGAAATAGGGTGTTTTGTGGATCGACTTCCGCATCTCCTTGAGCATAAGGCCAAAGAACGTTTGCCCCACAAACCTTCGGAAGACCTTCTCCAGTTCCTCGTCTTCTGAGTTTGTTGGGGAAATCCCATGGCCTTGCTTATCTTGCTGCGTGTCTTGGGGGGGCGTAGTTACGTCACGACTTTCAAATTGCGCAGAAGCCGCGTTGCCGGTCCAAAACGGTGACGGGGCTGCCGTACGGTTTGCGACCGCATCGAGATAGGCCACAAACGGTTGAGAAGTGTTCTCCCTTGACCGCCCGTTTGAAGGCGAACGAATCACCGCCAAAGGGTGGGTTTGTGAAACGGCCTCGCTTCGCAACATCGTCATGAATTAACCCTACTCTTTTGCTCAAGACATGATTCACTCGATAATCAATCGGCCGTGCAGTTTGCCGTTCTTTTCTAGACCCTTGATGATCTGGATGATGTCCTGGGGTGGTGTGTTCAAGGCGTTGAGGGCATCGACAAGGGCCTTGAGTTTGGTCGTCTGCGTTTGGGCCGAGTCCACAGAAACAAATTGGGCACCTCCGGCCTGGATCACCATGTTTCCGTGGGTCACAACCACGGGGCCAATTTCCACATCGCCGCTGATAATGATGCTGCCTGTCCGTTCATTGACCACGACCCTCGGACCGACGGCCACATCCATGAGGGGTAATTCCATGAGTTGCGACACAAACAGGACAGGATCATCGGCATATTGCCGGGGAATCAAAACCTCCACGTTGACTTGATTGATCGCCCGAGCCAGCATCATCCCACCACTTTGGACCGTCATTTGGGAATTGATCAACTCAACGATGTCCTGGGCAACCTGAAAGTCGGCGTAGGGGGGATCAATGACCAGTGTCACGCGGCCATCTTTGACAAACGGATTGAAGAAATCTGCCTCCAACCGGCAGCCACCGGTAATTCTTCCCACGGTTGGTGTGTCAGTGCTTTCAATGGTAATGGAACCCTCAGCCAGGGCATAAACACGGCGGTCTCGAGGGTCGGGCCCGACGAGCGGTGTCAAGAATAGTCGTCCCCCTGCCAGGCTTTTGCACGATCCCACTGAGTGGACCTGGCAGTCGATGCGATCACCTTGCCGCGCGCCCGCCGGGGGTACTGTTGCCGTGACCAAAACAAGGGCCACATTTTTGGCATCCTTCAATTCGGTTTGGGCATCGCGAGCAAGGGGATTTCCCAACATTTCCAAGGCCACGGCCATGCTGCGGATGGTGGGGAGAAAGCTACTGCCGTCTCCAGTACCCTTTAAGCCCACCACAAGTCCCAGACCGTGAAGGTTGTTATCCTCTTGGCCTTTGACGCGACAAATTGTCTTGAGCGGGACCGCCGCCCAGAGGGCGCCGCCCGTCATGAACACGCAGAGGCAAACGATGGCGCCGATAAAGCGATGTCGCATTGTCATGGTGCGTCCATGCTCCCTTTGTTAGCAAAATAACCTGGTGGTCTCCTAGAAGGGCTGATGCTCGTCCAGCCATTTGAGGAGCCAGCCGCGCCGATAACCATCCCTCACGTGGCCAACTTCTCGCTTGATAACCCGAAGATCAGCAACGTTTTCGCTTTGCACAGTGTTGTCGGGCAAAATGGACTGTGGCCAAACCGTCCCGGTTAGGTAAATCTCCCAAATGTCGTTATTAACCTGGATTGTCCGTCGGCCCTCAATCACGAGGTTGCCGTTCGGACGGATATCAACAATCTCACAAGCCACACGAAGCTTCATGGCCTCGCGACTTTCAAGTTCAGATTCGGCGCGGTACTTGTTCTCCATTTGCCCGCCAATAGTGGGATCTCCCAAACTCTGGGGATCGGGGATCAAGGACCATTTTTTGAGCAGAACCCAGTCTGACAACACGAACTTTCCGTCGGCCTTTTTTCGTCGGTCCATTTGACCCTCAGCGATGACTTGGGTCTTTTCATCCACCAGGACGGTCAAAATGTCGTGCAAGCGAAGGACTTTTTGTTGTGGCGGGGGCTGATATGTCCAGGACAGACGATCCAGCGTGGGCGGTGTTCCCTGCGAGCCGCCCAGCAGGCTACTTGTTTGGCCAAGGGCAACCTGATGGAATAAAGCACACAGTAACACCGTTATGGCAAGGAGCCCATGCTGCGCTACCGACACGCTTGTCTTCTTTTGCCTTAGATATTTCGGATCAAGGGTCATAGTCCACCACGTGATAGTAGGTTTTTAGATGCCTCAGCTTCTGGGCTCATGGCGTAGATTTCGACTTGTTTGGGGCCAACGACCCGGGCCATGATTGTCTTACCCTTCCCATCCAACGTTTCGATGGGAATGAGATGACCGACCACCCCATCGTCTTTCGCCCGTGCTGCCGTGCGAACCGTCACGCCGGAGGCCCGCACAGTAACCTGAATCAGGTCACCCCGACGGATAACGACTGGATCTCGGAGGGCCGAGCGGGGAATCGGTTTTCCCGCCGAGATTGCCAAGGTCAGTTGTTTGCCCACGACCTCTTCGATTTGTGTCGCGATTTCGGAGTCAACAGGTCCTGCTCGCTCACTCAAGGCCACGTCGGACCGCCCAATGATGACATCGCGGGAAAGTGGCCTTGCGGCAACCACAACCTGCGACGGAGGACCGCACTTGACTTTGATTTGGGTTACGTTCTTTTCCTGACCAACCTGCGTTAGCACATCGACCAGCCACGTATCGGCCGACAAGGCTTGAACGCGGTTGACCACGAGGGACGCATCGGCGGCGGAAAACCACTTTACGTCCTCGGGCGACAACACGAATTCAAACCGGCACTTTGGCGACTCGGGAAACGTGCGGCGCCAGTAGTCTTCTAGGGCTGCCGTCAATCGTTCTTGGGCACGAGTCTGAAGTTGAGAGCTATTTTTTTCCCTCTCAGGCGGTGTCGGCGCTGTAGGGCTTGTGACAATCCTGATTTGGAAGGCACCCGTCCAGGTGTGCATCCGCATGTCAATACCGCGCAGAATCAATAGATCACGAATTTCATCGCGGTTAACAAAACGCGCTTCTCCGATCGGTGGGGCAGGAAACAGCGGTAAAGAACCCAGAGCGTCACGTGTTTCAGGGTCGCAATCCTCAATTGCCACCAGGTCTCTCAGGGTGATGGGAGTTCGGGTCGCGGTGAAATCCGAGCGGAGGCGAAACGTGGCCGCCGACGCAGACGCTCCGGCCCACAGCAAAAAGGCCCCAAGGATCACCGCTGGTATGCACCACCGTTTCATGGCATGATCCTCAGAACACTTAGTACCGCCGCAGGTTGGAAACCAATTGCATCATCTGATCGCCAACCTGAACGGCTTGTGAGTTCATCTCGAAAGCCCGTTGCGTGGTGATAAGGTCGATCAACTCCCTCACCGGCTCCACGTTAGAGGCCTCCAAGGCATTCTGGCGGAGCAGCCCCAGCCCATCGCGTCCCGGTGTTCCGGCCTGTGGGGGCCCAGAGGCGTCCGTCTCTGCGTAGAGGTTTTCACCCAGTTTCAAAAGACCTTCTGGGTTGATGAAGTTGACCAGTTGGATATCGCCCACTAACGTCAATTGCGGATTGTTCGGCTGCTGGACATAAACTTGTCCTTCTGGCGTGATGGTAATCGCTGTGGCATCATTGGGGATGACAATAGGTGGTTCCAGGAGTCGCCCAGTGTGGGCCGATCCCAAAACCAGGTTACCGTTGGCGTTGATCGAGAAATTGCCTGCCCGGGTGTAGTAGATTTGCCCTGACGGATCCATAACCTGGAAGAAACCGGCCCCTTCGATCGCCACATCAAGCTGGTTCGAGGTTTGCTGGAAAGCCCCCTGGCGGAAGTCCGTTTGAATGCCCGACAACCGAGAGCCCAGGCCAATCGAAATGCCGACTGGGGTCATTTCGCCCGAGGTATCCTGGGCACCGGGGAAGACTTCATGGCTATAAAACAAATCTTCAAAATTGGCCCGGCCTTTCTTGAACGCCGTCGTTTCAATGTTGGCCAGGTTGTTGGCGATGACGTCCAGTTTCTTTTCCATCGCCAACATGCCTGTTGCTGCCGAATAAAGTGTTTGGACACTCATTTCTTCCCTCGTTTCTACTGCTCAGGTCAACTGTGTGTTAGCAAGTCGTCTTGAATTGCGCTGTCTTTAGGAGGCACGAAGCACCCGATTGAACAAGTTGGACAGCATTTGATCTTGTGTTTGGACCATTGCCAGATTGGCTTCTAGTAGCCGCGAGGCCTCCAAGAGTTCCACCATGGCGAGCGTCGGCTGCACAGAGGACATCTCCAGGTATCCTTGTGCTACCTGACGCTGGGCCAGCGGGACGGGGCTGGGCTGGGCGGTGGGCCGAAAGAGATTCTCACCCACCGGCACAAGTGAATCCTTTGATGCTGGCCGCACCACGGCAATGTTCTGTAGTAGTCCCTCCTGTTCCACCACTCCTTGAGGGTTGACCCGCCAAGGCCGTGATCCATCAATCACAATCGGTTGTCCGGCGTCGTTGAGGACCAAGTACTGTTCGCCACCGTACTGGGTGACAAGTTGTCCTTTGCCGTTGAGTTGAAAATTGCCCGCCCGAGTGAGAAAGACCTCGTCTCCTTTCTGCACCGTGAAAAAACCCTCGCCGCGAATGGCAAAGTCGGTGGGGCTGCGGGTCTCTTTCAAAGGTCCTGGGGAAAAATCGGTTTTGGTCATGGAAACGACCACGCCCCCGCTGAGGTCCGACCATCGACCGGTCCCCGGTGACTCAAGCCCGCGATTGACGGGTTCTGTGTAACGGGCCTGACAAATGGCCAATTGACGCTTAAATCCAACGGTCTCGACATTGGCCAAGTTGTTGGCCAAGATTGTCAAGCGACGGTCCTGAGCGTGGGCACCTTCTGCCGAAAGATAGATCCCGTATGGCATGGTACTCGTCAAAATCCGTTCAGTCGCGTGACGTTTCGAGAAAATCCTTTTTCCGCGGCCGCCTCATCATTGCAAACACCGTGCCAGGCACGATGCACGATGAATATGGTGACATAAACCTTTTTCAGAAAAGAACTTACGAAGAACCCGGCGATCTCGTCAAGAAGCTGGCGATCTAGAGATCATTCGTCGAGACGCAGAATCAGCCGGGGAATCTGCAGAAACTGCCGAAAGCCCCTGGGACTGATTCAGTCATCAATATCCGGCTTGGCGTCTGGCGGTGGGGCCATCGGGATTGTTTTGGCTTGACGGATCAGGTCTTTTGCCCCTTGCGCAATCAGCAGTTGCGCCACACGTCTTCCTAATTCCTCTGGATTCTCTATGTCTCCAAGGCAAGAAACCTCCAGTTTCGTTGTCCCATCAACGCTCAAGACCCTTCCCGTCAGCAGCAGACTCGAACCAACAGCACGGCACCAGGCCGCCACCGGTGCGAGGCAGCCCGCTTCAAGATGCCGCAAGAAGCTCCGTTCTGCGGTGACTTCGGCAGCGGAGATGGGGTCATTCAGGACGGTGAGACATTGGCGTGTCTCCTCGTCATCGAGACGACACTCCACCGCCAGTGCACCCTGACCCACGGCAGGGAGAAGGAAACGTGGCGTGAGGGGTTCACACATTCGGCCGGTAATGTTGAGTCGCTCCAGACCGGCCTGGGCCAAAACGATGGCGTCGTATAAGCCCGAATCCAATTTCCGCAAGCGAGTATCGAGGTTTCCGCGGAGGGGTGAAATGGTCAGGTCTTTTCGATAGTGCAAGATTTGGGCCGCCCGGCGGCGACTGCCCGTTCCTATGATCGCTTCCGACGGAAGTTGTTCGAACGTTTGAGCCGTTCGGGAGATGAGAACATCTCCCACTGGGCCCCGCTTGGGAATGGCGGCAATCGCCAATCCGGGAACGGGCTGCGTGGGCAAGTCCTTCATGCTGTGGACAGCCAAATCTACCTCATTCGCAAGAAGGGCCAACTGGATTTCCTTGGTGAAAACCCCGGCACCACCTAGCGACTCAACGGCCCAGTGTTGATTTCGATCACCGCTTGTCAAAACAGGAACGATTTCGACTTCAACACCGTGCGCACGCAATTGTGAGGCTACCCATTCGGCTTGCCATCGAGCCAAGAGGCTCCCCCGAGTTCCCAAGCGGAGCGTTTTACCGGACGTCATGGTTCCAAATCACAAGTCCAAGAGACACACGGATGCCACCAAACCTTCAATCGAAGGGAAAGCATCCGATTATAAACCAAAGAAAAGTCCCCGGGGGTATGGCACCAACGCCTGTTCAACTAGATTGCCCAAAAGCATTTGTGGGATCACGCGGTGGTTGCCCGATGCGAAACCCGTGGAGGCCTATTCTCGTGCGAGGGCGATCCACTGATCGTTGTGCTGAAACACGACGCGCCGGAGCACCCCACCGAGTCACGGCCACGGATGCTCGCACCTCATGTGGAACGTCCTACTCGGAATCGCTATCCGCGGGATTCGACGGAGACGCGGTCGGGTGCTTTTGTTGATCAAGTGTGACACCGTGAGCCTCGGGGATGGGAACAACA
>JAKPII010000213.1 GCA_029549885.1 Planctomycetota bacterium
CCGCAACCACGCCGGATGCCGTGAAAGGAAGGGACACCCGAGGCCCTCATAAAACTCACAAAGCTCAGGCAATCGAGAATCAAGGACGTTGCCTTCCAAAATGTCAATTGGTGGATGAGGCTGCTTCCGATATGCTTCCACCGGATCACGACCGAGCTAACCTAGCCCTGCAGTTTTCCACCGCCCAAACCGTGAAAATGCATCATCACGCACTGCCCCGCAAGACGCCGCGCCATCGGACGAAAAAAATAGTCGCTCACCCCCTTTGGGCATGAGCAACCACACTTCTTGTGTGCCCTAACATTTACAGTACAATCAGTCGGGACGCGATTCAATCCGTGAGATCAAAATCGAAAGTACCACCGGACTTGCCCACACTGGCCTTGAGACCCGACTGTTCCGGCTGGGCGTATTTCATCGGGATCAGACTTTTGGGCGGCGGAGGTTCCATATTGGCCAAAGCCGGGTCGTAGGGACCTTCCTCCTCCTCTGCGGCGACCGGCCGCTCCTCGAATTTTGTCACGCTCACAAGGTATTCGCCTTCGGGCAGGCCAGGACCCCACTGCGACATGATCTGATAATTTCCCGAGGCGTCGGTACGAGCAGCACCGCTCGCATTGCCGAGGGGGCTTTAACAATCCATCCCACAACCTCCTCTCACCCGTTCCGCGGGGGATGGGTCGGGGGTGAGGGTGGCTCGAATTCCTTCCGGTTTTCTCAATCGATTCCGACGATTGCTTGCCCTCACCCCAACCCTCTCCCGGAGGGAGAGGGGGACTTCTTGGGATAGACTCTAATCAACGCGCAGGCACAACAGCATGCCCCTACGAGTGGGTCAAAAACATATACGTGATTACCCCTCACCTTCCGGGGGGCGTAGGCCTATAGGGCTCGGGACGATTGCGATTGGGGGCTTGGGCAGTGGGAAAGGCGGGCAAGGGATTATCAAAGATCGCCCGTATCCTGTGATGGGAGATCGAGATCATCGCGATGCCAGCTTACGAGGATGGGGGGTGGCACCGATAAATTCGGAAATCCGGTCTTGTCGAATAGTTCCACTTTACTTCTCTTTTCGCTAAGAGCCGGTCTTTCAACACCGTTCAACAATGGCCTGAATTCGCCTCTGCGATACAAACCGTGACCTATACTTTCACAGAACTCCATAGCATCCTACCAAAAGAACACCCCAAAAACACGGAAGAAACCCATCTGGATGAAGGTTAAACAAGCTGACCGCGATTCGTGGTTGGCCAAGTGTGCCCGGCAAGGATCAGGCAAACTCCATTTGGTTCGGTACATCAATGGTGGTTACCAAGTTCGTGTTGTTGAGAAGATATGTCTTGCGGGGAAGGACACGATGACACCCATAACGATGGCAAGCTCTATTGCGGAGCATGTGCAGCGCGCGGCGAGGCGAATCCAAGAGATTTCGACACTCCCGCAGGTTGCTGTCAATATCATGCGCGTGGTTGAAGATCCTCGTTCGAGTGCAGCCGACCTCAAAGAAGTGATGGAAATCGATGCGGCCCTCAGTGCCCGCGTCATCCGTTGTGTGAATTCGTCGGCCTACGGTGTTCGGCACAAGATCACCAATTTGCAACAGGCCATCGCCTATCTCGGATTAAAGCAAATTCGTAATCTGGCGATCACGGCTACCGTGGCGGATCTCTTCCGCAAGAGTGAGAGCATTGGCCGGTATCGGCGAACCGATCTCTGGAAGCACCTGGTCGCCAGCGGTCTCTGTGCTCGCATGCTGGCCATGCGACTACGCTTTCACAACTTTGAGGACATGTTCCTTGCCGGATTATTGCACGACATAGGGATTATTCTCATTGATCAGCATTTTCACGAGTCGTTTGTTCGCGTCATCCAGTCGATAAAGGACGGCACGACACTGGTGGAGATCGAGAAGGGCATTCTGGGATTTGCCCATACGGAGTTAGGGGAAGCCGTGGGGGTGCAATGGGGCTTTCCCGACGCAACCCGCGCAGCGATTCGCTATCACCATCAGACGGCCAGTTATCGGGGAGAGCATTTGGCATTGGTGCGCTGTGTGGAGGTGGCGCATCTCATTTGTACCTTGAAGGGGATGTCATCCATAGGAACGAATTTGTTGCGTTTCAATCCGGAATCTTTAAGTGGGCTGGGTATGACGGCAAATGACGTGAAGGTCGTGGCTGACGACCTGGACCGCGAAATGGCCGAGCAAATGTCACTCTTACAAATCTGACGGTTGCCCCAGTAAGGTTGGCAGGCGATTGAAAAAGGCATGATGGTATGGAACTTGCGCCGAAAAACCTCAGTGATCTTCTGGCTGCCGTGCGGGGACCTTCTGAACCTTCGGTGTCAGATAGTCCCTTGGCCAGCCAGTTTGAGCACATTGCCTTGCTTGGATGGTTCACCATTGACGAAGCCACGGGCACCGCGACGCCCTCCCGCAGCCTGATGATGCACATCACGCCGGGCGAACTCGAGACCTTGACTCGGGAGATTCTGGCCCGCTTGGGCCAATCCAATGCGATAGCTTGCTCCGTCGGCCTTGCGGCGGGTGAATGTTGGGCCTTTGCTTGTCGGTTTGTCACTCCATTCGCAGCCGTTGTCGCCTGCGTGAAACGGACGTCCCCCGAGGAGACGCTCCCCACGGCGGAGATTGACATTTTCCGTTGGATGACGCTTCTCCTCGCCACGGGAATCATTCGGTTGGAAAATGAGTACTGGGAGTTGGCCACGCGGGTGGAGCACCACCACGCCGAGCAGGAAATGCTCCGCCAGGCCCAAATCGAGTCACTGGAAGAGACTGTCCTTGAACGCGAGGCCCGCCTGCAGCAGCAGCAACTTCGACAACTGTGGGAACAAAAGTATCGTGAATCGCAGGAAGCCAATCGGGCAAAGACAGAGTTCCTCTCCAATATCAGCCACGAATTACGCACGCCACTGACGGCTATCCTCGGATACGTTGACCTGGCGAGTGAAGCCCAAGATCATCATCTGATTCAAGACTATCTGAGGAGGATTCGGCACAATAGTGACAATCTATTGAAGATCGTCAACGATATTCTGGACCTCGCTGCGGCGGAGGCCGGTCGCATCAAGCCACGCATTATCCCCTTTGATCCCTGCCAGGTCGCGCGCGAAGCCATCGAGTTGATCACCCCGGAAGTGGAACAGCGCAACCTAAAGGTTCACCTGGAATACTTTTACCCCATCCCCAACCTGATTCATTCCGATCCAGTCCGGATTCGCCAAATTCTTCTTCACCTCCTGAGCAATGCGGTGAAGTTCACCGAAAAGGGCGAAGTCCGCGTCGAAGTGCGGTGGGTCCAGGTGGACGGCGGACAGAGCGAGATTCAATACAGCGTTATCGACACGGGCATTGGATTCTCCTGCGATGCGCTACCGGAGTTACTCGAGCCTTTCCGCCAGGGAGACAATTCCCCGCACCGTCGTTTTGGGGGAAACGGGATAGGGCTTTCGATTGTGCGACGTTTCGTCCAACTGCTGGGAGGCCGACTGGAAGTGGCCAGCAGCCCCGGCAAAGGCAGCCGGTTTACCGTAGCTTTTGAGGCTCCCCTGCCACCGGGTGTTTCACTGCGTATGGCAAACGATGACGGTTCGCAACAAGCGGTGCCTCCTTCGGCCGCGGAGCAAACGGCCTGGGGGATGATGGTGCCCCTTCCGCACGCTCGGGTCTTACTTGTGGAAGATGGCTTGGACAACCGCCGCCTCATCACACGCATCCTGGAACGTGCCGGAGTGCAGGTGACGGCTGTGGAAAACGGACTACAAGGGTACCAAGAGGCCGTTGCATCGGCGGCCGAGGGAAGGCCTTACGATGTCATCCTCATGGACATGCAAATGCCGGTGATGGATGGCTACCAAGCTACCGAACGCCTCCGCGCCGAGGGTTGGAATCGACCGATCATCGCCCTGACGGCCCACGCCCTGCCCGAGGATCGGGAACGCTGTCTTCAAGCGGGATGCGACGACTATTTGGCTAAGCCAATCCGGCGAGAGGCCCTGTTAGAGGCCATCCGCCGATTTCTTCCTGCCCCTCAAACCGCCTCAGAAGTGACATCCGAGGCGGCATCCTGAGGGAATTAGACGTCGAGATTTTGAACCTCCAGGGCGTGCTTCTCAATGAACTCTCGCCGCGGCAAGACCTTTTCTCCCATAAGGACTCGGAACATCTCGTCCGCTGCCCCTGCGTCCTCCATGGTCATCTGGATCAACGTGCGGTTGGCAGGGTCCAACGTCGTCTCGCGGAGTTCTTCCGCATTCATTTCTCCCAAACCTTTAAACCGGGTAATTTGTAGCCCTTTTTCCCCGGCAGAACGAAGGGCGGCTAGTAACCCACGGAGGTCTTCCAGCCCCTGCACCGAGTCCCCGCGGCGGAGGAGATAGCGGGGTTTTTCCTCTCCCGTCCTCTCGATGGGATAAAGGGAATCGATATCGAATCCCGCCTCACGTAGCATTTGCAAATGACTGTTGATCGTGCGGACTTCGTGAAGCTCCACGATGTGCAAGCGACGGGCAGGTTGTTGTTCTTCCTTGGACTCTTCCTCCCCGTTGCGTTCATCCTCGACCATCAGCGTCTCGCCCCGCTCCATTTCCTCTTTTTCGAGGAAGTCATCGAGCTCTTGCCGGCTGGTGAACCAGTATTCGTTCTGGTCTAAGAACACGTGATAGACGGGCAGACGACCCGTGACAGGATCGCGCCGGGCCGCATGTTCTTTCAAGCTGATGCCTCGCTTTTCCAGGGCCAATACGGCATTTTCGATGGCCGCCAACGTGCGGCAAAGCTTTTTCAATTCCTCGCCCGTGATCGTGCGACCGTCACCCGGCTCAAATACTGCGTCCGCCAGACCGGCCTCAAGGAGCTGGTTTTTCATCTCCTCTTCGGTCTGCACGTAGTACACCTCTTTCTTGCGACGGACGCGGAAAAGCGGCGGCTGGGCAATATACACCATCCCCGCCTTGATCAGGTCATACATTTGCCGATAGAAAAACGTCAGCAGAAGGGTCCGGATGTGCGAACCGTCCACGTCGGCATCGGTCATGATCACAATCTTGCCGTACCGCCGTTTGCTAAGATCGATCTCATCGCCCACGCCAACGCCAATCGCCGAAATGATACTGCGGATTTCGTCGCTGGCCAGGACTTTGTCCTCGCGGGCTTTATAGGCGTTGATGATTTTACCCCGCAAGGGCAAGATGGCTTGGAACTCGCGGATTCGGCCACCTTCGGCACTCCCGCCGGCTGAATCGCCCTCCACCAAATACAACTCGCAACGGTCCACTTCGCGACTGGTACAATCGCGGAGCTTACCGGGCAAGCCACCGCCACTCAAAGCGCTTTTTCGCTCACGGACCAATTGCCTGGCTTTTCGAGCACTTTCGCGGGCTTCTGCTGCCAACAGGGCCTTATCAATAATGGCCCGCGCAGTCTTGGGATTCTCTTCCAAATACTTGGAGAGAAACTCTCCCACCGTCGAGGCCACCAGGCCTTCGACTTCACTATTACCGAGCTTCGTCTTTGTTTGCCCTTCAAACTGCGGGTGTGGAACGCGCACAGCCAGGACACCCGTCAGCCCCTCTCGAAAATCGTCTCCCGTGGGAATTAGGTCCTTGAATAGGTTGTTATCCCGCCCGTATTGATTAAACGTGCGGGTCAGGGCCGCGCGGAAACCCGAGACATGCGTTCCCCCTTCCGTGGTGCAAATATTGTTCACGTAGGAATGAAAGTTCTCGGTGAACTCCGAAGAATATTGGAGGGCCAGTTCGATGGTGACGCCTTCCACCTCCTCACTGAGATAAATGACCTCTCGGTGAAGGGGCTCGCTCGCCCGATTCAAATATTCCAC
>JAKPII010000231.1 GCA_029549885.1 Planctomycetota bacterium
TTCCCGCCTTGGGACTTGGCTTGGACCTTCTCGAAGTTCTGCAACTGATACAAGTAGCTAATCGAGCCAAAATCGCCCGATAGGGTTAGGCCCGTGCCCGTGGCCACCAGAGTGTCGGCACCCGGAGAATCGTACAAGATAGCTGAGTCGAACCCGGCCCCCGGATCGACCTGGATCTCTTCGAAGAATTTCACTCGCAGGAAATAGTTACTCCCGGAAAGCCTTGCCCATTCTGGCCAACCAACAAACGTGTCATCGCCGTCGGAGCCTTTGAGTTGGGCGACATCCCGACCACCCTTCAGGGAATAGGCGTGGACATAATCGAAGGCCTTGACCTTGATGTTAAAACCTGGGCTGGCAAAAACGGCTTGAAGGGGATCCGCCACAAACAGGTCGTCGGCCTCGCTGTCATAAAGATGGGCGATATCCGTTCCGCCGGAGCTTCCATCGACGATGACATCTTTGTAACCCCGAATTCGCAGGGTGGCGTTTCCTTGACTGAGGACCACATCGCGGAACTGAGAGACAAGCGTATCGTCCCCGGGGGTACCCCGAAGGATTGCCAAATCCTGACCGCCCATCGAGGCGACAGTGATTTGGTTGAAACCATTGACCTTGGCCGCGAATCCACCGGCTTGCAGGTACGCGTAACCAATGGTGGCCTCAACTCGTTCATTGCCTCGCGTTCCATTGAGGAACGCCTCGTCTTGACCGAGGCCAGAACTTTGGGCCTCCACGTTTTCAAAGCCCAGTGCCGAGATGCGGTAATTCGGTCCAACAAGCTCTGCCTTTGCGGGCGATGCCATGTCGTTAATGTTCATGGGCGACACCGTGAATGTATCGCGGCCGGCGGAGTCGCGGAATTGCACTGTGTCAACCCCACCGTTCTCGGCGATGGCCCTGACCGTCTTGAAGCCTTTCACGCGGAGGAAGTAAGAACCATCGGAACTGGTGATTCTGGACCAGCGGGGTTCGGCGACAAGGAGATCCTTCCCCTCGCTGTCCCTGATTTCGGCCACGTCATCGCCACCCCAACGGCTGTAGGCGTGCACGGTAGCGACATCGATCGCCGCAAAACGGAGGCCATTGCCTGTGAGAACCGAATTGCCAGGTCCACCTTGGAAGAAGTCTCGACCGGGGGTATCTACGATTTCGGCCCAGTCGTTACCACCACCGCCGAGGAAGGTAACATCTTCGCAGTTCTCCGCGATAAGCTGGAAACCGGTGCCCGTTACAATTCCACCGGGTCTATTGCCAACAAGGGTTCCCAGGCTGGCCGTTTCATTGCCTGACGTTCCTTGCAACCTCACCTGATCGTTTCCTGCTCCACCGTCAAAGAGAACGGCCGTACTCCCAGGCTCGAAACACAGCGGAATGTCATTGACGACCGCTTGTAGCACGCCGCTAAAGCTGTCAAAGCCCAGAACCGCCGTGTCGTCACTGTTGGTCCCCCGCACCGTGACGACCTGGTCATCCAGCGACAAAGTTGGCGGATTGTCGAGGGCGACATCGACATTGCCTTCCAACCCGGCAATCATGAGATAGTAAGTTGTTCCAGCCGAGACCGAAGACACGGCTAGGGAGGTGGCGCCGGTGGCCACCAAGGAATAGAGGCTGCCGCTTAGCGTGCAAAGGGCCATCGTGGTATTGGCCCCGACACCGGCACCGGTGACGTTGGCCGTAAAGGCCCCGTCATCCGCGACCTGGAAGCTGTACCACAATGAGGAATTTGTAGGTACCTGGTCCGTGAGCGTTAGGCTGCTGATAATCCCCAAATCCTGGGCGGCGCGAGCAGGCAAGGCTGCGATGACCGCAGTGGAGGTGTCACTGCCGCCGGGTCCCCAAACGGTTTGTGTCAAGGTGTAAATACCGGCCTGCCGGTAGGCATGGATGTGATACCGGCTATCAGACTTCCAACCGTCACCATAGTCGATGAATCCGTTGGTGGCACCACTCGACCAGTCGAGGGTTGTGATCCCACGATTGACAGGCACCGCGGTGGGCGATAGGAGAAATCTGGAAATAACCGTGGCCGGGTCCTCACTCCACATCTGACCGATTGCATCATAAGCGCGGCGTTGAGCCACTCCATCGACCGTGAAATGGACAAACTGGTTCTCGATGAAAAGCTCCGTCACAAGGCCCGAGGGACCAAAATCTTCTTCTGCAACAGACCACGATTGGTTTAACGTGTCGAAGGCGGCATAGCCCACCGCTCGGGCCACGTATGAATTGCTGTAACCGGTGGGAGACTCGACCTTCCAGGCCACGAGTCGGCCTTGGGTGGTCAAACCGGTGATACGAATATCGCTGGCGTAACTCACCGACTCTGTCTGCCAGGTTCCGCTTAGGTGGTCCCAAGCCAAGACCGTGACCGTGCTGCCCGCGGTCCAGGCGGCCACGCCATCGCCAGCCGCCGTGAGTTCCACTTGTGTGGCCGGATTGTAATCCGTGGTGTTGTACTGGAACGTGCCCGTCTCGTAGTCGTAACTAACCGCTCCCACATTGCGGGCGACATACGGGCTTGTTGACGACTGCTGGTAACCGATTTTCCAAATGGCCAGACCTTGGGCAAGCGCAAAATTGATTACGGAGCGATTGGTGGCCTCCGGCGATTGGAATAGGCACCACTGTCCCCGCCCCGGATCATAGACGGCTACGCAGGCCGATTTATCCACCCAATTGCCTTGACCGTCCTGCTTTTGGACAGTCCACCCGACCCAGCCGTCGATTTGGATATTGGCAATCCGCTGTGTCATCCCAGACGGAGTCGCCCATTGTTTCCAGGTTCGCTGCCCAGCGTCGTAAATGGCGAGATTCAATTGTTCACGATTGGGATCGGTTCTGTCACGAAGCACCCAAGCCAGGACGCCGTTACCGGCTACCACGCGATCGAC
>JAKPII010000244.1 GCA_029549885.1 Planctomycetota bacterium
GGGACTCTTCCGCATATCCACGATCTCGATCAGCCCATTTTCGATTTCGAGCGGAACGCATTGGCCGGAACCACGCGGCAGCGGAAAAAGACGTGCAATATTCCAGCCATCTTGCTGCCGATTCACGAGATGGAGGTGGGGCCGACGAATGACAACGCGCTTAATCTGGAGCCTCTTGGCCAAGAGTTGCTGGTAGTCCACTGGACCGGCCAGGAATAGCTCATCAACATCAAGAAGGAGACCCGAATGGCGATCACCATGAGGATCGAGGACACGTAAACCGCGAATTTGAAGTCCTTCGCCGATAATGACTTGCGCGGATCGGATGCGAATACTCAAACTGGGGAATAGTTCAGAGCAATGGGCTTCAATAGCCCGCTTCAGTTTCGAATCAAGGCTGCGGTAAATGGTAAATGCGTAACAAAGACCCGCTACAAGTGAGATCAACATTCCCCACTTGCAGAATTGCCAAACCGGTCTTGCGGGTCTTCGCCGGTCCTTCATCCTAGACGACCATCCGTGGCATTACTGTGGGTACTCCATAACCTTGCAGGACATTCAAAACAAAACCACGTTGCGAACCAGCCTAAGTGTCCACCATTTTTACATCGCGAACTCGTATCCCCTGGATTGTTTCGGCCAAAAAACCGGCCCCCAGCACAATCAGTCCTGGAATGGCGGGCCATCGGTAACGGATGGACGCCACAAAGATCACGTGAAGCAGTGTGACATATACCGCCGGTAACCAACAGACGGCCACAGGCCAACCGATGCTCTTGAATTTTAGGCAACCAGCCAGTCCCAAGACCAAAACTCCGAGCAAACAACCTGCGACAATCAGGTTAATTGGCCAGACGTTAAATCCCGGATCGTTAGGAAACGGATTCCACAGTCGCCGAAACTTGACAATAGCCAAGCTCACCACCTGCCGAGGATGTGACCAAGCCCAGCGGATGGCCTCGGCAGAGAGGCGTCTGTCAAATTCAAGCTCAAGGTCGATCGGGCGAGCGTCCGGCCTCGACTGCTGCAATTCGCGGAATTTGTTCGGCACAAAGCTCATATCACTGGCCCCGGTAGCACCGGGATGCAGACCATCGTAAAGGGTTGGGCCTGCCTGGGTTGTGGTGAGAATCCATCGTCCGGTTACCCGGTAGTTCCGAACCCACCATAAAGACATGGTCAATCCAAAGGCCAAAAGACAGACCGCCCAAAGTATGACCAGTTGCAAACGCTGCCTTGTGAAGAAAGTTATCGTTACGGTGGCGCAAAACGGAAGCCACAAGATAGCTGCCGGACGAATGAGTGTGGCTAAGCCTACGAGGCAGCCTGCAAGGAACCACTCTTTCCATGCCGTCTTGGCTGCGTGGGTTCGGGAAAGTGCCTGAGAAAGTACCAATAAGTGAACAAGCCAGACAGGCAGGAATCCTCCTTCACTGAGGATGAGAATACTCGACAGGACCATTTCGGGATGGAATGCCATGATCAAGCCGGCTAGCCATCTGGCACGACTGCCAAAGAGGTTGCCCGCCCAGATGGCCGTGACAAGGGCCCCGATAGCCCCCAGTAAGCTTCCCTCAATGCGAGCTGCCAGGGTCGGCGGCGAATCAAAAAACCAAAACAGGGGCGCTAAAAGGGCAGGGTAGCCAGGCGTCCGAAAAACAGTGCCAAAATCTCCAAACCGATATGGCTGGCAATGAGCTAAGCATCGGGCGAGGTGCCAGTAGCTCTCGCTGTCGCCAAAGACGAAGCGAGGACCAAAATGCCATTCCCAGGCCACTGCGGCGACGACCCGCACGGCCAGGGCAGCCAAAAACACCACGACCAGGCACATTCGTCCCTGGTGATTCGTCTTCGGCTCATGCGGCCGGGACATGCTCAAAATGAAACGCTTCCTTTCTGGGGTTTAGCC
>JAKPII010000252.1 GCA_029549885.1 Planctomycetota bacterium
ACCAAGAGGGTTAATCTCAATGCTCATCATAAAAAAACGCGCGTATGCCAGGGCGGGTTTGGTGGGAAACCCGTCCGATGGGTATTACGGGAAGACAATTTCGGTGATCGTCCGCAATTTTTGGGCGGAGGCCGTCCTCTATGAATGGGACCAACTTGAGTTGGTCTTAAGCCAGGAGGACAGAAGCCGGTTCGATTCGATTTACGACTTGGCCAGAGACGTTCGATTGCACGGTTACTATGGGGGAATACGCCTAGTCAAGGCCACAATCAAGCGGTTTGTTGAATACTGTGATTCGCAAAAGATTTCCTTGCCCCGGCGGAACTTTTCCATTCGGTATCAAAGCAATATTCCACGACAAGTTGGCCTGGCGGGCTCCAGCGCTATCATCGTCGCGGTGTTGCGGTGCTTGATGGAGTTCTACGGCGTTGACATTCCACTTCGCGTCCAGCCCTCTTTGGCCCTCTCGGTGGAAAAGGACGAGCTCGGCATCGCCGGCGGTTTGCAGGATCGGGTGATCCAAGTGTATGAGGGCATGGTCTACATGGATTTTGCCCGCGAAGTGATGGAAACGATTCACGGCTATCCGTGCGGAGTCTATGAACCGATTGACCTAGCCTATTTACCACCGCTTTATTTGGCCTACAGCCGGGCGGCTGCGGAACCGACCGAGGTCATCCACAACGATTTGCGGGGACGCTACGAGCGGGGTGAACCGGCCGTCAGGGAGGCGATGGTACAGTTTGCGAAGTTGGCAGAGCAGGGGCGCAAAGCCATTTTGGAGAAAGACTGGGAAACACTGGGACGCTTGATGGACAGTAATTTCGATCTCCGCCGCAAGATTCTCAATCTGGCGCCGGAGCATATCGAGATGGTCGAACGGGCGAGAAGCCTTAAGGTTCCCGCAAAATTTGCCGGTTCGGGTGGTGCCATCGTTGGATTGTGTCCCGACGAGACCACATTCCAAAAGCTCCGCGAGGTCATGGCCGAGATCGATTGCGAGGTCTTGCGTCCGATCGTCGCGCCAACATCTTGACGACCTGCCAAAATTTGACGTCTCTGCGCGAGACTCGCCTTCTGCGAAGTTTATTGATGGGATGGATTTTGCGGAATTTAGGGGGACTAGGAAAACAGGATGACTGCTGTTAGTTGCCAGCCGATATCCCAAAGGGCAGAGGCGATGGCCGGTGCGCTGCTGCGACCGGCCGAGGCTCCTCTTGAGAGACAGATTCCCAACAGGGAGGTGAGTTACTATGGTCACTCGGTTTATTTGGATTCTTGCCGGATTGGTTGTCGTAATCCCGATGGTGGCGGCTCTTGCAACGGACTGGAACTCGCTTGGGGCGCCGGCGTGTTGCGGTCCGTCGTTTGGAACGGTCAGCGTACAGGGTTGCTGTGAGCTCCCGCCTTCCTGCTGTCGGCACGTCTGGGATGGTTATTGTGAGACGAAAATGGCGAGGGGTAATCTTTGCCCCTGGGGGCTAAGAGGGCCGTGCCTCATCGGCCGGCGGGTATGTCTGCCATGCACCGGGGGTGTGCCTCAAGAATGCGGAGCACCATTGCCTGTTCCGGATGAAGGGTCAAGTATGTCGCAATTGCCAGCGCAGGAAACTGAAGCGGCATCATCGCCGGCGATCATCAGGTTCAGGACTGTCACTAAGGCAGAGACCCAACAACCGCCTCGTCCTTTAGAGCCGGTCATTCCACTTCCGCCGATTGAACCGGAAAAGAAAGAGTGATCCTCTGTCAGGCCGACGTTGCTTTCTAGGGATTAGTAAACCCGGACTACGATCCCTGAATGAACAAAGGCAATTCGAGCTGAAACTTCGGATTCAGGCACGTGGAGCCACTCGGCTGCCGCTCGGTGATACAACTCAAGCTGTGGGCGGTAGAATTCGATCCGCTCTTTGAGCCTGTCTGATGTCACATTATCCGATTTGAAATCAATAATATCGGCCCCCACCACATGTTGGCCATCAAGCAGAACCACAACCCGATCAAATTGCCCGCGGGTGTAGGCACCATCGCCACGAATCACAAAAGGTTGCTCAAGATATAACTCCCATTTTGGATTTTGAAGACCTGGGCGGTTATGGGCCGGTGTGTGCTCCTGACCGGTGACCATGTCCTGATAACTGGTTAGGGAGAGAAGACTGCGGATCGTTGGCCGTTGCAAGATCTCTTGGAAAAAGGTGTCCAACCTCGCAAATCGGTCTAACGATCCGAGGAGTTCCAGGGCCACAGTGCGTCGTTCATCCTCGTTAGGTAGGCCATCCTGATCAAGCCAGCGCACCCGCGACAGCCAAGCGTGGATCACCGTTCCCATGCGAAGGGTATCGTCGGGCTCCCATCGCAATAGGTGGGCCATTGCCGAGGGCTGGGCCTCCGCCTCATGGGGAACTGTCCAAGAGAACGATCTCGCCAACCTTGAAGGTTTTCGCAGGGAAACTCGGGGCAGACTGGTCGCTTGGGGGAGATTCT
>JAKPII010000259.1 GCA_029549885.1 Planctomycetota bacterium
CTTGCCCCGGCGCTTAATCGTATGACCCGGGTGCTTTGGAATATACCGCTGGGAGAGTTCCTCGACATGACCATTGAAGAGCTCCGGGAAGAGCGATCATATGGCGAGCGTCGGCTCTCTGCCCTTCTGGAGGTATTTGGATTGCTGCATCAAATCCTCAAGGATGTTGAGCCGCAATCATACCTGGCGTTTGAGCTAGCCCCGCGCCGCATTGCGGCCATGCAACAGTGGATCTTGCAGACTTGGCAATCCGGGAAAGTGCCGACCGAAGAGGAAATCAAGGAGAGATTTATCCTGCCGCTGTTGGAACAAACGCGACTCGACGCCAGCGAGCAAACCGTGATGATGGTCGAGCAGCGCCTGGGAATCAACGGGCCACCGGTGAGTGTGCGACAGTTGGGCCGGATCTTCAATTTGACGCGGGCCCGCATCTATCAACTCTTTGATGAACTGGCGGAAATCATGCGGGTTCGTTGGCCCCTTGGTCGTGCCTACACGCAATTGCTCCAGAGCTTCATCGTATATGAGTACAATCGCCGGGGGACCGGACCTGATATCAGTCAGCTGACCATGGCCATCGAGATATACTTCCCCAAGCCTGGCGAACGGCGCCAGATTGTGGCCGCCAAGGGAGGGCTGCCAGATCTCAGTCCGGGATTTGCCACGACGATGGCCGAGACATCCCCGACTGCCCATATTCCAGAGGAAATGGATGAGGACTGGTGATCGCCGGGCCAAGCGCCGGCCATCGTGAAACCTTTTTCCCAGACTTAGAGCCTATCCCGAAAAAGTCCCCCTCTCCCTTCGGGAGAGGGTTGGGGTGAGGGCAAGCGAACGTCAGAATCGTTTGAGAAAACCAGCAGCGATTCGAGTCACCCTCACCCCCGACCCCTCTCCCGCCGAACGGGCGAGGGAAGGTTATGGGATAGGCTCTTATTGAAAGGCCCAGGGTCGGGCCTCTTTTTTTTGGGAAAACACTCAAAAACGGACGGCGGTGCCGACTGAGCCATTTTTTCCATTTTCGTGGGTCCGTTTCTTTATCTGACATGTTACAATCGGCGCTGTTGGTCGCCTGCCCAGTCTTCTTCGGAGTTGACTACCTGCAAAAGGACGATCAAGGTGGCGGACCCAGGTCAACGCGGTTTTTCTCCGGTACAGCGCATCCTCGAACGTTATCTGCCTGTTTGGCTTGTCGTTTTGTGTACGGTGGCTTACTTTTGGCCAAGACTCAGCGGCGTGCCGGGAGACCCGTTTTTGGCGAGCAAGGGTTACCTGAAGCATATGATCGCCGTCACGATGTTCTTCATCGGTTCACTCTTGCGCCCAGAAGAACTGTTGGATGTCTTTCATCGCTGGCCGTTGGTCCTCTTCGGAACGTTGGTCCAATATTCGTCCATGCCGGCGTTGGCCTATCTTTTTGGACGACTGATGGGACTCGATGGGCCGTTTTTGATTGGCGTTCTCATGGTCGGTTGTGTTCCCGGGGCGATGGCCTCTAACGTCCTGACCCTTGTCGCCCGGGGGAATGTCAGTTACTCAGTCAGCCTCACCACGAGTGCCACGCTGCTTTCGCCCTTGGTCGTTCCCTTTGTGATGTGGCTGACGGTGGGACAATTTGCTGAGTTTCCCGTGGTGGGCACCGGCATCGAACTCCTTTTCATGGTGGTCTTGCCCGTGGGACTGGGATTCACGCTCTCCCAACTTTCGAGGCCTTGGCACAAGGTGGGCCAACGGTTGGGCTCAATTGTGGCCAATCTGGTGATCTTGTGGATTATCGCGGTTGTTGTGGCGGCCAATCGGGACACGCTTCAACAAATCACGGGACCCTTAGTGGGAGCGCTTTTGGGTATCAACGTCGGTGGATATCTGGCCGGCTTCTTGGCCGGTTGGTTGGTGCGGCTTCCGGTGCCGATGCGGCGGGCCTTAACACTGGAGATCGGAATGCAAAATGCCGGATTGGGGACGACACTGGTGCTGGCCCTCTTTCCCGACCAACCTCAAGCAGCCGTGCCCTGTGCCCTTTACACCTTTGGGTGTATGTTTACGGGAACACTTCTTGCGCGAACTATGGCGATGTTTCCCGCACCTGGCCAAGGGTCTCAGCCCGAAGCGGCATAACGTTTATGAGTGCCTGCTCATCGCCACGGAGTGTCGCGGTTCCAATCGAGGAGAATGCGACTGGAAGGTTCGGCTGTCCGCGGGTGGGCCACCTGGTTGAATTGGACGGCATTCGCGGGAGTGTCAACCGTTGGAACCGTTTGGCCACATGAGCACGGGGCCGTCACGCCGGGTGACGAAGGAACCGCGGAGGTCTGAGGGGAAGAGGCCATCGCCATTGGTCCGAGTGTGCCCTCCATCGCCTCGGGAAGCGGGGCGGGACGCCAACCGTTGACGTCCAATTCCACGCCGCCGGAGTAAATGGCCTGCGTCGCATCGGAACGCCCCTGAGAAGCTCGGGCCCCACCATCATATGAGGCCGCAATCACACCAGTACGCTCGGAGGCTGAGGCATTCCAAGCGGCTTGGGTAGCCGATCGTTGATAAACGGATTCGGCCGATGTTGAGGACGATTGGGGCGGGCGCCATTGATTCTCCAGCGAAGCGAGCACCGGCTGCTGGGGAGAACTGTCCATCGGGTTGGGCAGGGGGCGAAGTTGTGGGTAACCCTGGGCCACCCAGGTGACCCAACTCGTTTGCAAGTCGCTGAGGTCCTTGTAGGGGTACCATTGGCTCAAGGCAGCCTCCCATTGGTTGTCCTTAAGCCCGGTTTCTAGGAATTGGATGAACCGTCGATGCCCACCCTGTTGGATGAGGAACTCGGCCAGCGTATAGCCCTGGGCGTACAACGGCATGATGTCCCGGGGGTACTCCTCCATGGCGAACATCCGGCGGAAGGAGATACCGCGCCGCGTTTGCAGAAATTCGAGGAGCATTCGGCGATGCTTTTCGCGTTCACTGATATGCTCCACGGTGGTGGCGGCGCCTTCGTCGGCCCAACGGGGAAGCGGCTGGCGGAAATGACTGGCCAAGATCATGTGGGTAATCTCGTGCGGCAGAACGGAATCCAGCAGTCGTTCGCGGGAACCCTGAATGGTCATTTGCCAGCCGTAAACCTCGCCGCGATCGAAGACGAATGTCGTGGCTCCGCCCGCCCCAAGATTCGGCCCCACATGGACCGTAACGGGGCATGGTCGTGACCAGTCTGGGAGCGTTTTGCCAAGCCAAAGGCGGGCCAACTCCTTCCGGTAGTTCTCGGCGGCGTCGCCCAATTCTTTCGCCAACTGCGGATCGCCACAATGGATGACAAAATTGGGGGTGGGATAGCTCGCCCCACTCGTCAAAAGAAGGACGATAAGCCCTGCGGCAACGGGTCGAAAACGAGCGTCCATGCTGATTGCGACTTCCTTGTCTAGGTCGAGGGGTCATCATCCTTGGGAATTGAGACCCCTCACTATCGTTAACGGAAATACGCAGCCTTCACGCCGTGTAACTGAGGTCCGCGTCAATTTACCACGCCCGACAAAACCCGCAAAGCCCGATTTCTGGTTGAAACCCAAAATCCCGTAAAAATCGTTACCGAAGGAAAAATTTTCCAAAGGTTCGGTCGAGGGTGGTCGATAATCAATCGCGCCCAGGGGAGTGGTTTGTGTCCATGGAACAGTTGTGCAGGCAAGGGAGGCCGCACAGGTCAACCAGGTAAGCATGGAAGAGAGGTCGCGGATGCTTCGGCCCCAATTGCGTGTGTATTATGGTCCCCAGGAAGACGAACAGTTGGAGCAGTCCCCCCATTCTGGGGTGACTTCTGTTGTGAATGTTCCCCTTCGAGAAGTGCTCCCCCTTTTAGTTGACGCCGTCCGGTCAAAGCGAACGTGGTTGAAAGATTTTGAGAACGAAGAGATTACGCTTTCCCTCGATCTGTACGAGGTCCTGCTGGCTTACCAGCATTACCGCCGCCCATCAGCGTGATACCCACCAGCGAGGGGAAATAACCTCCACGAAGGATGGCAACAAGCCTTTCTACCGGCGAAGCCGGTAAAGAGGACAAACCCCATCACAAGATTGCGGTAGCCATTTTTATCGCCTGGACATGTTCCAATCCTTGTAGGGGCAACCCTTGTGGTTGCCCCAGCGTTTTTGCGCACGGCGCGCACCAAATGAAAGCGAAGTCGAGGAGCCGGCGGCAAGGATCTGACGCGCAGCCCGCCCCTAGGAATCTATGGGAAATGCATAAAGGGCGAAAACGTACCCCACCTCGCGGTGGGACTCAGGCTGTTTGCCTCGGCCACGAGAGTAGTGGGCCCCACCGAATCGCGCGGGCAAGGTCTGCCCCTTGTCAAAAACAGGGATATGGGCCAAGATGAGGGTTTTCGGTCGCGCTCGGGGATTGCGCCGATTAAGCCCGTCGTCCGAGAACTGTCATAACACCTGGGAGGCTGAATCTCTCGGTTCTGATGGTTGGCCATTGGCGGGCTGTCTCTTGAAATTGGTTTCGTATTACCTCCAGTCCGGACAACAGGTTGGGTGAGGAAAAGGAGAAAAGCACTATGCGGCGGCCATTTGTTGCCGGTAATTGGAAGATGAATATGGAACGCGCCTCAGCCGTAGCATTGGCCCGTGCCGTTGCCGACGGTGCACGTGCTTATCCGCAAGTGGATATTGCCGTCTGCCCGCCGTTTGTCTATCTCGAGGCCGTTGCCCAGGCCATCGCCGGAAGCCCGGTCGCCCTTGGTGCCCAAAACTTGTATCCCGAACCGAAGGGTGCGTTTACCGGTGAGATCAGCGGGCCGATGCTCAAGGACATGGGGTGTACGTTCGTCATTCTGGGCCACAGCGAGCGGCGTGCTATGGGCGAATCGAGCGAATTCGTGAATGAAAAGGTCTTCGCCGCTCTCGAGTGCGGCCTAAAGCCCATCATTTGCGTGGGGGAAACGCTCCGTCAAAGAAAGGAAGGCCGAACACTAACGGTAGTGCGCCGTCAGATTGATGGCAGTTTGTCGGGGCTGTCGGCCGAGCAGATGCGGCAATGTGTGATCGCTTACGAACCGGTATGGGCGATTGGGACGGGTGAGAATGCCACTCCCGATCAGGCCGAAGAGGTGCAGGCGGAGATTCGTCGTTTGCTTGCCGAGCGATTTGGGAAGGATGTTGCGGATTCGGTGAGAATTCAGTACGGTGGAAGTGTGAAGGCCTCGGTAGCCGCGGATATCTTTGAAAAGCCCAATGTGGATGGCGGCTTGATTGGTGGGGCCAGCCTGAAAGCGGATGAGTTTCTCGGTATTGTGGCAGCGGCGCAAAAGGTCAAAGGCCGGAACGGCGGTTGATACGCTGAGGATCGGAATAGGATTATGAAATTTGTCTTTTTGATCTTGCTGGTGGTCACCTCGCTGTTTTTGATCCTGCTGGTCCTAATCCAGCGGGGTCGCGGCGGTGGATTGGCGGGCGCATTTGGCGGCTTTGGCGGTCAAAGTGCCTTTGGTGCAAAGGCCGGTGATACGTTTACGCGGATCACAATTGGCGTAGCTGCGTTTTGGATTGGCTTGTGCATCTTTACATTGCTCTATTTCCGCTGGACACACCGGAGTCGATTGGACCTTGGCCCCACCGGACCTTCTGTCACGAATACCGCGCCGCTTGCGCCAACGACGTTGCCGCCGGCCCCAGGTGGAGAGGGTTCCGGGGCAAGCGGAGGGAGCTCGGGGACGACGCCTTCCGGTGGGACAGGGCAAACCGGTTCGGGCACACAAGAGAGCGGTTCGTAAAGCGAGCTGCTCAGGGGAGGAACGCCTAAGTTCCATCGGGATGTTCAGGTGCGGAGCGGTTGTCCAGCGGAACCGGCGTCGCTAGATGAGCGGGGCATGGTGAGTGCCTTTCATTGAGAGGAGAACGCTACGGAGGCAGCCTTGCTCCTGAGCATGACTGGTTTTGGCGAAGCCCGCAGGGAGCACGAAGGTTTCTCCGTGCGGGTGGAAATCCGTACCGTCAATGCCCGCTATCTCAAGATCAGCATTCGCAGTAATAATGCGATACCCGGCGGTTTGGAAAATGAAGTCGAGGCCTTGATTCGCCGGGCCATTCGCCGGGGAACCGTGAACGTCGGTGTGTTTGTGGACCATGAGCCACAGGCCGGCGATTACCGGATTAATGGTCAAGTGCTTTTGGGGTACCTTAAACAGGTGTCGAACTTGGCTGTGGATCATGGGCTAGTTCCGCCGACAACTTTGGACTCGTTTCTCCTTTTGCCGGGGGTTGTGAGTGATCTGTCTGATCCGGCTGCCCAATCGGAGCGAATTCGCCCGGTGGTAATTGCGGCTGTGGAGGAGGCCCTGGACAGGCTTCAGGCGATGCGGCGGGCAGAAGGTCATGCCATGACGGAGGACCTCCGCGCGAACTGCCAGCGGATTTTGGAGTTGGTGGAACGTGTGGAAGCCCGTGCTCCCCAAGTTGTTGAAGACTATCGGCAGCGTCTGCAAGAGCGGATGAATCAACTGCTCGGTCCGGCGGCTGCGAGCCTGAGGCCGGAGGATATCTTGAAGGAGGCAAGTTTCTTTGCCGAACGCTCGGACATTTCCGAAGAATTGGTTCGCCTGCGGAGCCACGTGCAACAGTTCCAAGAGATTTTAACCAAGGGCGGAGGGGAGGCCCCAGGTCGTCGGCTGGAGTTTCTCACCCAGGAGATGGTTCGCGAAGTCAACACCATGGGGGCGAAGGCCAATGATGTCGAGATCAGCCATCATGTTGTGGAGATGAAGACCCTCGTGGAGCGGATTCGCGAGATGGTCCAAAATGTTGAGTGACGGGGCAAAGCGATGAGTGGACAATTGCCAGGACGTCTGGTGATTCTGTCGGGTCCTTCCGGTGTGGGAAAGACGACAGTGGCTAATCGCGTCCTGGCCGATTCCCCTGTGCCCATGGTTCGAAGTGTGTCGGTAACGACGCGACCGCGCCGACCCGACGAAATTGATGGTGTCCACTATCGTTTTGTAAGCCCCGAGGAGTTCGAGCGGCTGCGAGCTCAGCAGGCCTTCCTAGAGTGCTTTCAGGTATTTGGCAACGGACATTGGTATGGGACGCTGCGGCAAGCTGTGCTCTCGGCGTTGTCGGCGGGGAAATGGGTCCTTTTGGTAATCGATGTCAACGGGGCCTTGGCCGTCCAGGAGGAATTCCCCGATGCTGTGAGTATTTTCCTGCTGCCGAAGGATTGGCAGTCCTTGGAAGAGCGTCTCCGCGGTCGGGGGACGGAACCCGAGGAAGTCGTTCGGCTTCGGTTGGAGCGGGCCGCGGAGGAATTGCGATTGGCGGAAAAGTACCGGTATCGCGTGGTGAATGACGATTTGGAGCAAACCGTTCGGGATATCATCGAGATTCTGAAGAAAGAAGCGAAGGAAGCATCCCGGCCGGAAACGTCTTGAGGGAGACAAGACAAAAAAGAGTGCGTTGAATTTTCAAGGAGACATCAAACGCGTTGTGCGACGAACCTGCCCACAACGTTGGTCCTATTATCGGAGGTTGAGCGAAGATGTACGACGAACTGCGAGACGACCGATTGATTGACAAAGTTGGTGGTCGTTTCAAATTATCGACGTTGATCCAGAAGCGGTTGGTGGCGCTAATGAAGGGCGCCCCACCGTTGGTGGATTTGGATACCAAAGACCGGATGAAGATTGTGTTGCGTGAGATTCTTGAGGACAAGATTTATCTGGATCTCGGCGATGAGGTCCGAACGGTTGCCGACCTTCCCGAACCGAAATCCACCGTCCGCGATTTACGCTCGTTATGAAAGGGCATCAGATCCTTATCGGCGTGACGGGGGGCATTGCCGCCTACAAGACGGCCGCCCTGGTCAGCAAGCTGGTCCAGGCAGGGGCGGGCGTGACTGTGGTGATGACACAGGCGGCGACCCAGCTTATCGGCCCCAAGACCTTCGAGGCCTTGACAGGGCGGCCTGTGGCGGTGGATCTTTGGGCCCCCATAATGTCTCATGCCCACATCGAGTTGGCAGATCGGGGTGAGGTCTTTTGCATTGCCCCGGCAACGGCCAATTTTTTAGCGAAGGCGGCTTGGGGCATTGGCGACGATTTGTTGACGACCACCGTTCTGGCATTTTCTGGGCCGATTGTGGTCGCTCCGGCCATGAATAGCCGCATGTGGCAGAAGCCCGCCGTTCAGCGGAACCTCCGCCAGCTTCGTGAGGATGGTTTCATCATCATCGAGCCTGGCGAAGGTTATCTCAGTTGCGGGATGGTGGGCCCCGGTCGGATGGCCGAGCCGGAGGAAATTTTCGCCCGCCTTGGTGAACTTCTCAAGGGGAACAAAACTGCTTGAGGGACCGGCCTAACCCATCGCTTGGGCCTATCCCACAACCTCCCCTCGCCCGTTCGGCGGGAGAGGGGTCGGGGGTGGCTTGAATGGCTGCTGGTTTTCTCAATCGATTCCGACGTTCACTCGCCCTCACCCTAACCCTCTCCCAAAGGGAGAGGGTGTTTCAGGATAGGGTTTTAGGCGAAAGGATTATATACGCCCGGCATCGGAATGGGGTAATTACCTTCGGCATCTTTGGTAACAGGGGCTGGGGCATCCCAAGAGAGTTCCTTGGGAAATTCGGTCTTTCCGCGGGCGACCAATTCATCCCAGGTGATGACTTTGCCGGAGTAATTGGCCTCGCGTCCGAGGACCGCCGTCATGCTACTATTGGCCCCGATGTAGCCCTCGTTGTAGCGTTTTCCAGCCCGCAGGGCTGCGATCAGGTCGATTTGCTCCTGTTGATGTCCGTTGGGACGCGGCCCATCGTATTTCCAAACGGTTTGGCCACCTTTTTCGATTCGGCCACTGCACTCGGCGATGCCTGCCTCTCCGTGGACAAATTCCGTCACGGCGTTGAAGCAATTCTTCATGTGGCGGCACTGGCTAAAGACCTTAGTGCCGTCGGCATAGGTGAATTCAACGAAGTGGTGGTCAAAGATTTGTCCGGTGCCTTTGAATTCGCCCAGATAACGGGCGGTGCACCCACCCATGCCGTTGGCCTCGACTGGGTGCTGGTCGCCCAGGACCCAATTGGCCACGTCCAAATTGTGGATATGTTGTTCCACGATGTTGTCGCCGCTTAACCAGCAGAAGTGATACCAGTTGTGCACCTGGTACTGCATTTCCGTCATGCCCGGCTCGCGCGGTCGATTCCAAATACCACTGCCGTTCCAGTACACGCGGATGAAATGAATCTTGCCGATAGCCCCTGACTGTAATTGCTTGATCGTCTCGATGTAGCGCGGCTCATGGCGGCGCTGTAGGCCGACGGCCACGAAAAGGCCTTTTTCGTCAGCCAATTTGTTTGTTTCCATCAACGATCGGTAACCCGGTGCATCGACGCAGCAAGGCTTTTCCATAAAGACATGCTTGCCGGCCTCGATCGCCGCTCGATACTGCATGGGTCGGAATCCCGGCGGAGTAGCCAGGACGACCAAATCGGGATCAGCAGCCAAGGCCCCCTGGTGGCAAAGCAAACCGGTGAAGATCCGGTCCGGTGGGACATCGACCTGATCAGGAAACTGCTTCTTCAATCGCTGTGCTGCACTTGTCGCCTTGTTTTCGAAGGCATCGGCCACAGCGATGAGTTTGACGCCCTTATCAGCATTCAAAAGTTGCGATGCCGCGCCGGTTCCCCGACCACCGGCACCGATCAGGGCGATTTTGATGATGTCGCTTCCCGCCGCGTGGACACTGCGGGCAAGCGGCGAAGCGAGCAGGATTCCCCCACCCAAGACACTCGATGTCTGCAAGAATTCCCGCCGACCCAACTTGCCTGTGCGATCGTTTCTTTGTGCGTTCTTCATAGTTCGGGCCTTTCTTAGAGGATCGAGGTGGAATGGCTGCAAATCTCCCTCAACATGATAGCGCAAATGCCCTTCGGCGCACGACGGGCAGCCAAGGTCATCGCCCCAACGCTGGTTGTATGGCCGCGGTACATTATAATGGTTGCCAGACGGTTATGACACCTGCGGGATAGTTGCATGGATTGACATCCGGCGCAACGCCTGCTCGAAAGGCCCGACGTTTCAGAAGGTACAATCCTAATTGTGGGAGGCAACGCGATGCGCTATCTCAGTTTCAGCTCTCGGCTTGGCCGCTCCTTGAAGATGATGGTGGGATCGTTGGCAGTATTACTGATTGGGCTCGTCGGCTTCAGCTTAGGCGATCCGCATCCGGAAGCGGGGCCCAATCGTGCCGAGGGAAAATGGGCGTCCCCCTCACCCGTGCAACAAGTTTCAATCTCGTCTGTGACGGCAAAGACGCAGGCCATGTTGACGGCCCAGGTGCGCTCGAGGTCGCAGCGACCGAATATCGTCATTATCCTGGCCGATGACATGGGTTATTCCGATCTGGGTTGCTACGGCGGTGAAATCGAAACGCCGCACTTGGATCAATTGGCTGCCCACGGGTTGCGCTTCACGCAGTGTTACAACACGGCCCGATGCTGGCCCTCGCGGGCTGCTATCATGACGGGCTACTACGCCCAGCAGGTTCGACGGGACACCGTGCCAGGCGTTCCCAGTGGCGGACGTGGGACCCGGCCGGCCTGGGCACCGCTCCTTTCCGAAATCCTCAAACAACACGGATATCGGTGTTACCACTCGGGAAAATGGCACATCGACAGCCAGCCATGGAACACCGGTTTTGATCATGGTTATGTGGTCAACGACCACGATCGGTTCTTCGGTCCCAAGAACCATGCCGAAGATGGCAAACCTTTGCCCCAGCCAAAGCCGGAAGACAATTTTTACTTGACAACAGAGATTGCCCGCTTTGCCATTAAATACTTGAAAGAACATGCCCAGCAGCACGGCGAGCAGCCGTTCTTTCTTCATTTGTGTTTTACATCACCCCATTTCCCGTTGCAGGCGCCGCAGGACGTAATTGCGCACTACATGGATCGATACCGTGTTGGTTGGAATGTCATCCAGGAGGAGCGGGGAAAGCGTCTTTTGCAGATGGGCTTGGTCAAGAACCGTCCGCCCGCCATGGAAATTGAAGTCGGACCGCCCTACCATTTCCCGGAGGCCTTAAAAATCCTCGGGCCATACGAGGTCAATCGCCCCTTCCCCTGGAATCAGCTTACCCAAGAGCAGCAGGCCTTCCAGGTGGCCAAAATGGCGATCCACGCCGCCATGGTCCATATCATGGATCAGGCCATTGGGGAGGTGCTCGAGCAGCTGAAGGCGATGAAGGCCCTCGACAATACGCTCATCATGTTTGCCTCCGACAACGGTGCCAGTGCCGAGATTATGGTGCGGGGTGATGGCCATGATCCCAAGGCCCCGCCGGGCAGCGCCCAGACGTTCCTCTGCCTTGGCCCCGGCTGGTCGAGTGCTAGCAACACGCCGTTCAGGCGTCACAAAACCTGGGTTCACGAAGGGGGGATTTCCACGCCGCTGATTGTCCACTGGCCTGCCGGTATCAAGAGTCAGGGCGAGTTGCGTCACACGCCGATCCACTTCATTGATGTTGTTCCCACGGTTTTGGACATCTTGGGGATTAGCTTGCCGCAGGAGTGGAACGGACAGCCGCGGCCGCCGTTTCCGGGTGTAAGTTTCGCTCCCCTCTTTGTTCAAGATGGAAGTGTCTCGCACGATTATCTCTGGTTCCTGCACGAGGGAAATCGGGCCATTCGGGTGGGCGACTGGAAATTGGTGGCGGCCCACGACGAACCTTGGGAGCTTTACAACCTCGCCGAAGATCGGGGAGAAACCGAAAACCTCATCCAAAAGGAGCCGGAAAAGGCCAAGCAACTTGAAGAACTATGGAACCGCCTCTGGGAGCAGTTTCAAGCTGACGCCCGGCGGGACATCCCTGCGGACCAAGAGAAACCCTCGCCGGCCCAGAAAACACCGCGAAAATCGGCAGGTCAGTAGACCGGTTGCGATCGATGTCCGTAGCGGGAAAGCAGTTCGCATGCAGTTGGGCACGCTTGTTTGTGATCGCAACCGTTCGGTTACCTACAGCCTATCCCATAACCTCCCCTCGCCCCTTCGGCGGGAGAAAGGTTGGGGGGTGAGGGTAGCTTGAATGGCTGCCGGTTTTCTCAATCGATTCCGACGTTCACTTGCCCTCACCCCCACCCTCTCCCGGAGGAGACTCTTGGACACCGCCATGACGATGGCTTGGTCGGTGACCCAACCCTCTTCCGGAGCGAGAGGGGGACTCTTGGGGATAGGCTCTTGGAAGACGTATTGTGCGTGACGCTAACCTACGCGATCTTTGCTGGTCGCTGTCGAGAGCGTCGCACAGCGATTGCAAGCAGGCCGCCGCCAAGCACGAGGATGGTCAAACTGCCAGGTTCGGGGATGACTTCTTCGCCACCGCCTCCCAGATCGCCGCCTGCACCCCGCATCTCAAACCGCGGGAAGGACAACGGACCACTC
>JAKPII010000267.1 GCA_029549885.1 Planctomycetota bacterium
TTTCTCCATCCTTCCTCGAACGGCCACCACTCGGAAAAGCTCTGGGCGACTCGATCGATCAATTATGGAAAGTGATCCCCCAACTCACCCCGGGTCGGGGGTGGTAGTAGTAGGGGCGATGCCAACGGGGCGGTCCCCACCACCAGGGGTCACGTTCATAGATGATTACCGGCGGTGGGGCCGGCTCTCGAACAATAATCGGACGGTCCGACGGCTCAGAGCGGCGTATGGGGGCCTCCTGCATGGCTTTGATGACCTTGACGCTGACCCCCTCCTGTTGCAGGCGAATAATGTCATCCGAAGAGGGGATTCGGCTCATCCCGTTGATCCGAATATGGTTGATGATCAACTCTTCGTCCACGTTTGCCCGCGTCATGGCAATCACGTCTTCAAAGGTGACCTGCCCTCTGGGGATATCACGGCCCATTTGTTGGGCGATCAAGGCCCGATTGCGAGCCTCCATTTCGTCAAGGCTGTCGCCAATGGCCGAGCCAGCGAGGGCCCCCACTCCGGCGCCAATCGCTGTACCGGCGAGAGTGTTTCCGGCCGCGTTTCCGACAATGGCGCCCGTCCCTGCACCCAGTAGCCCACCAAAAAGGGCACCTCGATCTGCGTGCGTGCTGGTGCAACCCGAGCAGAAGGCGGCAATTAACCCAATTCCCCAGAGCCAAAACGTGAACCTAATGGATGGCAACATTATCATCCGTGAACTCCTTGGCTGGGCACGTCCTCCCTAACCGCCGAGGTTTTGAAATAAGCCGGGAAATTGACATTCTCTATCCCATACCTTATCGGCTACTTTTTTCGCCCGACCAAATCCATTCGATGAAAATGTCAATTTGCGCAGAATAAAAAGCCATCGCCCAAGCGTCAAGCGAAAATGGGCGACGTTGTCACAACCTAGGCAAGGGCAGCACAACAGGCGGGCCGCACAACTTGCGGTGCTTCAGACCCGCCGGATGCGATTATCAGAAGCCGTTTTCCCACCAATCAATCAAAGCTCTGTCCACTGGCCCGCTACCGGAGCCGGGAAGTACCCGTTTTCGTCGGCAGTGACAGGGGGTGGCGAGTCGTAATTCAACTGATCCAAGTTATTGCAAAACTGGAACTGAGAGTTAAAGACCTCGTCCCAGGTCACGATGCGGTTGTAGTGAGCAGCCGCCCGGCCCATGAGCGTGGCAAAGTCCGAATAAACCGCCCGCTTGCACTCATTGTGTGGGCGATCCGTACGGATACTTGTGATGAAGTCACGCCATTCATAGACCCAGGGGCTATATTGGTCGGGCGTCGGGGACCATTCGATATTGTTCTTGTCGATCCGCTGATCCTTGAAGATATGCACCGTTGCCGCGTGTACATCTCCCGAGAATTGACCCGCCTTTTTCGAGCAATGGACAAACGTGGCAAACTCATTATGAGCGTTCAAAGCACGCCGGAAACCGCAAAAGGCCTTGCGCCCATCGGCGAACGTGTACTCCAGCGAATAGATATCCAAGTTTTGGCCACGGTCGGTACTCCCCACCTCGCGCCCGCCCATCCCGTGGCAAGAGACCGGCCAGGAACCCATGAGCCAGCAGCACTCGTCGATCTGATGGATTAAGTAATCGGCGAAATGCCCCGACCCGACCCAAAAAAGATGAATCCGTCCGAATTTGAGCTGTTCGAGAAAACTATTGGCCTTGGGACCAACGTTGCCCAACCAGGACCGCCCTCCCAGCCGATTGGCGCGGACACAGATCAATTCGCCTAACTCGCCCGAGTTAATCTTTTCAATCAAAGCCGCTCGGGCCGGTGAATGGCGGCACTGCAAACCGGCCGCGATCTTGACGCCTTTTTTCTCAGCTTCTTCCCCAGCCTTAAGCAACCGTCGAAGTCCGACCGGGTCGGGTGCGAATGGCTTTTCCATAAACACGTTAATACCCCGCGACACGGCATACTCCACATGAAGTGGCCGGATGTATGCCCGCGTCGTACACATAGCGATGTCGCCCGGCCGGAGAAGGTCAATCGCCTTCTTGTACCCATCGAATCCCGTAAAACGGCGCTCCGGCGAGACGTCGATATCGTCACCAAACTTCTCGCGCAAGGCTTTGTAACATGCTTCCATGCGCTCCTGGTCGATGTCGGCCATCGCCCAAAGCTTAATCGGTCCCATGTCGCGGGTACTTAAAGCGTCCCCCACCGCTCCTGCACCACGGCCCCCACAACCAATAAGGGCCAATCGGATGGTATTGTCTTCCCCCGCGTGAACAGCAGGCACCTGGCCCGCAACTGCAGCCCCCAAGGCTAAAGCACTTGTGCCTGTCAAAAACTGTCGTCGGTTGCCGTGAAGGGATAGGTCTTTCATCGCTAAAACCTTTCTGCACAAATCACGCTTGTTAACAGGGTCCTCAATCCACGGGTACCCGTTGGATCCCATAACAACGGGTCAACGTCCACCGTTAGGTAACGCTTGTGGCCCCTTTCTAGACTATCCCACTAGCTCACGCTAAGAACCTCATTGCGCAATCGCAATCCTCGCGCACAATAACGGCGCAGCAGCTTGGCGTATAGCCATATTGTCAGACTGCCCCTTGTCCGTCAAGCATCTGGGGCTATTGCGGAGTGGAAGGTGTACACTTCCATGGAAAAAACGAGATGATCGCCTCTGTCAGGTTCGCAGAATTTTGCCGGATGATCGAA
>JAKPII010000293.1 GCA_029549885.1 Planctomycetota bacterium
CTGGAACATGGGCTTTCCATTGATCGCGAGCTGCTCGCTAAAGTGACCAAAACCCTATGCGTGCATTGTCGAGAAGCAAGAACTATAATGGGCGACAGTTGCGTGATTTGCAGGCGACGTCCAGTGTCGTGGATTTGACTCGGCATGCGTTGGGGAGGTTTACCAATGTCCCTCCAAACAAACTGCCTCGTGGCGTTTTCTGCTTGTGTGCTTGTCCATCTCGCGGGAACGGTGGCAACGCCGAGTGAAGTTGCAAAGCCGAATGTCATTGTGATCATGGCTGATGATCTCGGATACGAAACCATTGGGGCAAATGGGGGCACTTCGTATCAAACGCCCCATCTTGACCGGCTTGCTGCAACAGGTGTTCGCTTTGAGCATTGCTATGTGCAACCGCTGTGCACGGCCACGCGGGTTCAACTGATGACAGGCCAATCCAACGCGCGTAACTACATTCGGTTTGGTGTGATTGACCCAAACGTCACGACCTTTGCGCAGCTTTTTGAACGAGCTGGGTATGCCACGGCGATCGTGGGTAAATGGCAACTTGGGCGCGAAGTGGATTTGCCGCGGCGACTGGGATTTCAGGAGTACTATCTCTGGCAACATACTCGCCGACCGCCGCGGTATGCCAATCCGGGATTGGAAATTATGGGCGTCGAAAAGGACTTCCAAAATGGGGAATATGGTCCTGATTTGCTGAATGACTTTGCCTGCGATTTTGTCAAACGTAACAAAGACAAGCCTTTTCTGCTTTATTATCCTTTGACGTTGACGCATGCCCCTTACCAGCCAGCGCCAGATAGCCCCGATTGGGACCCAAACGCTCAGGGAGAACAGGTTAATCAGCATCCGCGTCATTTTGGGGAGATGGTCCAATACATGGACAAATTGATCGGGAAACTTGTGGATTTGCTTGACGAGCTAAACATTCGTAAGCACACGCTGCTGATTTTCCTGGGTGACAACGGTACAGGCGGGGGTATCCGCTCAATGATGGGCGATCGGGAAGTGATTGGCGGCAAAGGGAAAACCACGCGGGCTGGAATGCGTGTGCCGTTGATTGTGAATGGGCCAGGGATGGTTCGGTCTGGAGTTGTCTGCTCTGACCTGGTTGATAGTACGGACATTTTTCCGACCATCTGCGAGGCCGCGGGAATACCTATCCCTGACGGTTTGGTTCTCGACGGCAAGAGCTTTTGGCCACAATTGTGTGGTCAGCCCGCGACACCGCGAAAATGGATCTATTGTTGGTATTCTCCCAGGCAGGGAGCCGATACCCGTGTCACGGAGTTCGCATTCAATCAGCGGTATAAACTGTACCGTGATGGCCGTTTCTATGACTGTGAGTTGGATCCAGAGGAAAAGCAACCCCTTGAGGATAGCCAATTATCCGAGGATACCCGGCAGATCAAGGAAATGCTAAAGCAGGTCCTCAATGCCCATGTGGGTATTCGGCCTGCCCACCTCGACGAGCAGTTGCCACCTCCGGATCGTCCGGCAACACGCCAGCGACGGGCACGGCAGCAGTAACCTAAGGACTTGCATGTCACCACTCCGGAGGTTAAGTTAAACCAGCATAAAAGGGCCTCTGCGAAGTGATGCCCATTGTAAAAAAAGTGTCTCAGTCCTCACCGATGATTCGGGTGAGGTGTGGGCGATGATTAAAGGAAAAAAGGAATGGCTCGGTATCTTCTGTTGGGATTTGTTGCTCTTTCCACACTGACGGTTCGCATTCCAGCGGCAGAGTTGCAATTTGAATTGCATCGAATTGGCAGTTTTCGCAGCGAGGCCTGCGGCGTGGCCGACTTTAACGGCGATGGTAAGTTGGACGTCGTTGCGGGGCCATTTGTTTATGTCGCACCCGATTGGAAGGCATACAAGATCCGCGAGATCAAAGGCCAAGTTGACGAAGCAGGGAAGGGCTACATGTGGAACTTTGCGGATCTTCCTCTGGACGTAGATGGCGACCAGCGCGTGGATGTGATTTCGTGTGATTGGTTCGAGAAGTGTTTGGATTGGCACAGGAATATCGGCTTCGGAGGCGACCTTTGGCCTCGTAGCGTTATTGATGTGAGTCTCAATCACGAGACCGCACAACTTGTCGATATCGACGGGGATGGGCAAAAGCGCGAAATTCTGCCGGAAGTCGTTGAAACATACTGGTTTGAAATCGTGCGCGATCCAACGGGAGGTGTCCGGTTCGAAAAGCACATTATCAGCCAAAAGAAAATGAATTTCGGCGGTGGCGTGGGCGACATCAATGGTGATGGCCGACCGGATGTAATTCGGCCTGATGCATGGTTTGAGGCACCCGCCGATCCTCGGAGTGGTCAATGGGTAGAGCATCCAATTGCCTTGGGCGGACCGGAGGAGGGGCAATCGGAACACACGGCCCAAATCCTCGTCCATGACGTGAATGGCGATGGCCTGAACGATTTAGTGGCCAGTTCAGCACACCGGTACGGAATCTACTGGTACGAGCAGGTTCGCGAAGGTGGGACGATTCGTTTTCGACGACATCTCATCGACAACACCTGGAGTCAGGCCCACTCGCTGACACTGGCTGACCTCGACGGTGATGGCGACTTGGATTTGGTGACAGGAAAGCGGTTCATGGCACACAACGGGAGCGATCCCGGGGAGTTCGATCCCTTGGGAGTTTACTGGTACGAGTTCGAGGCCAAACCCCAGCCCACATGGATCAAACATGCCATCACGTATGATCAAGGAATCGGGGCGGGTTTGAACATTCCGGTAGTGGATTTGGATGGCGACGGAGACCTGGATATTGTGGTCACGGGCAAATGGGGTGGCCCGGTGTGGTTTGAAAACAAACTCAAATAGGGCACGCTATTAACCGACTTGACAAGTGCCTGAAGATGTGGCTTATTTTCGCGAGTGGGTTCGCTCATAGCAGATAATTCCGTGAAATAATCGCCGGCTGACATCATTTCGATCGGCTCAATTTTATGACGGGGAGATTGTCAATGGATAGGCAAAGAATTAGTACTCGACGCCACTTCCTGAAGGTTACAGCCGGACTTTCCGCCGGTGCACTCATGCCGATGATTGTGCCGCGGCACGTCCTGGGAACTGAAACCACACCATCGGCGAATGAAAGGATTGGCATTGGGGGAATCGGCATTGGTCGTCGGGGCCTGCAACTGTTTGAGGAGATTCCTTCGCTTGGTCGAGTTGTTGCCATTGCGGATGTCAACCTTCCACGGGCGGAGAAGACGGCCGAGCCATACCGCGCGGTTGCATACCAAGACTACCGAAAGCTTCTCGAACGCAAGGATGTCGATGCCATCATCACGGCCACGCCCGATCACTGGCGGGCCATTGTCTGTATTCATGCATGTCAAGCGGGCAAGGATATTTACGCCGAAAAACCGATGAGCCTCACAATTTATGAGGGGCGAAAAATGGTCGAGGCCGTTCGGAAATATGACCGAGTGTTTCAAACCGGCAGCCAGCAGCGCTCTATGGCGGCCAACCGCCTCGGGTGCGAATTGGTGCGAAACGGTCGAATTGGCAAGGTCCACACGGTGATTGCGGCCAACTATCCTAGTCCTTGGGAATGCGCGTTGCCGGGTCAGCCAGTTCCAGCGGGATTGGATTGGGATATGTGGTGTGGCCCAACAGAGCCGGTTCCGTATCACATTGACCTGTACACGCCCCGGGCCAATCCGGGATGGATTTCGTTCCGGCCGTACTCAGGCGGAGAAATGACAGGTTGGGGGTCCCACGGTCTCGATCAGATTCAGTGGGCCTTGGGTACCGATGACACAGGCCCGGTTGAGATTTGGACAGAGGGCCCGAAATTCTCTCCGCCAACATATACCCAGCCGGAGTCCCGTGCCCGGGGCGATAAGATCTGCAGTCAGCCGAAAGTCTTTTTTAAGTACGCGAGTGGCGTTGTCGTCAAATTTGACAACGGACCGCCGGGCGGGGCGATTTTCATCGGTGATAAGAGCCGAATCACCGTTGACCGTGCCAAATTCACGGTTGAGCCGAAAGAGTTGGGTGACCCCCCCTATGACGACTTTTCTGTTCGACTTTATGTCAGCAACAATCACATGTTGAACTGGCTGGAGTGCATCAAGACCCGGCAGAAACCTGTGGCCGATGTGGAAATCGGACACCGTTCGACAACGCTGTGTCATCTGGGTAATATCGCCCGATGGGTGGGGCGACCTTTGAAGTGGGACCCGGTGAAGGAGCAGTTTATTGGCGATGATGAAGCCAATTCGTACCTTGACCGTCCGCGACGGAAGCCTTATGTCTTGCCGGATCCGGTGTGAAATCTCGGCGGCTTTTTGATGTCTTGCACATGGCCTAGCGCGCTTTTTTGCGACTTCCGTTGGTGGGTCTTTTGCGGGGTCGCAGGATGGCGATGACAATTATAATAGGAAGTAGGAGTAAGAGGGCCCGCGGTCGGAACACCGCCACAGCCAACGCTGCCGGGATGACCAATGCCAGCCAGGTGGGAAGGGCAAGAATGTGGTAGTAAGCCAACCAAATGAGTGCCGTCAAAGGAGCCATCCGCCAACATGCGGCTTGACACATGATCTCGAGACTACTGCTCGGAGGGCGCAGTTCGAAAAAAACGATGCCCGCAGCCAGGACCAGCGTCAGAATGGCTAGGCCATGCCGACGGAGTCTTAGAGACTTGAGGGTTTCCTGTGGGCTTTGAACGCGGCGAGACTTCATTTCGCTCCTGGGTTGGTCTCCTCCTTCACAAGAGTGACGCCGGCTGGGCTGATACCTGGCTACTGACGTCGGTGGCTATGCCTTAGTTTACGTGGCGAATGGTTTACCAGCGCAGTCATTACGATCGAGCCACCTTCAGGGGGCTTGTCGTATGACGGAGAGCACCGCCGACCACTCGGCAATGGTCTCGCCTGTACGAAAAGCACGGTGCCCTAAAATGCTGTTCAGGTACAATCTATCGGTTGCTCGTCCCCGTTCGGGCTTTGTGGCTGCGCGATAAACAACTCTCCGGTGAGGCGAGATGTCGATTCTCAGGGCGTTATCAACGAGGACCTGGGCAATTCCTTCTTTGTCGATCTTTTCGCCAGAATGGGCCGGAATCTGCCATGTTTCACCATTCAAAGAAAGCGATCGTTGACCTGTCTCGTAGATCCAATTGACGTTGTTTAAGACTCCAATCAGACCGGTGGCCAC
>JAKPII010000301.1 GCA_029549885.1 Planctomycetota bacterium
GACCAAGAGAAACCCTCGCCGGCCCAGAAAACACCGCGAAAATCGGCAGGTCAGTAGACCGGTTGCGATCGATGTCCGTAGCGGGAAAGCAGTTCGCATGCAGTTGGGCACGCTTGTTTTTGACCGCAACCGTTCGGTTACCTGCAGCCTGTCCCATAACCCCCCCTCACCCCTTCGGCGGGCGAGAGGTTAGGGGGTGAGGGTGGCTTCAGTTACTGCCGGTTTTCTCAATGGATTCCGACGTTCACTTGCCCTCACCCCAACCCTCTCCCGGAGGGAGAGGGGGACTCTTGGGGATAGGCTCTTGGAAGGCGTATTGTGCGTTTCGCTAAGCCTGCGCGATCTTTGCCGCTCGCCGTCGAGAGCGTCGCACAGCGATTGCGAGCAGGCCGCCGCCAAGCACGAGGATGGTCAAACTGCCAGGTTCGGGGATGACTTCTTCGCCACCGCCTCCCAGATCGCCGCCTGCACCCCGCATCTCAAACCGCGGGAAGGACAACGGACCACTCGGAATCCCCAACAATTGTCCAAACATGGGGTCCAAAGCGGCAAGCAGTTGTAGCAACTCCCACTCCTCATCGGACGGGATCTCCCGCGCTGCCGTGAGGAATGTCACCTGGAGCGAAGGCCCAAGGGGATCAAAGGGATCGTAGAGCATCTCTTTAGCGGTGTTCCATAGGTTCATGCCGAGGATACCATCCAGGCCTTCCACGAGATCGAGGACAAAAACGGGTGCGTTGAGAAACCGCAGGACCCCATCGGTAAGCCCATCAAAATCACTGTCAATCGGGATTGATAAGCTATCCAGCGTGAAACCCGGCACGGTAATCGGCGCCCCGGCAGCACCAACGATGTCCAGTGTCGTTTCAGGCGAATTCAAGTTTAGCCCGAGTTGTTCGGCCAAAGCCGTTGTGATAACACTCACCGACGCCCCTGTATCAAAGAGGAACAAGGCATCGGCTACTGTCATGAGGGCCTCTTGGAGGGAGACCTGGGCTTGCACGGGATTGGGGGCCACCGTCGTTTCGTCGCCCGGATCAGGGTGATTTGTTGGTCCAAACAGCGAGAGCGGAATCCGTACCGGGTCGGTCGTTTCACCCGCTATCCCAGCCAGACGCATTGCCGAAGGGACAAATGCCAGGTCCGGCATATAGAAAACGATGCCCTGGAAGAGTGGTCCCAAGAAAGGATCGTCAGAAAAGAATTCGCCGAAGTCGAACTCATAACCCAACATGTCAATCTTGGCTGCGGGACGCTCCGTTGAGCCAGTTAGGGTGCCCAGGTGAATGGGTGTCCCCGCAATGTTGGGGAGTTGCGGACTTCCTTCTTCGGTTCCGACAAACACCTGAACGCCCGAAACGGTAGCCCCACCCGATAAGTCATAAGTGAATTCCATTTCCCAAGAGACTGACGACCAGTTAATGGAGACGGCGTGCAGTCCGTCGGCCCAAAAGGTCATCGGCATCGAAACGTCGCCAATGACAACACCGTCGATGGCGTCGGCTTGTGCACCTCCTGGGACTTTAATGGGCACAACGGACCCTTGCAACTCGAAGAAAGCCCGATCCGCAGCCGAGAGAGTTACCACGCTTGCGCCCGTGTCATAGATGCCAAAGGCGAGCGCCATTTCCCCGCCCCACTGATAACCTTGGATGACCTCAATTTGATTCCCGAAGAGGTCCAACTCAGGAATAAGTTCAATTTCGAGGTCGGCCGCGCGGAGTTGCGAGCCCAGGGCCATTAAGCCCAGGACAAGGATACCCGTGAGCGTTCGCCGCGTCTTCATGGCAAAGTTCCCCCGATGCGATCGCCAACCATTCCCCCGAGGAGTTTCCCTGGCGCCTGTAACAGCCCTCCCAAATTCCGCCCGGCATTATAATCTCCCCAAATTCAATTGCAAGCACTCGAAATGATTTTCTACAAGCGTAGGAGTGTCATATCCCCTCTTCTGGGGGTGGCCTTATCCTGGCAGAATCTCTTCGAGAAGGCTTCAAGGGGTGTTTCCTCTTGTAAGAGGCGGCTCCCCCTTTTTGCCGGGGCAGCTTTGCCGGTGGGCGAATTGGCGATGTCGCACGGCGCTTGGGCCTGCCGCATCGCTGCCTGGAGCAAATACCCGCAGGGCGGTAGAATAAAGTGTTTGGCATTGGCCCCGGACCGTGGCCTTTGGCAGTAAAGGGCCGCGGGCCATGGTGGCTTTGCGATTTGGTGACCACCAGTTGTGATGTGAGTTTTGGTCCGATGAGTAACAATCCGCAGTCCTTGCTTCCTCCTGATGACCAGCAGGGTTCCTCCAGTAAGACTTCTCAGCCGGCGAGTGAGACGAACCAAGGAAGGGATTCCCAGGAAACAGAAGCCCGCCCCAATCGTCCGCGAATCCTGATTGGTTCACAGCGGGACCCGGCAGCCTATCGGCCTCGCCCAGGGCGGCCGCTGACGCCGTTTCGAAGCAAACCCACGGTTCCCGGGCAGGCAGGAGGTAAGGAGGATACGGGCTCTCCCGGCGATGGTCTCGCCGGTGGTTCCCCACAGTCTCCCCTCCCGGCGGTGACGACCCAATCAGAGGTCAAGACGGAGACCCAGAGAATCGCGCAGGAGCAGGAGACCGAGTCGGCGTCTTTGCCGGAGCCGAAAATGGAGACGGCGCAACCCGCGGAGGCATTGCCGCCGAGTAGTCCGCCGCTTGTCTCTTCCGATGCCAGGTTATTCGATCTTCCCGAGGAGGATGAGAAGGAACGCGAGTTGGATTCGGAATTGGCCAAATTGCAGGCCGAGGCCCGGGATGTGGCGCTTGTCCTAAAGAAGGAGCCAGCCGATCAGAGCCTTTTTAATCGTCGGCTAGGATTGCCGCCGGATTTGGAAAAGGAGTATGCCGAGGCCCTGGGTGATGTACCGGTGGAGGAGTTGATCCAGGAGACATCGGCGAAATTCAAAGTTGGGCAGTTAGAGCCTGAGTCGCGGCACGTGGGCAAGGTCTTGGCGGTCCGTGGTGAGAACGTCTTTGTGGAGTTGGGGCTACGGGAACAGGGAATCGTTCCACTGCGGTCATTTCGTGAACCGCCGGAGGTCGGTCAATCGGTGGAGGTCCGCGTGGTACGATTTGTCCCCGATGAGGGGATTTACGAGCTTGTCCTGCCCGCGGCAGCGGCCGATGTTGCCGATTGGGCCGATCTGTCGGAAGGAATGATCGTCGAGGCCCGCGTGACCGGTGTCAATCAAGGGGGCTTGGAGTGCGAAGTCAACCGTATCCGGGGATTCATTCCTATCAGCCAAATTGATATCTTCCGGGTGGAAAAGCCCGAAGAATACGTGGGCCAAGTCTTCACCTGTGTCGTTCTGGAGGCCGATGCCCAGAGGAAAAATCTGGTGCTGAGTCGCCGGGCTATTTTGGAGCGTGAACGGGAACAGGCTCAACGGTTGCTATGGGATTCTCTCGCACCAGGCCAGGTCCGCGAGGGCGTTGTGCGGAAGCTGATGGACTTTGGGGCCTTCATTGACTTAGGCGGCGTTGATGGTTTGCTCCACGTCAGTCAATTGGCGTGGGGACGTGTCAAGCATCCAAGCGAGATTCTCCGCGAAGGGCAAACCGTGAGGGTCCGTATCGACAAGGTCGATCGTGAAAATCGCCGCATCAGTTTGGGTTACCGTGATTTGATTTCGAACCCCTGGGAAGACGCCGAGAAAAAGTATGTGCCGAATTCTGTTTGGCGGGGAACGGTCACGCGGCTGATGGATTTTGGGGCCTTCGTCGAGCTTGAGCCGGGCGTGGAGGGCCTGGTGCATATCTCGGAACTGGCACTCAAGCGGGTGAGCCGTGTCTCGGACGTGGTCAAAGAGGGCGATGTCGTGGATGTGATGGTGCTTTCCTTTGATCCGCAGGAACGACGGATTAGCCTTTCTATCCGTGCGGCGCTGAAACTGAAAGAGGCCCAGACGCAAGAGCAGGCCGAGACTGCTGAAGCGGGGACCCCGGCGGAGGCGGCAGCTCCGGAACCTCCGCCCGCTCCCCCCAAGAAGCGCAAACCCACCGGGCCGCTCAAGGGAGGCCTGGGAAGTGCACCTTCCGGAGGAGGTATCTTTGGTTTGAAGTGGTGATGGATGGATGCCGAACATTCGCGTGACGCTGTTCCCATAATCGAAGGACGAGTCGAGATCACGGCCGCACCGGCCTGCACCACGACGGTTGCATCGAGCGGTCTTCCGCGATGGCTCAAACGCCGTATTCCAAAAGGAAACGGCAATCATTTCACTGCCCGGCTGATTGAGTCGCTCGGCCTGGCTACCGTCTGCGAACACGCCCGATGCCCCAATCGCATGGAATGTTATGCGCGGAAGACGGCCACCTTCATGATCCTGGGGGAGGTCTGTACACGCCGCTGCGGCTTTTGTGCCGTCAAAAAAGGAAAGACACAGCCCGTGGATGCTTCCGAGCCCCAGCGCGTCGCGGAGGCCGTCAAGGCCCTGGGGTTGCGTCACGTGGTGATCACATGCGTGACGCGGGACGATTTACCCGATGGTGGGGCGGAGCATTTTGCCCAGACGATCGCCGCTGTGCGGGCGGTCAGCGGTGCCACCATCGAGGTCTTGCCTTCCGATTTCGCACAACGCATGGAGTCCGTGGACCGTGTTTGTGCGGCCCGACCAGACGTTTACAATCACAACTCGGAAACCGTACCGCGGCTCTATCGTACCGTCAGGGGGCGCAAGGCTAACTATCGTTGGACGCTGGAGATGTTCCGCCATATCAAGGCCGAATTTCCGGGCATCTGCACAAAGACGGGTTTGATGCTGGGATTGGGCGAAACCTACCAGGAATTGCTTGATACTTTTGCCGATTTTGTGGCGGCTGGTGTGGACATTTTGACATTGGGCCAATACTTGCGGCCCTCGTCCGATTGCCTGCCTGTTGTCCGCTATGTGCCCCCGGAGGAGTTCGAGGAACTGGCCCAGCGGGCGAAACAGATCGGGTTCAAGCAGGTCTTTGCCGGACCATTTGTGCGATCGAGTTATCATGCCGGTGAGGTGTTTGGAGCGGTGCGGAGTACCTCTTCATCCTGATCGGGAGCTATGGGAACACGGTGTCTCATCGCAGGGAGGCGTCTATGTCACGAACGATCTTCATTTCGGCCGGCGAGCCCAGCGGTGATCAACACGGTGCCGCGCTTTTGAAGGCCTTGCGACGGCGGGACGCCGGCATATCGGCCATCGGATTTGGCGGTCCCAAGATGATGGAGGCGGGGTTACAAGCCTTGGCCGATCTTACGGCCCACGCCGTGATGTGGTTTTCCCGACCGCTTGCTCAACTTCGGCAGTTTTGGCGATTCTATCGCATGGCGGTGGAATCGCTTCGCGAACATCGCCCCCAGGTTGTCATTTTGATCGACTTTCCGGGGTTTCACTGGCACCTGGCGAAGGCGGCCAAGAAACTCGGAATCACGGTGTTCTATTATGGTCTTCCGCAGCTTTGGGCCTGGGCGCCGTGGCGGGTGAAAAAGCTCCGCCGCTGGGTGGATCACACGTTTGCCTGGCTTCCTTTTGAGGCCCCCTGGTTGGAACATCACGGTTGCCGTGTGACCTACGTGGGACATCCCTTTTTCGACGAGGCGGCATCCCACACATTCGACTCGACGTTTGTCGCCCGCTTTCAGGGGTCGCGTCCTTTGCTCGTTCTCTTGCCGGGTTCGCGGGATCAGGAGGTCTCGGCCTCTGCCTCGCTCATGTTGCGGACTGTGCAACGTTTGCGAGAGGCCATCCCGAGTTTACACGTCGCAGTGGCGGCCTTCCGACCGGAGCAGGCGAAACGAGTCCAAAACCTTGCCGAGGACATACAACTGCCCTTGGAGGTCTTTGCTGGGAAGACCCCTGAATTGATTCGGGCGGCGGACTGCTGTTTAGCCGTTTCTGGCTCCGTCTCGCTTGAACTTCTTTACCACGAAAAGCCTACGGTGATTGTATACCGCATCGGACGATTGGCTTACCACGTTCAATCGTGGTTTCGTCGTGTGAAGTACATTACGCTAGTTAACTTGCTCAAGTATGGAGGCGAGCAGGCTGCCTATCTTTCTCCCCGGGATCACAATACGCCCGATCCTGAGAACGCCCTATTCCCGGAGTTCTTGACCTACCGCGATTGCAGCCGGCAGATGGCCGATTGCCTCCAGCGATGGTTAATCGACACGGCAGCGCAGGAGGAGGTGATAAAAGAACTGCGGCAGTTGAAAACATCTTTGGCCTGGGAAGGGGCAGTGGATCGAGCGGCCGAAGCGATCCACGGTTTTCTGGTGCAATGATGCAGTCCCGGGGTGTCTGGGGCACCGTACCCTTTTGACAAAGTAGAATTGTCAAACCCACAGTATTTAACGAAAATGGGAACCATTGTACTTTCTGTGAGCGGATGGGGCAAAACGGTCATGTGGGAAACGGGACGATTAGTGGTGCTCATAGGAACTGGTAAATGACAAGGATTGGGATGAGGTTGTGAGTTCATTCGATCCCCACGAAACGCCCTATGATCTTTATTTCACGCTCTTTGGTATTCCCGTGCGGGTTCATCCGCTGTTTTGGCTTGTGGCCGTGTTCCTGGGGCTACACGCGGACGACCTTTTCTCGCTTTTGGCTTGGGTTCTAGCGGTTTTTATCGCGGTGCTGGTTCACGAGATGGGCCATGCCGTGGCGATGCGGGCATTCGGCTATTATCCATCGGTCACGCTTTATGGAATGGGAGGATACACGCGATATGGGATGCGGGCCGTGGGTGTGTTGCCGCCTCGGGTCTGGGGACGGATCCTGATGACGGCCGCCGGACCCGCCGCGGGATTTCTCTTGGCCCTTGTTTTGGCCCTCGGTTTAAGCGTCCTCCGGGTGCCGCTCGTCGTAAAACTTGGTCCGCCTATCGGCGTCATGGTCCTTGCCAATTTGCCGTCCCCTTGGTTAACCGTGTTTGTCTATTACATTTTCTTCACCACCATTGCCTGGGGTGTCTTGAATCTGTTGCCTGTTCTTCCCCTCGATGGTGGCCATATTATGCGGGAGATACTGAGCATCCGGGATCCGCATTGGGGGAGCTTTCGGGCAGGGCAGATTTCGTTGGTGGTGGCTGCCGCCGTGGCATTCTGGTCCGTGATGTCCGGCAGTTATTTCTTAGCGATTCTTTTTGCCTATCTTGCTTATTCCAACTATCAAGCCCTCGCTGGCCCGCGATTCTGATCCAATTTTGATGGGCGTAAACAGCGCCCGTTAGCCGGTTGCGCGACCAATTACGGCAAACTACTTTATAGGCCTCTTCATGACCCCTGTGTTTGGGCTCGCACCTGCCGGATAGTGCCAACAAGGACCGCCAAAACAATGGCGGCGGTTTCCACCCGCAAAATCCTCGGGCCAAGATCGACCTGAATCCACCTCTTGGCGAGGGCTTGGCCAACTTCCTCGGGGGTTAATCCTCCTTCCGGTCCCACCGCAACAAGGACCTTTTCCGAGGTGAGAAGAGCCTCAAGACTTGCCGGAAGACCACTTGTTCGGTCGCTGCCCAGTGGCTGGGGCGGCCCGTCTCGCTCAACGGAAAAAGGGTGCGCGAAAAGCCTCGTGACTCCCTCTTGCGGCTCGGCGATAAGCTTTTCCCATTTGCATGGGGCTGTTACATCCATAAGGTGATTCCGCCCACATTGTTTGCTGGCCTCGATCACAATCCGCCGGAGGCGATTGACGACGTTCTCGTCGGGCTGGACCACACTCCGGTGGGTGATCAGGGGTATGAAGGCGGTGACGCCCAGTTCGGTCAATTTTTCAATGAAGAATCGTTCACGATCACCTTTGGGGAGGGGGCTGGCCACCGTAACGGCGACGGGCAATTCCCGCGATACCGTCCCATGTTCCGCAATCCGCAACACGGCGGTCTTCTTTTGGATAGCCGTGATCTCCGCTACGGCCTCGTGTCCCAAACCATCAAAAAGGACTACCTGCTGGCCGACGTGGCCCCTCATGACGTGGATCAAGTGATGGGCCTCGGGACCGCTAAGCGTAATCTCGCCGGTGGTGGTAAGTTGGGCAACAAAAAAGCGTTCTGACATCGTTTGACATAGGAGGCTTGGTTGCGGATGAACTGCGGCAATACCGGAGTATGCCGGGCCGCTGTCAAACTTTATAGATTTTAGCAGAAAGTCTGACGATGAAGAGAATAAGGGGTATTACGGCCACGTACTGCGAAGGGCCGAAGCTCAAAGTATCCTGACATCCACCCGTTATGGTGACAATATGACGCGTGAAATCTCGGCCGTGGCAAATCCGGTGGTGACGCGATGCCTGGAGTATTGGGGCATTCGCAGTCAACCTTTCAGCCCGCAGCGTTCGGCGGAGACGTTCTTTTTATCGAGCGGGGCTGAGGAGGTCCTGGTCCGTCTCGACTACGTCGTAAGGGAGGGGTATGCCGGGGCCGTCTTGGTGGGTTCATCTGGGGTGGGCAAGACACTCCTTCTCCGCCGTGCTCTCCAAACTTGGCGGCGGCACCGCCGGGCCGTGGTTTTCGTTAATGCCACCGGTCAAGATCGGCTTTCGCTTACCACGGCATTGGCCTATGAGTTGGGGGCCAGCCGCAGCGAAGGACCGGCCGCCATCCTTTGGCAGGAACTGCGGGATCACGTGGTGGCTCGGCTTTGGTCGTATGAGGCCTGCGTGATCATCTGTGACGATGTGGCCAGAGGCACTCCCGATGTCCTCGGCCTCCTTTTGGCCTTGGGACAGATTACAACGAATGGCCGTCGGCCAACCTTGATCGGCTCTTGCCGGCATGATGAGATTCATTATCCCACCGTGCACCAACAATCTTGGTACGACATCCACGTGGAGCTTCCGCCCTGGTCGGTTGAGGAGGTTCAGCAGTACTTATGCGACCGACTCCGTGAGGCTGGCACCGATCCGGCTGAGGTCTTCACCCTATCGGCCATGGAACGCCTCGCCGAACTTACGGGAGGCAATCCTCGTGACGTGAACCGACTGGCCGAGTGGTGCCTCCTTGTGGCGGCAGGTGCGGAGGTGCGGCCGATTGGGCCGGAACTGGTGACGGATGTCTTTGAGGAGCTATATTCGCAAGTGGGCGACTTAGTCTTACCACGGTCAAGCGCGGTTAAATAGTTTACTCTGAGGATCGGCGTACTCACCGCGCGGATGCCCGGTTTACCACGGGTTTTCCATCATGCCGACGATCTGCATGGCGAGCCGTTGGAGAGCGGCCTGTTGGGCCGTGGCCAAGGATTGACCGACTTCGGGGACGAGGGTTGTCTCGGCCACAACGGTGCTCAGTTCCGGCGGAACAGGGATGGCTTCTTCCGGCGTGAGGACCCTTCCCCGCTGGTCAATCCATTGAACCTCGACCTGCAAGCGTGTGGCGATCTCGCGGGGATCGTCGTAGGGATTTTCGACAACCGTGCGTTTGGTCTCGGATGTGATCCGCCCTGTCAGGATGCTATCCGCCCGATCCAGCGAGCCTACGACCTTGTAAGGGGTACGCAATTCGATCTCTTTGATCACGGCTTCTGTCAGTCGTTCTCCTAACCCCGGGCGAAGGCTCGTCGATTGAAAGACCGGGACATAGACCGTCTGAATATCCGGCCGGAAGAGTGTCGCATTTCCGATTCGGTACCCGGCGCAGCCCAGTGTTGCTGTGAGGATGATCAGACTTGTGGGCACCAAGGCAAGCCATGTCAAAAGAATCCAAGCGGAGGGCGATTGCCGCGGTCGATGCCTCCGCCGGCAGACGCCGAGCACGCGCGGTTCCGTTGGCTTGTGTCGGTTAATCATCACGGCGTTCAAAAAGGTCGGTCAACCACTTGAAGCGGTTGGGAGGTTTATCGGGAAGACCGTCAATCTGGCGAATGCGTTCTGCGGCCATGACGGCGGCCTTGGTGTGGGGGAACTCCCGCAGTGTTGCCCGGTAGTAGTAGCGGGCGGCCCCGTAATATTTGCGGTTGTCATAATACTGCCCGATAGCGAAATACCGGAGGGCCTTTTCCTCATTGATTTGATTCTTGACGCGGATGACTTCCTCCCGCTCGTCTCCTAACTTGCTGTTATAGACGGCCAGGATTTCGTCCGCGGCCTGCTCGGCCCGTTCCAAGGGAGTTCCATCATAGAGTGGCCCTTGATAAGTCAACTGATGCGCTTTGATGGCCAAAAAGGCCGCGTTGACAGCATGTTCACTTTGGGGATAGTCTTTTCGCAAGAGATCATAATGATAGGCTGCGTCCTCGTATCGCTGTTTTAGAAAATAGGCGTTGGCGGTGGCCATGATGGCGTCGTCTGCCAAGGGCCCGGTGGGATCGTGGAGCCGCACATTCTGATACGCCTTGATGGCCCGTCCCCAGGTGTCGAAGGTTGGCCGTGTTTTGTCACCGACTTGAACGATACCCAAAAATGACGGTCGAGAAAGCTCCACCTGTTCCCAATATCGCCCGATAGCGAATTGACGTTTGGAAATGGTGTCTAGGTGACGGGTGAACTCGTATTTCTTGAGGACCTCTTGATAACACTCGTCGGCTTGGGCGTAGCGATCGGCAAAGAAATAGGATTCTCCCGCCAGAAAGAGGGCATCTTCTTCGAGGATGGTCCGTTGCCAATGGCGAGCCGCTTTTTTGAAGAGGGGAGCCGCCTCTTCGTACCGCCGCTGCCGGTATAGATCGAGCGCCTTCTCGTAGTAAGACCGAGCCAGGGACTCGTCCTGCTTGGGCTTGAACATCTTGAAGAACCGGCTGGGAAGTTCAAAGAGGATGAAGTCCTCCGTCTCTTCTTCCTCGCTTTGAACCGGCGGCACAATCACGGTGTCCTGATCGACCGGGGGAAGCTGCGAGAGAGAATTAGCATTATCTTCCGGAAGGGTCCCAGAGGTTAACTGAGTTTCTGATGAAGAAGACCCTTTGTTCCCGGGGGAACTGGCTGCCGGAGGAGTCTTTGTCTGGGACGCGGAGGGAGAGTTGTGCTCTGATCCCTCCTGCTGTCCTAGGAGACGGCGAAAAAGCCAACCTTCTTCGGCCGGCTCCTGCGGATCGTATCCGCTTTGTTTGGCGCGGTCGGGGAGCTCCAACATGCTACGGCATCCCTCGCCGATCGCCAGGGCAATCAATAGGCTCACGACGATGACGGTACCCCGAAGGGTTGGGTGTCCCGCGCACGTCGTTTCCGTGCCGAAGTCTCGCGGGTGATCATCCGGCCAAATATCCAAGGTAGTCATGCATCCGTGGCCTTTGGCCCAAAAGATGACAGAGATACTGGTTTAGCAATCCTCGTAATTCTCCATAAATCGATGGCGGAATATGCACTTCTTTGTCGGAGTCTTCCCCCAATAGCCGCAGTGTGGCAAGCGCCTCGGCGTGAACCGAGACGACTGCCCGCTTGCCGGCTCGGCATCGGGGACAGAGCACGCCTCCCTCTGTCAAGGCGAAGAACACCTCCGACCGGGAAGTCTTTCTTTGCGTATCATCGCTGTTTTGAGTCGTAGCCGCGATGTTCTTGATCTCTTCACCACAACTCACGCACGCATCCAACGAGGGGCCGTGTCCCGTCAGCGACAGCAATCGCCACTCAAATCGCAGCAGATGATCTTTCAGTCTTGTTCGCGTTTGAAAGCGGTTTAGGGAATCCTCCAAAAGGTCAAACAGCATGGGCTGAGCGTCCTCATCGTGGGTCATGGCATTGACCAGATCAGACGCATATAACGCCGCATACCAGCCTTCCAGGCCACTCCGTTCTACCCGAAAGCGACGCAATAGCTTCGCCTCGGTGAGGAGATGGAGGGCCTCGGTCGATTTGTGGAGGAACACTATCCGACAAAGGGCGAGGAGGTCAAGGGCAAAGTCGAAGGGGTTCTTGGGTCTTTTAGCTCCTTTGGCCAAAGCCCGTATTTTGCCAAATTCCCGCGTAAACAGGGTGACCACCAAACTGCTTTCGCTGAAGTCGTATGTTCGCAGGACCAAGGCGGTTGCTTGTTCGGCACTCATGGGGGCGGTCCCACTTAGCCGCCGAGGGCCTCGGCCAGGACCTCTTCTGCGACGTAGATTGGAAGCGGAGGATTGTACCGAACTGCCACGGCAATGGCATCAGAAGGTCGGGCGTCAATCTCCACCAAGGAGCCGTTGTGGCGGACGCGTAGCCTGGCGAAATACGTATGATTGCGGAGCTCGTTGATCAAGATGTCTTGCGGCTCGACCTGCAATTCGTGGAAGATATTGATAATCAAATCGTGCGTCATCGGCCTGGGGAGGCTCACATTACGGACGGCCCGATAGATGCTCTGCGCTTCAAATGCCCCAATGACGATAGGAAAAGTCCGATTCCCATCCACCTCTTTGAGGAAGATGTATTGCTCGTCGCTGATTTCGCTCATGATAATTCGGGAAAGCTGCATCTGGACGGGCATCGAGTGCCTCCGCTGTCCTGCAAACGACCGCACATGCCTTCGGGGACGTCTGTTGCGCTGAACTTTGCTTTCAACCCCAGTTTTCCACCTTACTTTTTTATTCTATCGAAGGAACGGTATCGCTCACCAGACGCGGGTTGGAGGATCGGCGAAAGTTTGTCTCGGCTTGTGGTGCTGCCAATTCTTGCCGCACGATGGGCACCTACGCAGTATAGGCAAACCTTTACCGAACCACGTCTGCCTCAATGCGATAGACGATCCCTCCGAATTGCTGCTTGAGAGCGTCTGGACTACAGGTAAAAACACCGCCCACGCCGATCTTCTTCGTCGTGTAGTCCAGTTTGATGCCGTGCGTCAAGTGGACTTCGATCATCTGGGTAGGAAGTAATTGGGCCTGACAAAACTGACAGTGCGATACTTGTCCCACCATCACGAAATCTGTAATGCCGTATTGCTTTTCCCCGGGGATCATGTATCCCCAGATAAAGACCTTCTTACCTTCTAGGTCCCGGGCGAATTGGGGAATCAGCTTGGGCTCGTCAGGGTTCGGCTGCAGCTCGGCAAAGGTGATCAATTTGTATCCCGGCGGGGCCGCCGCCAAAAACCAATACATGACCCAGGTGCAGCCTGTGATCCCAAACACCAACGACAAAAGCATCCCCGTCTTGGCCATCCCCAGTCCGAGACGTTCTTTGGGTGCTTTGGCGATCTCTTTTCGTGCCACCCAACCGAAACCCAGTCCGGCCAGGGGAATCCAAAAAACATAGACAGTCAGAAAACAGAGGATAGAAAGGACGCCGAAGAGGAGGCTCAACACGGCCTGGGCTTGAATGATCTGATAGTCCGCCCCAGGGTACCACCCGATCCGCGCACGACGGCGTGGAACGATTCGCTCACTTCGAAACGCAGGCTGGACTTTTTGCACTTCGGTCATGACGATGAATCCCGAAAAACCTCGCATTCCGCGGAAATACGCTCGTGTATTCCGACGGAGCTTAAACCTCCGCGGGTAGCATGGCCATTAAGAACCTCGCCTTATGGCACTGGACAGCGAAAACGTGCTTCCCGGGGGGAATAAACCCACCATAAAACCTGATCGCAACGGGCCACCGTAGTCTTTCACCTTTCCCCATTATTGCCGATTCGCGGAAAGAGTTCGAGGAAATTGCAATGGGGCAAGCGGAAAGACCCACGGACGGCGCCATCACTCGTGGCGCAGGGCCTCAATGGGATCCATATTTGCCGCACGTCGGGCAGGATACAGCCCGAAGATGATCCCCACCGCCACTGCAATCCCAAACGCCAGGGGCACGGACGCCGGAACAACTACCGGCCGCATGGTTTTGACAATTTCGGGCAGCGAGTTATAAAGTCGCGGGGCAAGGAACTGCAATGCCCAGATCGCTCCCTCACTCAAAAGCGGAGCCAAGAAACCGACGAGGATGCCCGAAATGCCCCCCAACGTGGAAAGGACCACGGTTTCCACCAGGAATTGGCGGATGATGTCTCGCCGCTTGGCACCCAGGGCACGCCGGATGCCGATTTCACGCGTTCGTTCCGTGACGGTAGCCAGCATGATGTTCATAATGCCGATGCCGCCCACGACCAACGAAATCCCGGCAATCAACCCCATGAAGACCATGAACATCATCCGCGTTGTGCGTGCCTGCTCAAGCAGTTCCAAAGGGACGGTCACACCGTAATCTTCGATGGGATGGTATTTGGCCAGCGTCGCCTTGACGACATCGGCGGTGGGGACGACGTTGGCGGTCTTATCGACCTGGAGGGTGATTTGACTAAGTTCGATCTGCTCGGCCTCCGTGGAGCCGGCCCGGCGGGTGAAGACGACGTCCCCGATGCGCCACCAAAGGGTCGTGATGGGAATATACACATCGCTGGAGAAGTCCTGGGCGGCAAAAGAGCCACCGATCCCAGCCGAGGGCATCTTTGGCTTGCACACGCCGACCACGGTATAGAAGTGTTCTTCCACCCGGATGACCTTACCCAATGGGTCCTCAAAAGGAAAGAGCTTCTCCGCGGTCCCCGCCGCAAGGACACAGTAGTTCTTGAGGTCCTGAAGGTCCGAATCTTGGATAAAACGTCCGCGGTCGATTTCCAAACGAACGATGTCCTGGTATTCAGGCGTGCAACCAACCAGGCGTCCATCGACCATTCGGCCATTGTAACTGAATCGCTGGCGCAGCTCCCGAATACGGACCGCCCGCACAACCGTGGGAATGGTCTCAACGAGTCGGGCATAATCTGCGCGGGTGACGCCATACTGAAGGACAAGGCCCGACGTCTGCACCTGCTCGGACGGCGGCTTGATCGAGCGAATGATAATATTGGTGGCCCCAAGGCTTTCAATTTGTTCCTGGGCCTTGCGACTAATCCCCTCACCGATGGCGAGCAACCAGATGACGCTCGCCACACCGATGAAGATACCCAATACGGTCAAAAGTGACCGTAACGGGTGGAGCATCAAGCTCTTGAGTCCTAGTTGGATCGTCCTATACCAAAGGATCAACATGGTTTCTTACTGGGATGTGTGGCTGCATTCCTTGGGGAAAGCAAGTTATTGTGGTGCTTTGGCCTTGGCAACGTCTTCTGGCAGCTCGCTCCGTGGCTTGGCCTGGGGGTTATCAATAATCGATTCGATGCGTCCGTCTTTGAGACGAATAATCCTCCGCGCCCTTCGCCCCACGTCGTACTCGTGGGTAACCAAGATGATCGTTTTGCCCTGCCGATTGAGGTCGTCGAAGAGCGCCATGATCTCTTCGGTGGTGGCCGAGTCCAAATTCCCCGTCGGTTCATCCGCCAGAATGAAGAGCGGATCGTTAACCAGTGCCCGCGCAATGGCCACACGTTGCTGCTGTCCCCCCGAAAGCTGAGTCGGCCGGTGGTAAAGGCGATTGCCCAGGCCAACCATCTCGGCCAGTTCCTTACAGCGTGCTCGTTCCTTGGGTGAAAGCCGCCGCTGGTAGTACAGGGGGACCTCGATATTCTCCAACACGGTCAGTTGGGGAATCAGATTGAATGACTGAAAGACAAAACCGATCTTCGATGCTCGAATCTCGGCCAGGCGATCGTCGGAGGCCTCAGCAACATTTTCATCGCCAAGAAAGAGTTTGCCCGAGGTAGGGTGATCCAAGCAGCCCAATAGATTCAAAAGCGTGCTCTTACCCGATCCAGAGGCACCCATAATGGCGACGTAATCGCCTTCGGGCACATCAAAGGAGACGCCGCGCAGGGCGTGAACGACCTCACCACCTAAGTGATACTCTTTTGTGATCTCCTGGATGGATGCCCCTAACCTCATGGTCGGCTGCCTCCTTCGGCCTCAGGACCACGGCGTCCCTCGGGACCTCGGGGGCGTCCAAAACCGCCGGGACCACCCGGGGGACCGCCGGCAGCGCGAAAGCGTTCCAGCCCCGAGATGAGTTCCTGTCGGTCGATCACCCCGTCACCGTTTGCGTCATGCCGAAGGAGGTCTTCACGACGGTCCTCGGGGATTTCGGAAGCGTCGAGTTTCCCATCTCGGTTGGCGTCCGAGCGTTCAAAGATGCGATCGGCGATCATGGCCGGGTTGAACCCGCCCGGACCTCCGCCCCCCGGCCGCGGCGCTCCTTCACCTTGACCTAGCTGCTCCCGGCCGGCCCCCTCCTCCGTGGCTTCACCTGCCGGTCCCCGTGTACGAATCGCCGGTTCGGCTGCCGTCTCGCTGGCCTGTTTTGCCTGCTCTTCGGTCCAGGCCTGCTGCGGCGACGTCTTTTGCTCGGCCAATCCCACCTTTTCGCGGTACGCTGCGGCGTTCAAGACGATCTCTTGATTTTCTTGCAAGCCTTGCCGGATCACCACAAATCGGTCGTTGCTTGCCCCGAGTTCCACCTTTACCGGTGTGAGCTTTCCATCCTGATCGATGGAAATACAATAGAACTCTCCCGCGTACTCGAATACGGCCTGCACCGGAACCTGGAGCACGTTGCTTTCTCGTTGGGCAAGGATGGTCACTTGGGCGGTTAGTCCCGCCCGGAGTTGCTCATTGGGGTTGTTAATCTTCACAATCACCTGGTAGTCCTTCACGTTCGAATTAAAGAACGAGCTGGGCAAGGGGTATTCGCCCACGTCCGTGACCTCGCCATCAAACTCTACCCCAGCCAAGGCATCCACGCGAATCTTTGCCGGCAAGCCGACTCGAACCAGACCAATTTTCGATTCATTGACCTTGGTTTTGACCTGCATCCTCTTGGGATCGGGAAGGCGGATGATCGTTTGGTACTGCCTGACTCGTACACCTTCTTGAATGATAATGTCCGTCTGACCCCGCACGCCGATTTGGTTGGCATAAACCACCTGCCCAGACTCAGGGGCCGTGATGATGCATTTTGCAATTTGATCTTGGATTTTCTTGAGCTCCTGTTCCTGCAACTCTAAGGAGTGCTGCTGGGCCTCCAATTTTGCCCGAGCCGTCTCAATGTCAGCGTCAAGTTGCATGAGGTACTTGGGTTTAGTGAACCGTTCCAGGACATCGAGTTTAGTCCGGGCAGATTCCATCTCCTTGATAGCCTTTTCCAAAGCGAATTGGTCGGCTTCTAATTGGGCCTGCGTGATGTAGCCCTTTTGCGCGAGGCTCTGACTGTATTTAAGATAATCTTCTGCCCGACGGCGGTTTTCTTGGGCAATGAAGTTGTCGATTTCAATGGCAAGTCTCTGCTGGCGGTACTGCCCTTCCAGGTACTCCTGCTTAGCGATGATGGCCGTGTCCAGCGCTCTTTGGGCCTGAATCAGCAGTGCCCTCTCATTGGCGACCTTAATTTGCTGCTGAACCAACTGATCGCGAAGCGTTGAGGAGTCCAGCTCCACCAAAAAGTCACCCTTTTGGACATAAGTTCCTTCCGGGACGATGCGGATGATCATCATCCCGCTGCCCTGGGTTTCCACCTCGCAGCGGATTTCCACGTTACTGGCGCTTTCCACATCGCCTCGTTCCACCACCTGGTTGATGAATTCTCCCCGAGTGACGGTGGTCGTCAGAGGCTTCTCGTGGGACCCCTGCCAAAGGGTCTTGGGCAAGAAGGACCAAACGACGGGGATTCCCACAATCATCATCCCGAGAACAAACAAGGGGCCTTTCAAAACCCAACCCCGCCGGGAGGAATCATCACGACGCTTGGACTGATAACTAACCATGGAAGGTCTCCTTCACCGAAATCCCCCAACATCGGCGAGCCCCTTTTTTCCTCAGGCGAGCCCTCCGCTTCCGCCCAAAAAAGCGGAAATCCCTCGCTTAGGACGGAAATTCGCCCTGCTACGGACAATCGGGGCCGAAAGGCAACTGCCTAAGTTTATTTCCTCGCTGGCAACGACTTTGCGCAATTGTTTCCGATGTGGTGGGAATCCGTTCGTGCGGGCTCATTCAATGGCGGGAAAGCCGATTCGCCGAGGCGGTCACGAGCCGGCCCAACGACATATAGTCATCGCCGTCGGTCCAAAGGTTGGCCGACTTCAGGGCAGACCCTCCTAAGGCAGGCTTCCCCCTATCTATTGTAACCAGCAAAGGCCGAAAAAGTCTTGAAATCGGACCCAAAAAGGCATAATATCAATTGTATCAGGCCCAAATGCTATATAGCCTTTTTAACAATGGCCGTTCACGAGTGGGACTATTATACCCGTGGGTGTGGTAATGCTGAACCGGTCTTCGCCAGATTCTCTTCGTGCCTCTCGGCGACCAGAAACAGTCGGCCTTCCTGCCCGACTTCGTCGCGAACTGCGGACAATTGAGGCGATGATCCACATCTACTGCCGCAAGAAGCACCCCTATCAGGGGAAAGTATGTCCTGATTGCCAAGAGCTTCTCCATTATGCCGCCTGTCGTCTGGAACATTGTCCTTTCGGGTCGAACAAGCCCACCTGTGCTCGTTGCCCTATCCACTGTTACCGGCCCGCGATGAGAGAAAAAATCCGCCAAGTTATGCGGCTTGCCGGCCCCTGGATGCTCCTTTATCACCCCTATTTGTGCATGAGACACTACCTCGATGAGTGGCTTATCGCGCCACCGGAACGGCCCCGAAGGGAAGCTTGAGGGTCTTCCTGTGATAGCTGACCCTGGGCGAGGTGGCAAGCGAGCGCAATGTCGATTGACGTCCTGGCGGAAAATCGCCATACTTCCTCAAGGTTGCCCATTCTCTTTGGGACAGGGGGTAACCTGCGCAATGGCGACACGACCCCACGGTTGATCCGGCCGGGTGGTGGCTGTGTCAGGTAAGGTGATGGTGATTTGAGCAGACCACGTACTGCGTGAACTTGAGAGACGGCAATGGCGAACGAGAACGGGTTTGATCTGCGAGAGTATTGTTTGGACCTTGCGAAACGGGCCAAGGCGGCGTCGGTGGAGTTGGCACGTCTCAACGGCGGGGTCAAGCAGCGGTGGCTCCAGCGAGCCGCGAGGCTTCTCAAGGAACGGGCGATTGCCCTCACCGAGGCCAATCACAAGGACCTGGCTGCGGCGCCCTCCTTTGGTTTGACGGAGGCTCAGATTGATCGGCTGAAACTGACGGGGCCACGGATCGAGGCGATGGCTAAGGCCCTGGAGGAAGTGGCCCTCCTCCCAGAGCCAATTGGCGAGGTGATTTGGTCGTCGGTCCGTCCCAACGGTTTGTTGGTTCAAAAAGTTCGCGTACCGTTGGGGGTGATTTTTTTCATCTATGAATCGCGGCCCAATGTCACGGCCGATGCGGCAGCCCTTTGTGTGAAGAGCGGCAACGCCGTGATTCTCCGCGGGGGAAAAGAAGCTGCCAACTCAAACCGGGCGATTGTCGATATCATGCTTGAAGCCGGGGCCGACGTAGGTTTGCCCGTCGATGCGATTCAACTTGTGGCAACTCCCGATCGGGAAGCGGTGGGGCACCTGTTGAATCTCCCGGAGTACATCGATTTGACCATTCCGCGCGGTGGAGAAAGCCTGATCCGTCGCGTGACTGCCGAGGCCAAGATGCCCGTCATGAAGCATTTCGCGGGGAATTGCCACGTCTATATTGATGCCTCGGCCGATCCGGACATGGCGGAGCGAATTGTCATCAATGCCAAATGCCAGCGGATGGGTGTGTGCAATGCCGCGGAATCGTTGGTCTTTCATCGGGCAGTGGCCGACACGTTGCTACCGCGGATCTTGCAGGCCCTGAGCGAACGGGGGATCGAAATCCGTGGCGATGAGGAGACCTGTGCCCGATTTCCTGCCGCCAAACCCGCCATCGAGGACGACTATTTTGCGGAATACCTGGGTCCCATCATATCGGTAAAGGTGGTTGACGATCTCGACGCCGCCATTGAGCACATCAACCATTACAGTTCCAAGCACACGGAGGCCATTGTGACGCGGGACCTGCTGGCCGCCCAAGAATTCGCGCAGCGGATTGACAGTTCCGCCGTCATGATCAATGCCAGCACGCGATTCAATGATGGCGGTGAGTTTGGCCTTGGCGCGGAGATCGGAATCAGTACAGATAAGTTTCACGCCCGTGGTCCATGCGGAATCAACGAGTTGACTAGCTACAAGTACGTGGTGATAGGTAACGGTCAAGTTCGGGAATGAGGGGCAGTAATCGGTGTTTGCCCACGCTGGCGATGTCTCGCCGAGCGAACGGATGGGAGTCTGTTTCGAAAAGTCCCCCTCTCCCCCCGGGAGAGGGCTGGGGTGAGGGCAAGCGAGGGTCGGAGTCGATCGGGAAAACCGGGCAGCGGTTCGAGCCAGCCTCACCCCAGACCCCTCGCCCGCCGAACGGGTGAGGGGGAAATTATGGGATAGGCTCCAAATAAAATATCCTTGGGAGGATGCACCGGGGATGAGTGAGTTCGGAGACAGTGGCACGGTTGCCTGAGTTGCGGAGGATCGCATGTCATCCGACGAAGTGCTGACACAGGCGGAAATTGAAAGTCTGCTCGCATCGGTAGGCAAGGGCAAGAGTGCACCTTCTCCCACGCCGTCGCCGCAACCAGCGGCCCCCAGTCCTAAGACCCCGGCGGCGCCGCCCTCTGCACCGCCGCGCAAAAGTCGGGAGAAGATCATTCCCTATGATTTCAAGCGTCCGGAGCGCGTGGGAAAAGAGCAAATGCGCTCGCTCCAGACGCTGCACGAGGGGTTCAGCCGAAACTTCGCGGCCAGCCTCTCGGCCATGCTCCGATCCATGGTCGAGGTGAAGCTGACTAGCGTGGATCAATTGACCTACAGCGAGTTCGTGTTCAGTTTGGACAATCCCACGTGCTTCAACCTCATTAAGGCCGAGCCGCTGGAAGGCCATATCATCCTGGATTTGAATCCCACCATCCTTTACCCGATGATCGATCGGCTGCTGGGCGGTGGCCGAGAGCCGACCCCGATCACGCGGCGGCCGCTTTCCGAGATCGAACGACGACTGGTGGGGCGGATCACAAACCTGTTTCTCGATGAATTGAAAAAGGCATGGGAAAACATCCTGCCGCTGCAAATGGAGGTCGTCCGCGTCGAGAGTAATCCTCAGCTTGTCCAAATTGTCCCGCCCAACGAGGTTGTGGTGCTCGTCAGCTTTGAATTGGCCCTAGGGGAAATCCGTGGCATGGCCAATTTGTGTATCCCCTACAACACCATTGAACGGATTTCCAACAAGCTTTCGGCCAACAGTTGGGCCTCCTATGGCAAGCGACAGACCACGCCTGATGCCGCCGAACGGATTGGGCGACTTTTGCGGACCTCGACCGTTCAAGTGGTGGTGGAGCTGGCCAAGACGCACATCACCACCGAGGACCTGATTGGTCTCCGCGTGGGCGACATCATCACCACGCGCAAGGATATTCACACGCCGTTGGTCGTTAAGGTGGAAGGGATTCCCAAGTTTTTGGCTCGGCCGGGGATTTTCAAGGGGCACAAGGCGATTTGCATCGAGGAGATCGTCACCGATCCCACCCAGGCGCTTACCGACTGAGTCTCAGCGAAGGGGCGAATTCAACCCGCGCGGGCCATGGGGATTCCCAGGTCCGAGGCTACGGACTTGGTCGGCTTCGTATCCTGTGAGAAGGCCTTTGGGCGGGGCCGACCATTGTGGCGGCGCTGCGTGAATCCGGCGATGCGACCCGCCACGGAGGGCCACACCTGACGCTCCGGGACGGCGGCCAAGGTCTCGCGGGTGATAAGCGCCAGGTGCCGCGCGAGCGTCGTGCTGCGGCGGTCGCACCAGCGCCAGAAGAAGGCCTCTGCGTCTCGAGCTGCCGCATATCCCAGCGAGGCTGGTTCCGTCGCTGGGTCACTGGATACCCAACAATGCGGTTCCAGCACCGTGACCGCCCCAGCCCGCAACAGCCGCAACCCGAGATCGGCAAACACCCAACGCTCCCCGACGGACTCGTCGGCCCCGTGGAGTGCGTGGAGGCTGGCCGCTCGGAAAATCGCCCCCGAGAAATGCGGGAGCACTTGGGTCCGGTGACACAATTGAGTATCACGCAGGGAGATGCCGCGTTGGAGATAAATCAATCGGCCGGCGCTGTCGTAACCCATTCCCGCCGCCAAGATGCGATCGGGATGCTGCAGCTCCAATGTTACGGGGATGACGGCCCCAATTCGGGAATCTTGGAAGTGGGGCATGGCTGACTCCGCCCAGCCGGCATGAACACAACTGCCGGCAGGCAGGACATGGATCAACGGGGTATTAGCCGCCTCAATCCCCATGTTGATTGCCTGCGAGAGACTGACTTCCGGTCCCGCCTGGAGAAAGGTTACTTCCCCCGCCAATCCGTAGGGGTCGGGATACGCCTCGTCGAGCACCACAATGACATTGCAGTCATCTGGTTTGTGTTCCAA
>JAKPII010000309.1 GCA_029549885.1 Planctomycetota bacterium
TTAAGCATCCGGTTTACCAGATGCGTTTAGGGGCTTGTAACCGCACGCTACCAAATTGTCAAAGAGCAACGCTTAAACTTTGTGCCACCGTACCCCGGCGGCAATTTGAATTATAGCACCCGCTTTCATGCGGTCAACAGGGGGGTATTCCGCCTCCTGCCGACCCTTTTTTCCACCCCATCTTACGGATTAAGTTACCGTCTTAAGGTGGGCTTTACTAGGCGGGGCAGCCTTTTCAGGCATCCTTCGGCCATTATTGCCTCGGACACTTTTTATGTTATCGTCCGATTCTTGCCCCGACTAGAGGTCCTCTCGCAAAATCTTTTGACCGCTCGGCAGGGCTCAGACAATAGCCTTTCGCATGCCTGACAATTACAATAATGAGCGACGGACCAAAACTCGTCAAGGGGTACGCCTGGTCAAAAGAGGGTCACGGCTTATGTGGGATAGACCTCAAAGATTTCGGCGTCGGCCCGATCGACATCTTTTCGCTTGTTCATTGCAAGTGCGGGCGGTCGTGCTGTCCGCCACTGCACTTGTCATGGCCCTTGCGTCTAGAGGATACCCCCCAGTATTCGCCCAACAGGTGCGTCTCGACGTTACCAACTCTTCGGTCTCCGAGGGGTTCTTTGAATATCAGGGGACAAGTTGGACCTTGATGGGACCGAGTGGCTTTGCCCGGTTCGGACAGTCGCACACGCAGGTTTCGCCCTTCCCCGTGTTCGAGAGTCCTCCGCCGGCCCTCGGGGTTCATTACGGAAGTAGAGGGTGGCAAGGGGAGTTCTTTGGTTATTGGTCATCCGGCATCCAGCGAAGCCACCGTTCACTGACGTTGTCGCAAACGCTTTCGGACGGTATTTACGGCTCCTTCGCATGCCAATCGTTAAGACCGTTCGTTATCGGCTTCCATCCGGTCTTCGCATCAGCTCCTTACGCTCCTTTTGCCGAACCTCCCGCCCTAACGTACCAACACTTGCCCAACCCTGGGCCGCCCATGCCGAACCCAAGACCAGCCGTGGCCAAAGATACTCAGCGCGCGGCGGCGCGAGCACCAGCAGGCCGTGAGAACGATCTTCCTGTGGAAAAGCTGGAAGGGTCAGCTCGCTCGGAAGACGAACCGCCGTTGGTACTCGGTGGCCGGCCGGGTCCGGCCGAAGCCGCGGATTCGGCCAAGGGCGATAGGATTGGATCGCTATCTCAGAGTTCCGCCGAACGGGTCGTGATGAGTGTCGATGAAGCACGGGCGCTTCGGTCCGCTGAGCAACAGCGGGACAATCAAGAAGCACAACGTTACTGCGATTTGGCGGAAGCGGCTATGAAGCGCGGTGAGCAAGGGCAAGCGAGAATCTACTTACGAATGGCGGAAAAGCTTGCCTCGGGAGACCTCCGTAGGAAAGTCTTACTGCTCCAGCAGAACCTTGGCGAGGCCGAGGAGTGATCGGCCCCACTCCAGGGAAGACTTGCCCGTACATTTCATGTATTCTGGACGGTTAGCGGCCAGGATCATCAAAGGGGTAACAGGTTACCGCCGCTTATCCGTTTTTCTCGACAGGCGACAAGAAAACACCAGTACCATGGCGGAACAAACATCAGATAGTGAACGACATCTGATTTCTCGCGTCCGGTCGGGCGATCCCGAGGCGTGGAAAGAGGTTATCCGCCGCTACGAGGGCCGACTCTACTCATATCTTGGGAGTCATGTGAAACACCGAGATATCGCTGAGGAATTGGTTCAGGAGACTTTTGTCGGGTTTCTGGTGAGCCTCCCCAACTATGACAGTCGGCGGTCTTTGGAGAATTGGCTGTTTTCTATCGCGGCCCATAAGTTGACGGACTACTACCGGCGGCAAGGACGGCGCATCACTCTGTCCTTAGAGGAGGGAATCGAGGGCGCGAATCGTTGTGCCATTGGTGGCAGGCCCCAACGTGGCCCTAGCACGGTCGCGGCCAGTCACGAACGCCGAGGCATCGAAGAACAGGCCCTTTCCGAGGCCATCGAAAAACAGATCATGGCTTGGAAAAGCGAGGGAGAATGGTTGAAAGTGTCGTGTATGGAACTGCTGTTCTTGTGCGGGTGGAGTAACAAAGAAACGGCCCAATATCTGCACATCGATGAGCAGCAGGTTGCCAATTGGAAATTCGATTTCTTAAGGCGCATACGAGAGCGACTACGGGCACAGGGGCTTCCTCAAGATGTGTTTCCGGAACTTCAAGGGGAAGAAAAATAGTCAACCTGAAGCCGAAAGTAACGAAAGCGAACGATGGCCCAGGAAAGAATTTCGGACCAAGAGCTTGAAGCCTATTTGGATGAGGCGCTGCCCCCTGAGCGGATGGTGGCGATTGAAAATGCCCTCCGGCATAACCACGAGTGTTTATTGCGATTACATCGCATCGTATCTCGGCGGGATAATGGTATTCACTCGGTGGCCGAGATTTGGCGTCGGAACCGCTTGAGTTGCCCCTCGCGGGAGGCTCTCGGGGCGTATCTTCTGGGGGCCCTAACTGAGCCGGAGTCGACATACGTGAAAATTCATCTCGAGACCGTTGGTTGCGCTATCTGCTTGGCTAATCTGGAAGATCTTCGTGCTCAAGGTGTCCCCTCGGATGGAGAACGTGCCGAGATCCAACGGCGGCGTCAGAAATATTTTCAGTCCAGCATTGGCCATCTGAGCCGGCGAGAGTAATTCGTAAGCCATACTTTTCTTGAGTCGCCGTTGTCTTTTAGGGTCGCCTTTGGAGTCACGTCCCATGCCGGATTGGCCAAGTGGAATCTTATTTAGCGAAACCACCCCCCTTAGCATGCCAGCGCTTTTTGGCCGTCTGGGAATGGCGGCGCTTCTCGGATTCCTCGTTGGTATGCAAAGGGAACATACCGAAGGGGGGATGCCGGGTTTGAGGACATTCCCTCTCATCACCCTTTCGGGGAGTGTCTTCGCAATCTTGGGCACCTGGTTTGGAGGCTGGCTACCCGCGGCTGCACTGGTTTGTCTCGTCGCACTACTGTTTTTCCCCCATTGGCTAAGGATTCAGCGAGCTGAACCCGATCCTGGGCTAACCACCAGTGTGGCCGTGATTCTGATGTACGGAGTAGGAGCTCTCCTCGTGATTGGACCTTTGGAAATCGGCGTCGTGATGGGAGGAGCGGTGGCCGTACTTTTGCAATTCAAACCCGAGCTTCACCGTATCTCCGAACGGCTCAAAGATGAAGATGTTCGGGCCATCATGCAGTTCGTCCTTATCACTTGCATTATCCTGCCGGTCCTGCCTCGAAACACCGTGGACCCGCTGGGGGTGATCAGTCCCTTCAATGTCTGGATGATGGTGGTTTTGATTGTTGGCATTAGTTTGAGCGGGTACATCGCTTACAAATTCCTCGGACAGCGGGCCACTATTTTTCTGGCGGGAATCCTTGGTGGGGCGGTCTCAAGTACGGCCACAACTATTAGTGCAGCACGACAATCCCAGGAAAATCGTGAGCATGAAGTTTCTACGATTATCATTATCCTCCTTGCCTCAACAGTGATGTTCGCGAGAGTCTTCGTAGAGATTCTTGTTGTCCACCCTGGAATGCTCCACCATTGTGTTGTCCCGCTCGCCTTGATGTGTGTGGCAACTTACCTCCCTGTGCCGTTCCTCTGGCGGCGCGTCCGTGATCAGCAACTTCAAGTCGTGCCGTCTCACCGGAATCCCACACAACTTCGCGCCGCATTGTTCTTCGCTGCGTTGTATGCCATCGTTCTCTTTCTTATTGCTTGGATCAGACAGCATGTGGGGGCTAGTGGTCTCTATCCACTGGCCGTTCTCTCCGGGCTCCACGATATGGACGCCATCACGCTGTCAATCAGCCGCATGGCACTCCAAGATCAGGACTTAAGCCTCAACGGCTGGCGGTACATTGCTGCGGCCATATTGGCAAATATGGGCGTGAAAAGTCTTTTAGGTGGAATTATGGCCTACCCCCGATTGGGATTGCGTCTTTGCCTGGGATTCCTGCCGGGCTTTCTCGTAGGCTTAGGTCTAATTCTGTTCTGGCCGTAAAATGAAAATGTAAGCGTTCAGCCGTTGAAACCGATCAACCCGGGGTATATGCACGGAGTTGTTTGATCATGGCTCGTCATGTGGAACTCCCACCTGTGGCCGCGGCAACTGCTGACGGGATATGTCCCGCCGGCTGGTGGCACGAAGAAGACGGCAAGATCGTCTGTGATTTGTGTCCGCGAAACTGTCGGCTCGGCGAAGGCCAGCGCGGCTTCTGTTTTGTTCGCCAAAACCTTAACGGGGAGATGGTACTGACCACCTATGGTCGGAGTACTGGCTTCTGCATTGATCCTATCGAGAAGAAGCCTTTGAACCATTTCTACCCCGGGACGGCGGTACTCTCTTTTGGGACGGCCGGGTGCAATTTAGGTTGCAAGTTCTGTCAGAATTGGTCAATCTCCAAATCGCGGGAAATCGAAAGGTTAAGTGAAATCGCTCTGCCCAAGGCGATTGCCCGCGCAGCTCAGACCCTTGGCTGTACCAGTGTCGCTTACACTTATAACGATCCCGTGATCTTTGCCGAATATGCCGTTGATACGGCCAAGGCGTGTCGAGAGGTGGGCATTAAGAATGTCGCCGTTACCGCGGGTTACATATCCTCTCCGGCCCGCGAGTATTTCTTTGAGTACATGGATGCGGCCAATGTGGACTTGAAGGCCTTTTCGGAAAGATTCTACAAGGAATTATGTAGCGCCAAGCTGCAACCAGTCTTGGAAACGCTGAAATACCTCGTCAATAAGACCTCCGTGTGGGTCGAAATCACAAATCTAATCATTCCCCAAGAAAATGATGATCCCACGGAAATTCGCCAGATGTGTCGCTGGATTGTGGACGAGCTGGGGCCCGACGTGCCGCTTCACTTTACCGCGTTTCATCCCGATTTTCGGTTGGTTGACCGTCCCCCCACCCCTGCCGAGAAACTTATCGAGGCCTATGAAATCGCCCGCGAC
>JAKPII010000311.1 GCA_029549885.1 Planctomycetota bacterium
TTCGAGTTCACCACGCCCGGCGGTTCGTTTGACCTGGGTGATTGGGTTGGCGTCGATGAGAACGACGCCGGAACGGTCCTCGAAAACCAACGCCTGGTGAAAGTCACCAGTTCCCAATTGGCTATCGGTCGAGTCGCACGCCGTTCGATGGACGGTCATACGGTGTGGGTCGCCATTTGCTCGACCGTCATGGCTGGTGGTGTTAAAGGCACAACCGCAACCACCTAAGAGCTTATCCCACAACCTCCCCTCTCCCGTTCGGCGGGAGTAGGGCCTGGGGTGAGGGTGGCTCGAATCGCTGCCGGTTTCTCGATCGACTCCGACGGTCGCTTGCCCTCACCCCAACCCTCTCCCAGGGGGAGAGGGAAATTTGGGATAGGCTTCAAACGTGTAGCTTCTTGGTATTTGAGGATCCACCCATTTGGTTCTTTGATCAGGGGTAAATCATGCCTGCGATTTCCTATCGTGAACTGCGTCGGCGCTACGAATTGGACGGTGCCGAGAAGACGATCCATCATCTCAGCGAGGCCTTGGAGAAGAAGCATCTCCGGCCCGATGACTTCAGTCTCCGTGATCTGGCCGAGTCCCTCATTCCCGAAGGCCGCCAGTGGGTCAAGGCCCTCGATCCCCGGCAGTCCTCGCCTGTCTCCATCATGGAGGCCGGTGACGCCGTGGACGTGACGGCGTTCCTCAACGTGACGGGACAGATCATCTACGCCCAGATTTTGGAAACCTACCGCCATGAGGCGTTTGTGGCCTCCCGCTTGGTGCGGACCATCCCCACGCGGCTGGACGGAGAAAAAATCCCCGGCACGTCCGGCATCCCGGAAACGATGACGGAAGTCCTTCCCGGCATGCCGTATCCTCACGTCGGCTTCAGCGAGCGCTACGTCGAGACGCCCTCCACAACCAAGCACGGCCTGATCGTGGCGGTCACCCGGGAAGCGATCTTCTTTGATCGGACCCATATCGTCCTCCGCCAAGCCGCGGAAGTGGGCGAGACACTCGGTCGCCTCAAAGAAAAGCGGATTCTCGATGTCATCATCGGTGCTGTGAATACCTACCGGGAAAACGGTGTTGCGTACAACACCTATTATGCGGCGGGATCGGGCGGCCCCTGGGTCAACGTCCTCGCCAACAATCCCCTGGAGGACTGGACCAGTGTCGATCGGGCCGAACAGTTGTTTTCAGAGATGACCGACCCGTTGACCGGCGAACCCATTCTCATCCGGCCAAACACGGTGTTGGTTCCCAGTGCCCTGCGGCACACAGCCCGACGGGTCTTCCACGCCACGGCGATCTCCTTCGCACCAGACGGTTCGGCCACGGCCACCACGTTTGCCAATCCGCTGTCGGATTACCGCGTCTGGGATAGCCAGTTGCTCTACCAACGGATCGTGGCATCGGGAGTCAGTGCGGAAGTCGCCAAGACATGGTGGCTGATCGGTGATTTTGCCCGGGCCTTTGCCTACATGGAAAATTGGCCGCTGACGGTGACGCAATCAGCGCCGGGAAGCGAGGCCGATTTTACCCAGGACATCGTCGTCCGTTTCAAGGCCAGCGAGCGGGGGACCGCGGCAGTTCTCGATCCTCGTTACGTTGTCCGCTGTAGCGGATAAGAAAGTGAAAGCGTTGATGCCCGATCCACGCCAACACATTACGAGGCTACCCCATGGCACGGTTGTTCAATGGAACCAGTCAGTTTTTGCGGCGGGTCGATGGGACGGGCCTGACGTTGCCGCTCACCCTAGCCGCTTGGGTCTATCCTCAGCGGAACACGGCCTACGAGGAGGTCCTTGCCCTTGCCCGATCCAGCGATAACAGCACCGGCTGGTTTCTGCAAATACGGGGACCCGACGGGATGCGTGTGGCCGCCGTCACGGCCTCGCAGAACACCTTCGCCATTGCCCGCAGCACCGGCAGTTACGCCCTTAATCAGTGGCAACATGTGGCGGGGGTGTTTTCGGAGTCAAATGCCCGACGTGTCTATCTCAACGGCGTTCCCGGCGCGTTGGACACGACTGTGCTGAACGTGGCCTCCGTGGATCGCATGCTGATCGGCGCATGGGAACGACTGGGTGGATGGTTAGCCTATTTTGGCGGTGCCGTGGCCGAGGCCGCCATCTGGCAAGGGGCCCTCGGTGATTCCGACCTCGCCCAATTGGCCGCAGGTTATTCGCCTCTATTGGTTCGTTCGCAAGATTTGATTGCCTACTGGCCTTTGGGCGGACCCTTTGGGAATAACGACCAGGATCACTCGGGCAATGGCTTCGACTTGACGGCCTACGGTGATCCCACCTGGGCTGACCATCCCCCAATCGTCTATCCCCAGCCACCGGAACCGCCACCGGCAGAGGCCTTCCTCGGTGTCACCGGGTCCGTGATCACGGCGGGGGCTGTGGCTGGTATGGGCTTTCACGCGGGGAACCAAGCGGGATCGGTTCACGCCCGCCTTGCCCTCGGCCAGGTCCGCATCCCTCGTTGATATCTTCTTCACCAGAAACAGGAGCCAAACGTGTCCGCCGCTGAAATTTATGGCGTCGTCTTCCAAAATGCCACGGCAGCGTTCCTCGCCCGCGTTTTGGACTACGATGGCCAACCCGTCACGCCATCTCAAATTGCGTCTGTCGAGTACACCGTGGCTGAGCACCTTGATGACATGACCGAGACGACACCGATTGACGGCCACACCGCCGTGGCGCTCAACCCAAGTGATGTCCTCTTTGCCACCTTACAGAAGGGCGGCCTTTGGGACGTGGATGACGTGGGGTACAACTTCCGCCACGTGATTGACGTCTCGCAGGCCCCGGCCTTTCCCACAGCGGGGTCCCATTACCGAATCACATATCGCCTGACACCACAGACGGGGCAGGTCATTGTCGTCCGCTTTCGGGTCAAAGCGATCTAGATCCGACACACGTGGTCAAGTCTTCCCAGCATAGCAAAGGAGGAACTCCCCATGGCTGATGATCGAGATGTGATCCAGCTCATCCGCAGTCAAACGCTGGAGCTTATCCAGCAGATTACGGCCCAGCCCAAGCCGAGCTACGAGCTTGACGGGCAGCGGGTCTCTTGGACCGAATATTTGGGGCGGCTCATCGAGGTCGTCAACTGGTGTGACCGACAACTTGCTGCCGAGACGCCTTGTGAAATACGCTCCTTGGGACTTACGTGAGGACACACACCATGCGCACAGATTTGATTGCCGACGACCTTTCCCAATTTGCCGATCGACTTGAAACCATCACCCACATTCGCCGGGGGCAAAACCGCGGAATGACCGTCCAGGGAGCCTTCCGGCGGGCCGTCCCCCCACGCCGCGAGGACCGCGATGACGGTTGGTCGGGAGCCGACATGGTTTGGCACCTCCCGGAGCAAGCCGTGCCGGGTGGCGTGCGCCCCGGTGATCACCTGGTCGATGGCGCCCAGCGCCGTTGGACCGTCCTGGTCGTCTCTCCCACCGCCAGTGGGCGGATCATCGCCTGGACCCGCGATTGGTCGGCGGCGTTTTCCACTGGGCGGACTGTTGACGTAGAACGCGCCGAGATCACACAAGGCGCCAGCGGCGAGGCAATTCCCCGCTGGACCACGGCGGCTGCGGGCGTGCCGGCGGAGTTCGTTTCCTGTCACTGTGACCGATCGGAGACCGGCACCGATCGCTTGCCTGTGTATCGGGTTCTGGTTCTTTGGGATGGCCCCCAGGGCCGCTACCGACTTAAGACCGATGATGGTCAGTACTACAGTGTCTTGAAAGTCGAGCGTCCGGCACTCCTTGGCCATCCCACCGTTTTCTACGTCTCGCCCGCACCGGCAAACCATCCCACGTAAATGCCATGTTGAACCGTTTTTCTCCCAAGGAGGACCTACGACCATGATCACCTTGGAACAGGCCCTGCGCACCCGCTGGCAAGATGACCCCACCTTGGCCGCGCTGCTTCCTGTCAACTATGTGTGGACCAATTGGTCGGATGTGGCCCAGGTGCCGCGGGCCGAAATCACGGCCGCTGGCGAAGATCGGGTTTGGCTCACCTCTCGTGCGGAAGTAGCCGAACGGGTCCGCGTCACCGTGGAGGTCTGGCATAACTCGTTCGAGAAACTTCGCTCGACCATCAATCGGATCAAAGAGCTATTCGACCGCGCATCGTTCGACTTGGGCGACAATGCCCGCATCTTGCGACTCACCTATCAGCGGGATGACATGGCCCGGCAAGGTTATGGGCTGTGGCGAGGGGAAATCACTTTTGACGGTTTGGCCCTTCGCCCCATTGTGGCCTGATATGTGGGAAGAACGCCGAGCTTTCATCTCGCGACACCAATAATCTTGGAGGAACTATGACAACCGTCTTGCGAAGCACGCTTTTGGCCAAACTGGGATGGACCTGGCAGGATGAGCAGGATCGCGCCGTGGTGGCCGACAGCAATCAATGGACTTGGCGAACCGCCCTTAACGAGGGAACCCAACCTGGGGAGGCAAATGCCATTTGGTACGCCGTGGGCAAGACCTTGGCTTCCGGGGCAAGCACCGAATGGTTGCTCGACGCCCTCTCGCGACCCCTTTTTGGCAAGACCATCGTCCAAGGCTTCTCCAGTGTGAAGGTCCTGTGGCTGGCCAATCGCGGTGAGAGCACCGGTACGCTAGTCCTGGGCGGGGCAAGTAGCAACCCTTGGCCCGGTCCGTTGAGTTCAGGAAGCAGCACCCTGTGCGTGGCCCCCGGCGGTGTCCTCTTCGCTGTCCATCCTGCCGCCGGCTGGGGTGTTTCATCCTCGGCCAAGGCAATCAAACTTCTGGCCGAGGCCGGAAGTGTCACCTACGACATCATTCTTCTCGGTGTGGCCAGCTAGGTCCGCGCCGATGCGAGTGTCTTCCGCCGATTGATATTCAAACACGGTGGTCGTCGAAGATTCCTTGGTCATTCCCTCGAGGCCCCATCCTGGAGAGCTTCCATGCCTGTGACGTTCCGCGAACTTGCTGGTTCACCTGAAGAGACCTACACCCTGGAGGGCTTTCGCGCACGGCGGACCTTCCTGGTCCCTTGGGAAGAACGTCATGCCTTTGCGGCGGAAATCCTTGGCAGCGGTGGCGACCACGGTGGGCGGCCCTGGTCGCGCTACCCCGGCAAGGAGAGTGTCTTTGCCGTGGCCATTCGATTCTCCCCCGCCGATCCCGAAGCCCTTCGCACCCTCACGGAGGAAAGCCCCGATGTGCAGGAAGTGCTGGCCGAGTACTCCGGCTCCTTTGCCCAGGCCATCGTGGAATACACTACCATCACGCCTGAAGAGCGTGAGGATACGCCCAGCCCACCGCTGCAAACGCATCTCTCCTATCGGATGGAATATGGGCTGATGGAACGGCCTTTATTGGCGTCGGGCTTCTTCGCCGAAGATGATCCCCAAACACCTCTGGCCGCCGAACTTCCTCTGACGCACATCATCCCCTACACCGATCACTATTTGGTGTGGCAGCAAGTGATTAATCCTCCCTGGCAAGCCATCCGCGAATTACAGGGGACGGTCAACGAGGAGGTCTTCCTCAATGCCACCCCGGGGACGCTCCTCTTCCTCGGGGCTACCACCAATAAGCTGTTCCGCGGAAGCTTCGACGAGGGCGTTTCCCCCTTCTGCTGGGAAATCCGATATCACTTTCGAGAGCTGGCCATCAAGCACGGTGGCACCGTCTATGGGTGGAACCACCTCCATCGAGATCAGCCGGCTGGATACGTGGCCATTGCCGATCCCGAAGGCCCGCTCTACGACAGCGGCGACTTCTCCCGCTTGTTTCTTCCCGAAGTGTGAATTGCCCGAGCCAACATGATGATCCACACTGCGGCATATAAGCCATGGTTTGCCCCACGTTTGTCCGGCACGTATCCCAGTGATGGCACTAAGAGCCTATCCCATAATCTTCCCTCATGCGTTCGGCAGGAGAGGGGTCGGAGGTAAGCGTGGGTCGAATTGCTGCCGGTTTCCTCGATCGATTCCGACGTTCGCTTGCCCTCACCCCAACCCTCTCCCGGAGGGAGAGGGGGACTTTTTGGGATAGGCGCTTAACGCCGGTGAGGGTTCCGAGCTGCCTGCCGCGTGGATCGTTGATCAGAGTTCACCCGTTTGCCTGTCGCCGTATCTTCAGCGGCTCAATACCGCAGGAGGCGTGACTTGTGTGGTCTTTCCCGCAGACCTCGCCCACCTTGGCCACGGGGCGCACTGATTCGCTCCCATTGGCTGATCACCTCCTGCACGAACTGATAGTCCCGGGTACGTCGCAACCAACGGGCCATCGCCGCCAGATGAGCATCGAAGGACGTCCGCAAGACCAGATCGGGCTCATAGCCGGGGCCCAGTCGCGGGAAGCGGGCCAGGGCAAAAAGGACGGCCAAGAGAAACAGATGCAAAACGATCACATTCAGCGGATACACCGTCAGAAACCGGTAGGGTGAAGGTTCCTCCGTCGGACCGGTCACCACCTGATAGCCGGGGCGCAGTTCGAGAAAGCAAACCCGTTTCGGCCCAGAGGTGCCCGATTCATCAATGGCCTGGACCAACCGCCTTGCAAGTTTGCGATGCTCTCGATTCACCAACATCATGTTAAGGAGAAACGACCCGTTATTGACGAGAAGGATCTGGGATGAGCCTCGTGGCAAACGGGCAACCAGCACATGTTTTTCCGAGCGGATCAGGACCTCGGCATCTTGGGCCGGAATCATCTGCGAGCGGAGTTCGATTTCCAAGTCCTGCGGATTGACCGGAACCCGCCATTGAGGGTGCATCTCCAAGCTCTTGGGACGAACGACATCCGGGAGGGGTTTGAACGAAAACCACGCGCACTGGCCCTCGACATTCGAGATGAGTTGCAAGAATTGTTCCTCCAGAGCCTGTCGCCTGGCAATCTCCTTTTGACGCACGGGATCATACTGATCAGGAAACCGCTCCAGGAGCTTTTTCCAGTAAAGGGATGTGGCCTCAAAGTGGCGGCCCACATAAATCAGCGTCCGCCCGGGTTTGGCCTTGAGCCAATCCTCCAACCAGGTGACGACACTTTCGTGGGGGACATTCGGATCCGCGGCAAACCAGATTAGGCAATCGGCCTGCTCTTTAAGCATCGGACTTAAGTGTGTGCTTCGGCTCACCGAGTGCCCCGACCGACGCACCATCTCCGCCAACACCCACGTGCCGTTGATGCTTTTCCGGCCCAGCCACCCCATCGTGCCGTATGTGACATCAACCTCGGGCGCAGGCCAGGGATAGACGGCCAACACGATGGCCAAGACCGAAACGATGACCCCGGCGAGAATCCAAAATAGGGGCTTTCGGAATTCCGCCTGGGGCGAATCGTTCATGCCGCGATCTCCTTCAACCACTGTTGAAACTGCGGCAATTCTCGACGACACGCCTCGTATTGCTCGGCACTCAGGGAACGACCGCCGAAATAGGCCTCTTCAAAGGTCACGATGGTCCGTTCCAGAAGAGGAGCGACCGGCGACTCGCGTCCCAACTCCCTCAGGTATTGCCGGTTGGTCTTCCCCTTCATCAGGCGAATCAGGCGATGACGATCCAACTCGGCTAGTTGATAGGCATAAAGCCAGATAATGGCCCGCCGATAGTCTCCTGCCGCTGCTGCCCGCTCACTGGCCTGCAAAAGATCCGTCTCTTGCGGGGAGTCTTCCGGAACAAGGGGCAACTCGCGCAATTGGGCAGCCACCCGCGCTGCCTCTTCCTTGCCTCCTTGGCAGGGGGCCCATCGCCGCCACGCCCAGTAGCCCAAAATGACCATGGCGGCAATGGCCAAAACGATTAAGATGATTCCCACTGCCGACCAAGGGACACGGGAGCGAGAAACCTTGGAAGGCTCAGGCAACTCCCTGGGCTTCCGCACGCGGGTAGGCTTGATGTCGTCCTTCTCCGCATCATACCAAGGGAAATTGCCTTGGCGGAGGGATTGGCGGGCTAGGTCTTCCGGGGCCTCGGCAAGCGTTGCATTTGCCACAAGCCCATAGGCGAACAAAAGGCCGACAGCGAGGAGTAAACCCATTGGCCCGAGGCCGATCTTTCGACAAGTGCCGCGTTTTAACCCCATCGACATTCGGTCGTGTGCGTCTTGCGGTCCGAGACAACTTGGCTTTTTACAGTGCTTCTTCATTATGACGGGAAGAAAATCGTCGCTCAATTGATGCCGCGACTCAGCATTTTCCTATTGCAATGGGCTATCCTCGCTAAGCAGCCCCGTTTTACGTTGAGGCGCATAGCGCGGCGATCCGTTACCCCCTTCTTGCTACGGTGGCTCGGGCTTGCTGGGAGTGCTTACCGTGGGGGGCTGCTTTGCCAACGGACAACCATCCCGCTAGGCAACGGTCGTCCGCTGCTGCTGGGGATCGTCATCATCCGCACGGTGATCTGACCTCGCTGCCAAAGGTCAGGCCGCAAATCGTGAAAGAGACGCGTCAATTTCTGCGTGCCGTAGCCCGGCGTGTGACATGTCATGAGAAGGAATCCGCGGTCCCAATCGAGCAAGGCAAAGACCGCTTCCAGAAGTCCCACAATGTCCTTTTCCAATTGAAACGACTCACCCCGCGGACCATGGCCGTATGTCGGCGGGTCAAGAATGATCCCCCAATACCGTCGCTCGCGGCGGACCTCCCGGCGAAGAAATTTGCGGGCATCTTCGACAATCCAATGAATTGGCAGATTCTCCAATCCGGAAAGCACGGCATTTCGTTTTGCCCAGGCGACCACATTGCGGGCAGCATCGACGTGGACAACCTCGGCCCCTGCCAAGGCCGCCGCCAGGGTGCTCCCGCCTGTGTAAGCGAAGAGATTCAACACCGGCCCCACCTTCTCACTTTGGGTAATATGGTGATAAAGCCAGCTCCAGTTGACCACCTGTTCCGGAAAAAGTCCCACGTGGCCCGATTCATTCCGCTTTAGCTCCAGGACAAGCGGCCCCCAGCGGATCGTCCATCGCTCCGGCACGTGGCAACGGTCAACCCACCGGCCACGATTACCACGAGTGCGCTCAAATCGGGCATGGGCCTGGGACCAGCGGTCGGGGTAAAGGGGCGGACCTTCCGCCGCCGGGCTGGGCCGATCGAGGATCACACTCCCAAAGCGTTCCAGCCGCCGACTGTCACCGAAGTCGATCAACTCGTAGTCATCCGTGACAAAGGGCTCGAAGGACGGGTTTTCCGAAGCACCCAACACCGTTCCGTCCACGATCGTTCCTCGAGCTGGCCAATTATTCCTCGGGCACGACTTTGTACACGACGTCGTGTTCTCGCGCATGCTCAACAACTTTTATGCCGACGGACTGTCCAGCCTGGGCCTGTGTCACCGTTTGATGTTCGATCTGCATAGAAGTCACCGGCTGATAGAAGTCACTGGTATGCCCCTTAATGTGGATAGTGTCGCCCACCGAGAGCGTTCCGTGGGTAATTTCGATGGCGGCCACACCCAGATGGCTGAAGTAGTGCGTCACACGTCCGACGGGGATTTCGGCCATGGCGAAGGCTCCTTTCTGGCAAAATGGCACCCGTTCCGTGTGACCGGATTGAAGGTCCACCCAACAACCGCAATCACACGCCACAGATCGCCCAAACGCGAACAACGTCACATCCAAAGCCGCTCCGCAACGCGGGCAGAGAATTGCCATGGCACAAACCCTTTGGCTTCCAGTATGGCGGATGTCATGACGAAAGACAAGCGCGTGGATCTTGGCAGGTCAACGCCACAGTGGTCACGACGTGCCACGCCGGCGGGCGTCCCTCCAGATTTGATCGAGCGCGGCGCACCAACGTTGAGAATTCCACATGACGTGAGCCAGGTTGGCTCAATAAGGGCCTATCGCATAATCTCCCCTCGCCCGTTCGGCGGGAGAGGGGTCGGGGGTAAGGGTGGCTCGAATCGCTGCCGGTTTTCTCAATTGACTCCGACGGTCGCTCGCCCTCACCCCAACCCTCTCCCGGAGGGAGAGGGGGGCTTGGGGTAGATCTTAAGAAGGGGAAGACTTGTGCTTCGCCCGCACTGGGAATGGAACACATAGAGTAGATCAAATTGGAACACACACGGTCCATGGGGAACAAGCGGTTTAGGCTGGCGGCTTGTATCCCAGATCGTCCACGGCGCGTCAGATGGCCCAACTCGCTTGCGATAAGGGGCTAAGGCCAATTGCCGCGTCAAAACGATATGGCGTCATTCCGGCGTTTTGGCTACATTTGGCACGTTGCGTGTTGGTCACAAGGTGCGCCAGCATCTGGAAAATGGGGGATTTGGCAAGAATAGAAAGAATTTCAGCAACAGAAAAAGTTTCAACGAGGCCAGCGTGGATTGTTTTCGCTTTTTGCACACGGGCGAGCTTTGGTTGGATCGGCCTATCCGCGTTCGCGGGGGTCTGCCACCCTCGCTGATGGCCCGCGTGCTTGAAGGTCCCCGGCGGACCTGGGAACGCATCTGCCAACTTGCCTTGCGTGAGGATGTCGATCTGGTGGTGCTTTCCGGCAATTTGGTAGATGGCTCGCGTGCCTCGCCCGCCGATCTGGACGCCGTCTTGGCCGGTTGTGAGACGCTCGCTCAAAACGACATTGCTGCTATTTGGATGGCCGGGAAAGCGGAAGAGCAAGGCCCCTGGCCGGCCGAGTTGGCCCTGCCGGACACGGTCCACGTATTCTCGGGAGAGGAGGTCCAGCAGCGGCAAGTCCGGACACGGAAGGGCACGATCGATGTGCTTGTCTGGCCTACCTCCTATCCGTGGGAGGCCAGCCGCGAGGCCTTCCTTCCCCATCAGCCGGGCCAATTCGTGCTGGGACTAGCTCGCTGCCAGTCGCTGGAGGAATTGCCCAATATCATCGGCGTCAGTTATTGGGCCTTAGGTGGTCCAGTGCCACGGACAGACTCATTGCCCTCCACCGTGGCGCACGCTGCGGGTCCCCCGCTGATTCGAGATGCCGACGATCCCGCGCTCCCCACCGTGACCATCGCCGAGTGGAATATTAACCGCCGGATCGCCCTTCGCGAGGTTTCTGTGGCGGCAATCCGTTACGCGACGGTGGTGTTGCTGATTTCGCCGGAGACACAATGGGCGGGCTTGTCTTCCCAGTTGGTTCAAGAATTGGAATCCCGTCGGGCCAGCAGCGATGCCGATTGGCTCATTGCCATCAAACTTCAAGGGCCGGTCGAGGCCCTCATTCGCTGGAAGCGGGAAGGGTTGGACGCTCAACTTTTGGAGTTTGTTCAGAGCCGCTACCTCCAAGAGCCGCCGTACCTTTGGCCGACGGATGTCGTCTGGGACCCCGTCGATCTAGGACCAGACGAGTGGCTTAAGGAAACGAGCTTTCGTGGGGAGTTTCTCCGCCAGGTGCATGCGATTTACGAAAACCTTGTCATAGGACAGACGGACGCGGTGGCCGCTTTGGCGGGGCCGATTTCGCCAGGCCAAGCCGTCGATGCCATCGTTCCGATATGGGAGGAAATACTTCGCCAGGCGGCGTTTGAGGGACTGGAGGCCCTGTCCCATGTGAGTGCCTCAGTAAAGGGAGAAGCGTCGGCGTGCTCCTGAAGCGTTTAGCCATCGACCGATTTGGGATTTGGCACAACTGGGAGGTGGAAGACATCCCCAGGGGTTTGGCGGTCTTTTTTGGACCAAACGAAACCGGCAAATCGACAATCCTGGAATTCGTGCGGGGGATGTTTTTCGGCTTGGCGGCGCGGTCCCGCTTTCTCCTGGGCGAACAAGGTGACATTGGGGGAACCCTGGTCCTCGAGCATCTCGGCCGCGAAGTCCGCCTCTCGCGACACTGGTCCCAGGATGAGGGAGAGAGGGTCCAGGTTGTCGTGGACGGCCAACCCGTCTTGCCTGAGGAACTCATGCGGGTCCTTTGCCCCGTCGATGAGGCCACATTTAACGCAGTATTTGCCTTGGGGCTGGAAGACCTCGCTTATCTTCGTACCCTAGAGGAAGGAGAAACCGCCAAGCTCCTCTATGAACTTAGTCTCGGCGCGGATCGGGCGGTCCTATGGCGAGTCCTCACCAATCTTCACCAGCGGCTTGCCCAGGACCAGGACGACACGGAACTCAAAGAGCTGGAAGCGGAACGTGCGCGGCTCGTTCGTACTACCGAGGAAGCGGGGCTGGAGACACGGCAATACGTGCGGTGGCGGGTCACGCAGCGGAAGCTCCAGGCGGAACGACAGACCGTCATGCAACGGCTTGACTCCCAGCAACGGGAGCAACAGCGCTGCGAGGCGGTTCTTGATCTTCTCCCAAAGTGGCAGCAATACAGGGAAATGCGGCTGCAATGGAAACGGCTGGGGCCGTCGCGACGGATTTCAGAAAAGGCCTTACGAAAGCTCGACCGTTGGAAAGAACGAATGACTGCGGCCAAGCACAACCTTGCCGAGGCCCGCGAGGCACTTGGCCAGTACGATGAGGCCCTCGCTGGCTTGCCGGTTGATCCCGTGGTTCTTGAGCATGCGGCCGAGATTGAGGCCCTCCGTCTGCACCGCGATGAGATGGTCGCCTGCAAGGAGCGACTAGAAGAACTGAACCGACGACAACAAGAACTCCTTCAGGCTCGATCGGCATTGTGGGAAGGTTTGGCAAGCGTTACCCAGATCGGGAACATCTCCACGCCGAATGATGGCTTGCCGCAAGCGGATCAGCGGGGCACCGCGCAGGATTGGTCCGCCCTCCGTGGGTGGATCAGGCGGTGGCAAAAAGCGGTCCTGGAAAGGGATCGACTGGCCGAAGAGGATCAGCGGCAACGCGCCGCGCAAAACGCACTCAAGGAGCAGGTGGAAGCCGCGCTGCAAAAACACGGTGTGGCCGACGCCCAGGTCGCCTTGTCACAATACAGCGAGCAGGTGACCGGCCTGCGACGGGTCCGACAACTCGCTGAACAGCAGGCCGCCGTAAAACAGCGGGTGGAACAAGTCACCACGGAATATCATCGGCAGGTGGCCCAATCGCTTCCCTCGTGGCAGACATGGGCCGGTGTGGGGAGCCTCTTTATTCCCGGGCTTACGCTGGTCTTCCTGTCGCTATTGGCCCTTCTCGGTGGACCTGGAGCGGGAAACCTGGGGTTGGTCACGCTGCTCCTCGGCGCGGCGATGACGGGCGGGGGTATTGGACTGAAGTTTTACCACGAACATCGCCAGCGGGTTAACCTGGAGAATTTGAAAAAGGATTTGGAGACCCTAACTACCGAGTTGCAGTCCGTATCTCAGGAATACCAACGGCTGGCCGCTGAGCAAAATGTCTCTCAGGCGGACCTGGATCAACTGATCTCCCAACTGGAAGGGCGCATCCGTGAGCTGGAACCCGTCGCCGTCCTTCAGGCGAAATTTGCCGAGATGACCCAACCGGGGCAAACACACCGCGAGACCCTCCACAGGCTGGAACAAAAAGAGCGGGCAATCCGTGCCAAGTTTAACGAATTGGCCCATCGTTTGGGTTTACCTTCGGCGGACGATGTGACCCAAGCGTTGCAAATTTGGGAAGTGGGGCATCGGCTGCGAGCCCTCGATCGCCGCCTGACAGTTGTTACGGCAAAACTGAAGAAGGAGGAGGAACGCCTCGCTGCCTGGCAAAAACGGGTCTTACGACTGGCCCGACTTTGTGGGCGCTCGGATGAGACGGACGACGTGGTCCAGGTCCTCGATGGCCTTGTGCGTCATTATGAAATCCATTTGGAAAACCAGCGCCGTCGGCAAGACCTGCTTCGGACGGCCAAACAGACCAAACAGAAGGTTCACCGCGCGAAGAGACGCCTCAAGAAGATTGCCCTTCGTTATCGGGCGACACTTCGGCAATTGGGCGTGCGGAACCCCCAAGAGGCCACGGCCCTTCGCCAAACTTGGGAGCAGGCCCAAACCCTGCGGCGACAGGCCGGCGAAATCCATCGCGAATTGAAGGCCGCCCTTGCTGCCGCTGGGATTGCCGAAGATGTCCCGCTTGCTCGCCTCTTTCAAGAGACAAAGGCCAAACATGCCGAGCTGATCCAGGCCATGGAGGCTACTAAGGAAGAACTCCATGCCCTGGAGGAAAAGCAGGCGCACGTAGAGGCGGAACTTGCCAGACTTGTCCAATCGCGCGACGTGGATCAGGCCAAGTTGGCTCTGGCCGCCTTGGAACACCAAATCGTCCGCCGTGTCCGAAGACAACAAACTTCTCGCCTCCTTGCGGAACTGCTGGAACGAGTTCGCCAGCATTATGAACTGGAGAACCAGCCCGAGACGTTGCGAAGGGCCTCTGTCTTTCTCGCCCAAATGACCGAGGGACGTTACGTACGGGTTTGGACGCCTATCAGCGAACGCGTCCTTCTCGTGGAAGATGCCACTGGCAAGAATTGGCGTGTCGATGAGCTGTCGCGGGGAACGCGGGAGCAACTCTTCCTCAGCTTTCGCCTGGCCATTGTGGAGCGCAGCGCCGAGCAAGGAATTCGGTTGCCGCTGGTTCTGGATGATGTTCTGGTCAATTTCGATTTTCAACGTGCGGCGGCGGCCTGTCGCACATTGCGGGCGTTTGCCGAGGCATCTCACCAGGTCCTTCTTTTAACCTGTCATGATCACATTGCGCGATTGTGCACCGAAATGTCGGTCCCCGTCGCCCACCTCGAAACAACCGGCGGTGGCAAGGCTACTCCGCCTTTTTTTCGCGGATACTTCCCTCCCCTGAAGACGGCTGACACGCCGATCGCTCCCACAACACCTGAAACGCCCCGTTTAAGCGGTTCACAGGAGGAAAAAACAGTTGCCGACGGTCGAGAGAAAGTGTTGTCACAGGAGCCATCGCGGTCACGCCGGCGGAGGAAGCAGACCCCTAACGGAAAAGCGGTCGAAACCGAAAAGGTGCTCGGCGATCACAAGCAACCTGGCGAAATGGCTTCCCCTTCCGCCGGTCAGGTCTTCTTCCAAAGCAACTGTACCTGGTTGACGGAGGCCGAACCCTACGCCGATGTTAACGAGGAGGGAAATCCCCAGGGTGAGGCGAAAGGGGATCGCTCGTCGGCAGAACCAGTGGGGAATCATCGAGCAAAGCAGCGCCGGGCGCGTGCAGCGTGATGACGTTTTTGCGACAATACCTTCACGGTCGCATCTGTGCTACGCGGAGCTCTGGGCCCAAACAACGCCCGACTCATCGGCGGCCTCGGCCCGACCAATTTGCCAACACGGCACCCCCAGGTCTTCCAATTGCTTGCGGATACTGGCAGCGTAATAGTCGCTGACCACGAGGATCATACCCAAGCCGAGGTTAAAGACGTTCTCCATTTCGGCATCGTCAGTCTCGCCCAATTTTTGGATCCAGCGGAAGATGGGCGGCACTGGCCAGGCGTCCCGATCGATGACGATTCGCACGCCCGGCGGGACGATTCTGGCAAGATTTTCCCGAATCCCCCCGCCCGTGATATGGGCAATCCCATGAACCACGCTCTTCACCCGATAGTACCGTAACACCGAGCGAATGGGACGGACGTAAATCCGCGTGGGAACCAAAAGGGCCTCACCCACAGTGGTGCCCAATTCCGGCACATGATCGGTTACCCGCAGCCCGGCAAGATCAAAGACTGTCTTTCTCACGAGACTGAACCCATTCGAGTGCAATCCACTGGACGCCAGACCGAGGACTGCGTCGCCTGGCGTGATGGCCTGACCCGTGATAATCGCCCGGGCCTCAGCCACCCCCACGCAAAAGCCCGCCAGATCAAAATCACCCGGCTGGTACATGTCCGGCAGGATCGCCGTTTCCCCGCCGAGCAGGGCGCAGTCAGCCTCGCGGCATCCATTGACGATCCCCTCCAGGAGTTTTTCCAGGAGTGGCGGATCGTCCTTGGGCATGGCCACATAGTCGAGAAAGAAGAGCGGTTCGGCGCCGCAACAGAGGGCGTCGTTGACGCTCATGGCCACCAAGTCAATCCCCACGGTGTTAAAGATCCCCATCATGGCGGCCACCTTTAATTTGGTCCCCACGCCGTCGGTGCAGGCCACCAGGACGGGGTCTTTGTAGTTTCGGGCAAAAAGGGGCCAGGGGAAGTCCAGCCGAAAGAGTCCTGCGAAACCAAACGGCAAATTGATGACGCGAGGCGTGACGGTTCTTTCCAACAATTGGGGGATACGCGCCATCGCCTGGCGGTAGAGATCGAGATCGACGCCTGCTGACTTGTAGGTGACTTTTCCCATGGGATTGACTTCGGATAGACGGCAGATTGAGGACAGTCAATACAAAAAATTGTAACGGGCTTTCGCCGATGTGACTATGGAACCGCGTGCCACGCTGTCGCTCCGAGGATGAGCCGCATCGTGATAAGGGCCTTTCTCATAATCTCCCCTCACCTGTTCGGCGGAAGAGGAGTCGGGGGTGAGGGGGCTCGAATCTCTGCCGGTTTTCTCAATCGATTCCGAGGTTCGCTTGCCCTCACCCCAACCCTCTCCCGGAGGGAAAGGGGGCTTTTCGCTCAGTGCCCATCGTCGTGAGCCCTTATCGCAAGATGGGGGCTCGTCGTGCTAGAACATCGCGCCACATCGGGAAAAAACACGCCACCTTACGGTGGGGAGCCGGGGTTCTTGCGATAGGAGCTCTCGGGGTAGGAATAAAAACTGGTCTTGAGTGATTTGCCATCATTTTGATAACCTTTGCTCCAAAATGGCCGAGAGGTGCGTGTCATCCCCCGAAGGGATTGCACGGGTGAATGGTGTCATGAGGCGGGTCAAGTTGGGCCTTTCCCGATTCCAAAAACATCGGACCCATGCCCCGTCTGTTGGCGAACTGGGCCAAGGATGTCGCCCTAAGTAGCATGGATCAACGGTAATGGAGTCCTAGACGGTGTATTTCGGCCGTACCAGAAAGCGAGCCTCGTTTGTGGCGGTGTTCGCCCGGCTTTGGCCGGTGGGCCTCCTTCTGGTCGGTACCATCGTGGGCAACGGCTGTGCGACCAATCCTGCAACGGCGGCGGCCCAAAATCAGGCAGCCCAGCAGCAAGCGGCCCTGGCCCGGCAGATCGAGGAATACCAAACGCGATCGACCGCCCTCGATCGTGACAATCAGCAGTTACAGCAGTTGCTCGCCCAGGCTTATCAAAAGAACAAACTTCTTGAAGATCAGGTCGGACTGTTACAAAAGCAATTGGCGGACATGAACAACCAAATCGCTCGGCTGCAACAGGAGAAGGCCGAGCAACAGAAGCAGGTCCAAACTTTGACGGCCTCGTTACAGCGGTCCGGAAGCGTGACCATTCAGCCCAACAATAGTCTTCTGCAAACCCTTCCGGCCATCAACATTGCGGGTGTCCAGGTGCGGCGAGATGGCGATGTCATTCGTGTGGAGCTTCCCGCGGACCAACTGTTCGAGACGAGCACGTTCCAGTTCCGGCCGGGGGCTGTGCAGATGATCACATCTGTGGCCGCGGAGATTGCCCGACTCTACCCGGAGCAAATCATCGGCGTGGAAGGTTTTACCGACACCGATCCAGTTCCCCCGGGATTGTGGCGGAACCACACGCAGATGTCGATCTCCTGGGCCGCAGCGGTGCACGATGTCCTGGTCACCCAAACGGCCTTGCGCCCGGAGCAGCTTTTCGTGGCCGGTCACGGATCGGCCTATCCTATCATGTCTAACGGCACGGCGGCAGGACGGGCACGCAATCGCCGCGTGGAACTGGTTATCTATCCCGAGAAATACCGTTCCCCCGGCCGTTCGTGACATCGCTAGGGCCGGATGATCGCCCGCAGGTCCTCGAAAAACTCGGGATACGTCTTGGCCGTGCAACCCGGATCGAGGATTTTTATCCCGGGAATGCGTAATCCAGCGATGGCGAAGCTCATGGCCATGCGGTGATCCTGGTAGGTATGGATTTCCGCCGGATGATAGGAGGCGGGGATGATTCTGAGTCCGTCCTCGAATTCTTCCACCTGGGCCCCCAGGCGTCGCAGTTCAAGGGCCAGGGCGTGGATGCGGTCGGTCTCTTTGTGGCGGATGTGCTTTACCCCGCGAATGAGCGTCGGCCCCTCAGCGAAGAGGGCCACGACGGCAAGAGTAGGCACTGTATCGCTGATGGCGTTCATATCCACGGAGATGCCGCGGAGGGGGCGGCCTTCCACAGTGATCTGGTCATCGCCCATTGTCACCTCGCAGCCCATCGCGGCCAGGCAATCGACAAAGCGGACATCACCCTGAAGGCTATTCTCGCCCAGGCCGGTTACGGTGATCCGGCCCTGGGTGACGGCCGCGGCGGCGAAGAAGTACGTGGCTGCCGAGGCATCGGGCTCAATGGCGTAGGTTCGGCCGCGATACATTTGACCAGATCGCACGGAAAGCCGCTGAAAGGCCTCATTTTCGCCGGTGACCCCAAAGGCCTTCATCACGGCGAGCGTCATTTCCACGTAGGGCTTCGAGACCAAATCACCCCGCACGAGGAGCGTCACATCGCGGCGGGCATAAGGGGCGGCCATCAACAGACCACTGAGGAATTGACTAGAGATTTCCCCAGAAATCTCCGTCTCTCCTCCCGGCAGACCATGGGCTTCGACAATGACGGGCGGACATCCCGTGGGAAGCTCTGTTCGCACGTTAGCCCCCAGCCGATTAAGGGCATCCACAAGGTCCTGGATGGGCCGTTCTCTCATGCGGGGCGTCCCATCCAGTCGAAATTGACCCTCTCCCAAGGTGCAGATAGCCGTCAAAAAGCGAAGGCTGGTGCCACTGTTGGCGAGAAAGAGATCGGCTTGGCGAGCGGGGATCACGCCGCGGGTTCCTTCCACCGCGATTTCCCGCTGCTTGGTATCGTGGCGGACCGCTACGCCTAAGCTCTGCAATGCCCGCACCATCACCTGCGTATCTTCACTATCCAACGCCCCTTGCAAGAGGGACGGCCCGTCGGCCAACGCCGCACAGATCAGCGCACGGTTGGTGATACTCTTGGAGCCCGGTGGCTGAACGGTGGCGTTAACCGGTCCAGACAAGGGGATTTCGACGAAATCGCTTGCTTCGGCCATCATGCTTTCTCTAGCAATGTTTGGTCAACAATCGTTGAAGATCCCGGGAGATCTGTTGCCAAAAACCAATCGGCATCCGAGAACATTGCCCAGTAGCCCGTGTCTTTATTCTTTTCCGGAATCCCCCAATCGGAAAGCGTATAAGAACTGATTTGTCCGGAAATAGAGTTGCCGTCCATCGCTGGCGGGTGAGGCCAGCACGCCTGATTCGAGGTCCCATTGCCCGGCGAGGCTGGGAAGCCCCGCGTCATCCAGTGCCATGACGAACACCGTACCCTCGTAATTGACGGCGTAGATGTATCGGCCAACCAAAAGCGGAGAGGCCCAAAAGCTACCCCCTAGGCGGACTTGCCGCAGAATGTCGCCGGTCTTTCCATCAGCACAGGCGAAGATATTGGGGGACTTGACCAGGTATATCTTGTTGTTCCAGACAAGAGGGCTGGTATTTCCACAGCGGAGGCGATCGGAAATCCAAAGTTGCTCGAACCTCGCCGGGGAAGAAGATAGCCGCAAGGCGTGGATGCCCGCCGCGGGCAAGGCAACCAAATCACCATAAGCCGCTGCGGAGGATACGGTGTCGCACCAATGATCATAGGCAAAGGCCACCTCGCCGGTGTAAGGGCAGACGGCTTGAAAGTCCTTTCGTGATTGGAGAAGGACGAAAGTCTCAGGGGTTCGCTCGGAGGGCGATGGGCAGCGCACGACCAACGGCGTGCACCAAAGGGCTTGCTTGGGACGATCAATCAGCCAAACGGTCTGTCCTGTCTTTAGATCCAGTCCGCAAACAATGGCATCGAGGAGGCTTTCTGCCTGGACGATAACCACATCACCCTCAATCACTGGAGAGGAGGCCATTCCCACATCATTGCGGAGGTAGGGGCGTTCAAATCCCAGCCCACGGAACCAGAGGGGACGTCCCTCCATATCGAGGCAGACGAGGTCATTAGACGAAAAGAGGGCCACAATCCGCCGACCATCTGAGACCGGCGTCGAGGCCGCCACACCGCCGAAGGGATTGCACACGGTGGAACCAGTCGCCCAAAAGCGAAAATCCCACTCCTGCTTGCCCGTTTTTGCATCGAAGCAGAGGACGTGCAACTCGTTTTGACGATAACCCACAGCAGCCGTGACAATCACCTTATCCTTCACCACGATGGGCGAGGACGGACCGCGGCCCGGCAGTGGGGCCTTCCACAAAAGTTGGTTCTCGGGGGAGAGTACCGGCGGGATGTCTTCACCCCCGCAGAGCACGCCGGCCGCTAGACCGCCACGAAACGCCGGCCAGTCCTCCCCCTGGGCCAATTCCCACGTGCCACAGCAGGCGCCGACCAGCAAGGCCGCAAGGTAGATATGCATCCGAACCTTGATCATTGCGGAACCTTCCCACCATGTTCAAAAAGCAGGCCGCTCAATCGGGTTGACGACCAAGTCCCTTGCCGAGCTCGTCGCAGACCCGCAGCCGAAACGTCCAATATTGTGCCCAATCTTGCGTCTGTTCGTTCTGACAGACTTTGATCATGATCCAATTGACGCCAGGTTGCAGGCGGCAGACCACGCGGTATTGATCGTCCTCAAAACCGGAGTGATACACATGGAAGGCCCCCAAGGGTTGGCCGTTGCACCAGATTTTGATGGCGTTCGGCGTTGCCGCGCGAATTTCCGCGGCTTGTTCCGTCTGAGAAACGAGGGCGGCTACCGCGTAGGCAACAACACCCTTTTCCTCGCCGAGGACTTTGTTGAGATCAAAGGTTCCATGTTCGTCAGGGGTCGTCACTTTTTTCCAGGTTACTGGCCCATGTTTTCCCTGATACGTGGCGGAGAAGTCTGGCGGGGATTGCCCCTCCGGCGGATAGATGGCGTCAAAACCAACGTCTTGCTGATTATCAAACGGCCCGACAATCCACCACGTGCGCAGGTATCCGTAATGACCGGCCAGGTCCACGGACACGCCCCGTTTGCGCAGCATTTCGGCGAGGTTTTCAACTTGATCTTGGTCCCGGGCAGCGTCAAACAGTTGTTTGAGCTTCCGTACAATCTCGACGTTCTTGGGATCATTTACCGGAACGTTTTGAATATCACCTAGCGCTTGAAGCTCCGCCTCAATGGCCGCACGTCGCAACTCGCTGGCGGGATCATTGAGGAATCGGATCAGGATCTGCCGAGCCTGGGCGGGGTCTTGCCGAGCGAGCCATTGGTACGCCCACCAGCGACCTTGCGGAGGATTTTGCGTATCCTCGAGCAGTTTAAGGATCACTTCCTGCGAGAGTTGTCGCCCAGCGCCGTGTTCCCTCGCTACAATCTGATCCGCCGCCGAAAGGAGCCAATTGCGGGATGCGGGATCAGCCTGGCGGGCAGCCACAAATAAGGGCCCCAAGGCATCGGGGCCGGCGCTTACCAAACGCTTCCAGGCCTCCGAGACGTCCTCAGGCTTCGTGGTGGACTGACCGCTGCTTAATAGGATAGCGATGTCCCCTGGGATATCGCCTGTCGCATATTGCGCAGCGAGTAATCCCAAAACCAACCCCAGTGCAAATACCACGTCCTGCCAGGGAACGGGACGAGACAGTTTGATTCGGGTCATGGGATGCCTCTCTGTGAACCTCGGCAACATGGGATCACAGACACCATTTATCGGGCAAGATGGTTTCTTTGGGGATCACGACCACGCCGTCGCGAATCATGCAATACTGGTTTTCCGGCATTTCGGTCAGCCCCGTTGTGTTGACGATGCGGGCATTCTTGCCGATGCGGCAATTCTTATCCACGATGGCATTCTCAATGTAAGAGCCTTCGCCGATGATCATGGGAGGTTTGCCATCGCGGGTCTGCTCAAGATCGTAGAAGTCGTTGCCCATGATGATCGAGTTGCGAATGACACAGTTGCGACCGATGACGCTCCGCAGGCCGATGATGCTATTCTCAATGACCGACCCGCTGCCAATGATACAGCCATCGGCGACCAAACTAGACTGAATGGTGGCCGACTCAATGCGGGATGGGGGCAAAAACCTCGCTCGTGTGTAAATGGGGGCGTTGGGGTGTTCCAGCGAAAACGCGGCGTTGGGTTTTGTCAGCGCGAGGTTCGCCTCGAAAAAGGCTCCAATCGTTCCAATATCTTCCCAATAACCGTCGAACAGATAAACGAAGACCCGCCGAGTGCGAATCGACGCCGGAAATACCTCTTTTCCGAAATCGCGGTAATCCGTCATTTCGAGGACATCGACCAGTGTCTTGCGGGAAAAGAGGTAAATCCCCATATTGGCCAGGTATTCACGCCCCTCCGCCTGGATGCCGAATTGGCTCAGCCAATCGGGATCGGTTTGCATGTACCGCAATTCTTCTTCGGTTTGAGGTTTTTCGAGGAAGCCGAGGACCTGGCCGTGCTCGTCAATCCGCATGATCCCCAGACTTGATGCGGCGCGTTTCATCACGGGCAGGGCGGCGATCGTCACATCTGCGCCCTTTTTCTCGTGGGCCGCAATGAGCTCCCGGAAGTCCATGCGATACAGTTGATCGCCCGAAAGAATTAGCACATAGTCCACATCATCCCGATTGATATACGCAAGATTCTGCCGGACGGCATCCGCCGTTCCCTGATACCAATCGGAGCTGGTCAATGTCTGCTGGGCCGCCAGGATTTCCACGAATCCCCGATGGAAGACGTCGAAATTGTACGTCGCTCGGATATGGCGATGGAGACTTGCCGAATTGAATTGGGTGAGGACATAAATGCGACTCAAGTCGCTGTTGATGCAATTGGAAAGAGGGATGTCAATGAGCCGATATTTCCCGGCAATCGGTACCGCCGGTTTGGAACGAAACTTCGTCAGTGGATAGAGTCGTGTGCCACGACCACCTCCCAGAACGATGGTCAGGACGTTTTGCATAGGCTTCCCTTACACGCTAGAACCCAATCTCAGCTCGTTGACGCCTTCTGCCCATACTAGCCGAAATCATTCCCGATGCAAGTCTTGGCGGGCGAGGCGACCGTGTTTGCAGAAGGCGACCGTTCCCCGGTGAATTCGCATGATGCGTGACTAGCGACGGAGAAAAAGGAAGACTTTAAAAGTCTATTCCATAATCCCACCCTCGCCCGTTCGGCGGGAGAGGGGTCGAGGGTGAGGGTGGTTCGAATTGCTGCCGGTTTTCTCAGTCGATTCCGACGATGGCTTGCCCTCACCCCAACCCTCTCCCAGAGGGAGAGGAGGAGTTTTTGCGATACGCTCTAAGTCGTGGCCGACACTGGGCTTAAGGACTGGTGGGCTGGGTAATGCCAGCGACTTGGCAGGCGAATTTCAATCCATCGACGGCCGTCTTCCCGTAGAAATCACAGCCCGCGTTCTTGGCTAGCAGTTCACTGGCGGCTGCCCCGCCCACCATGATCGCCACCTGGTCTCGCAAACCAGCTTGGCGGATGGCCTCCACCGTGGCCGTCACGGATGAATAGCACGTTGTCAAAAGGAGACTCATCCCCACGACACAAGGCTGATGTTGGCGAATGGCCTCCACAAATCGGGCCGGCGGGACATCGACGCCTAAGTCCACCACATCAAAGCCCGAACCACGAAGCATCATCACCACGATGTCTTTACCGATGTCATGCACGTCGTGCTGGACCGTACCGATGACGGCCTTGGGCCTGCTTGTGCCGGCTTGACCAGCTGCCTGTTTTGCCAGATGGGGCCCCAACTCCGCCATGATGTTCTTCATGATCATGCCGCCGAACATGAGGTCCGGTAGGAAGCACTCATCGCGGGAAAAGCGGTTGCCCAGCTCCAGCATTCCCTGATTGCACTGGGCTAGGATCTCTTGCGGCGGGACACCCGATTGCAGCGCCTCCTTGACCAAGCGCAAGGCGGTCGGTTCATCACAATACGCAATGGCCTCGACGAGCGTCTTTTCACTCATAATCTTCCCCCGAGAACGTCCGCAACGCCGGCCTTTTCCCCTCGACTGGCGTCGCCGATGCAAATCTGGCCAAATGTCAAAACGATAGCAAAACCTGCCAAATATACGTATAGCCTAACGCATCGATGTTTTCCCAGATGCGTTTCACAAGTTCCTCGTCACCCTTGATTTCGCCGAGTTCGCGGCGTTTTTCCTCCCAAGGGATGCACGTCCCGGGAGGCCGAATCGACACGCCAAGTTTATCCATGCTCGAAGGGTTCGTCTTTTCCGGTTGGGTCGTCATAACCGAACTCCACTCTTTCGTGATCGGTCCCAAACGCCGTCTGACCGCGAAATTTTAAGTTCCTTTTAAGAGCCCATCCCATACTCTGCCCTCGCCCGTTGGGCGGGAGAGGAGTCGGGGGTGAGGGTAGCTCGAATTGCTGCCGGTTTTCTCGATCGACGCCGGCGATGGCTTGCCCTCACCCCAACCCTCTCCCGAGGGGAGAGGGGGGACTTTTTGCGATAGAGTCTAAATCAATAAACTCCGTATTCCCGTGTGAATTCTGTCATGGCCTTGACGTTTTCTGGCTTGGTGTCGTTTTGCATGATGGCGCTGGCGTCCATGATGTAGCCGCCGTCGCGGGCCACGCCGTCAATGACCTTCTTGCAGTACTCCTTCACATCTTGCGGTGTCCCAAAGGCCAATAGGTCGTTGGGAATGCCGCCGCTGATGCAGAACTTGTGTCCCACCGTGCGATGGACCTCAAAGATATCGCCACGATCGACATGATAGATGATGCTAAGATCGGGAAGTTGGGCGATGTATTTCAGGTTGGGGTTCCACTCGCCTTCTGCGTAAAACAGGACTTGATGCCCATCCGCCCAAAGCGATTCGATGATCCATTTCAACGTCGGCCAATAAAACCGCTCAAATTGCTGCGGCGAGAGGAAAGGAATGCATCCGCGGTGCATCCACAGGCCGATAGGCACATTCTTCGCCGGATCGGCCCCCGACTTGGCCACGTGCAGTAAGTGAGGGGCCAGGGCCTCGCAGGCCTTGAGAACCTTATCCGGCTGCCGGTACAGGTCCATGCACAGACCTTTATATCCACGCAGTTTATCGGCCAGAATGTCGAAAGGTGCCTTGAGGATCCCCGAAATCGCCGACACCGTCCCCGTCTCACGTCGCAGCCGCTCGATCTGCCGTCCCAGGGCCATGAAGTAATCCATCATGGCCATGCCCCCAAGGACGAACGACATATTGTTGCGGAAGGTGTTAGGCTGACCGGGAGGAACGACATCGCGGCTGACCCGCGGGAGCCACACGTTATAGAGGAATCCCGTCGGGTCTTCGATGAGGGCATCGTATTCGTCTGGACGCATCCAGGCGTTTTCTTCCGGTGGTTCCAGATATTGAAAACAGACATCTGGGGGCAGGTCGGTGCCGGGGACTGCGTAATATCGGAGATTGATGGCCTGGACCAAACCTGTCCAGACGTAAACCATATTGGGCACCACGGCGTCCCAATCGAAGTCGGTGGCACAACGGATTACGGCATCAAAGGCCTTTTGATAGTCGTGGGTCACCTCTTGAATTGTGTAACCCGCATAAACCGCCGTGAACTCCGCAGCGAATGGGCGAATCGGAATGCGGTCGGGCTTGCCCTTTCGCATGGCCGTCACATACCGTTTGAGCCGTTCCTGATACCGTTGCTCCACGGCATCGACCATGGTGACCCCTCCTCGAGCGCATTAGTTGGAAATTAGCATCGTCGGGCGCCGCATCCCCGAAACCCCTCCGAGGACACGCCCGGATGATGGCCTCGCCATAATCAATGTCGCCCAGTATGCCATAACCTTCCCCGGGCTGTCAATTGCCCATCGTGATGAGCCGCTGACGCCGTTCATCTATAGGGGCAACGGTTGTGGTTGTTCTTTTTTGATTTCACGAACGGGCAAACATGCGGCCTGCCCCCAATGAGAATTTCTTCTCAGGCAAAGTAATTGACCGCGTTGATGAATAGGCGGAGGCCGTCCGGCGGGTGGTGCCATTCGCCACGGGTCCAGCGGGGATGGTGGGTGGGATCAATGAACCGCTCGGGATGGGGCATCAGTCCTAGGACGCGGCCCGTCCTGTCGCACACGCCCGCGATATTTCCCATTGATCCGTTGGGATTCCAGGGATAAGGCAATCGCTGATCATTCGCCTTGGCCACGGCGGACTCCAAGGCAGAGAGACTCGCTCCTCCCAAACAGCGTGTGGCCATCTGCGCCGCTTCAACAGATTGTCGAGACGCCGCATTCTCCTGCCGGGCCATTCGCTTAAGTTCCATAGGCAGGGCATACTTCAGGGCAATTTGGCCTGCCTGGGCCAGACGATCGAGCCCACTCGCCTGCCGGACCACGAAGCGTCCTTCGGCATGGGCAATGGGTAGTTGCAAGCGTTCGATGCCGCGCAGGAACACGCAGCGATCGCTGGCCACCTCAAGATGGACCCAGCGGTCCTCGTATCGGGCGGACTCGTTCCAGGTCAGCGTCGCCCAGGGCTTACCGCTTTCGTCAGGGGGAACGATCAGGCCGGTTTTTAGCAAGACCTGAAAGCCATTGCAAATGCCTAGAATTAGCTTATCGGCCTGGTGAAACTCTTCCAGGACATGCAAAAGGTGATGCCGTAACTGGACGGCCAGAATCTTGCCCGCGGCCACGTCGTCGCCATAACTAAAACCGCCTGGCACACACAGAATCTGATAGCTTCGAATGGTGGCCGGTTGTTCGAGTAGCCGCCGAATGTGAATGCGGTCCGTCACGGCCCCGGCCTTTTCAAAGGCGTAGGCCGTTTCTATGTCGCAGTTGGTACCTGGGGCACGTAAAATGAGGACTCGTGGTTTTGCCATGGGGCCTTTCTTTCACATCGCTGTTGCCAGTCTTTCCGCCATTTTTTCTGCCGTGGGTCACCGCTCCGCTTACCAAGCCAGTGGACTCAGCCATGCCTCCTTGAGTGTCCTCAAGGGAAGATCGATTAGCGTCCGCCCGGCGAACCGCACCACAAAGCGGTCATCTTCTGTGACCATCCCAATCTTGGCCACGGGAAGACCCGCGAAGTAGCTCTCGAAGTGGCTCTGCCGCTCGGGTGGGACCTCGCAGAGGAAGCGGGTGTTCGACTCGCTAAAGAGGCGAATGATTGGGGCGAGGGATGACGTTTCGCACGGCACGTGATCCAGATCAAGTTCCATGCCCCAGCAGCCGGCGAAGGCCATCTCGGCAGCGGCGACGGCCAATCCGCCTTCGCTGAGGTCGTGACACGCCCGAACGCAACCCGCTTCAATGGCCGCGTGGAGGGCCGAAAAGATCCGCTTTGCCCGATGGGGATCGCAATGGGGGACACGTCCGCCTTCCTGATGCCGTACCAGACACCAATGGGAGCCACCCATTTCATCGGCCGTCATTCCCACAAGATAGATGACGTTGTGCGGCTGCTTGAGGTCCATCGTCACGCATCGCCGGACATCGTCGATCTGTCCCATGGCGCTGATGAGGAGCGACGGTGGGATACTGATGGTTTCCGTCTCGCTGACGCGGAACTCATTGTTGAGGCTATCCTTGCCGCTGATGAATGGCGTTTGCAAGACCACGGCCATATCCCGACAGCCGAGGGCCGCTCGAACCAGGGACCCCAGCGTCTCAGGTCGATCGGTGTTCCCCCAACAAAAGTTGTCGAGGATGGCGATCCGCCGGGGATCAGCCCCCACGGCGACGCAGTTGCGAATAGCCTCGTCAATGGCGGAGGCTGCCATCCAGTAGGGATCCAGATCGCCGTAGCGGGGATTCATGCCGCAGGCAATGACAAGGCCGCGGTAAGAATCCAGCACCGGTCGCAAAACCGCGGCATCGGAAGGACCGTCGTCCCATCGTCCCACCAAGGGCTTGATGACGCTTCCCCCTTGGACCTCGTGATCATACTGGCGGATGATCCAGTGTTTGCTGCACACATTGGGCGAGCGAAGGATAGCCAAAAGGTCCTCGCCCGCCGTGGCCTCCGCGTTGTCTTTGATGATCAGCGGCCGAACCTGGGGCGGACGATAAAAGGCCTCGCGGACCACTCGGGGCCGACCGTGATGGAGGAACTCCATTGACAGGTTGCCCACTTCATGACCCGCGTACCTAAGGACGAGGCGACCTGTTGGCACGAATCGGCCGATAACGGTCGCTTCCACGCCTTCCGATTCGAAGAGGGCCTTCAATTCGGGCCAGTGTTTTTCCGGGACGGCCAATACCATACGTTCTTGGGCTTCGGAAATCCAGATTTCGGTATAGGAGAGGCCTTCGTACTTGAGGGGAACATGGGAGAGTTCCACCTCGGCCCCGATGTCGCGACCCATCTCCCCGACCGCCGAAGAAAAACCGCCGGCACCACAATCGGTCACCGCGTTGTATAGGCCCCGATCACGGGCTTCCAGGAGGACGTCGAGCAGCATCTTTTCCGTGATGGCGTTGCCGATCTGCACCGCCCCGCCGGAGAGGGTCTCACTCTCGGTTGTCAATTCGGCGGAACTAAAGGTAGCCCCGTGAATGCCGTCCCGGCCTGTCCGGCCTCCCACAGCCACGATTAGGTCGCCGGGTTGTGGCATCTTTCGTGCCTTCTCACAGGGCAGCAACCCCACATTGCCGCAATACACAAGAGGATTCCCTAGGTAGCGCTTGTCGAAATACACGGCGCCGTTGACCGTGGGAATGCCCATCCGATTACCGTAGTCGCGGACCCCCGCCACGACGCCTTTCATGACCCGCTGGGGATGAAGAACGCCGGGCGGAAGCTCATCGTGGGAGACGTCGGGCGGTGCGAAGCAAAAGACATCTGTGCTGCAAATTGGTTTCGCACCCAATCCCGTCCCCATCGGATCGCGAATCACCCCGCCGATCCCGGTGTTCGCCCCACCGTAGGGTTCCAGGGCCGACGGGTGATTGTGCGTTTCGACCTTGAAGCACACATGGTACCGCTCATCAAAGCGAACGACGCCCGCGTTGTCCTCAAAGACACTCACACACCAGTCGTCCTGGCCAAGACTTTTGCGGATTTCATGCGTGGCGGCAAAGATCGTCTCTTTGAGCATGTTGTTGAATTCGATCTGCCGCTGATCGTCTTGATAGCGAATCCGGCCGGCCAGGGTCTTGTGGCTGCAATGCTCGCTCCAGGTTTGGGCAAGCGTCTCCAATTCCACATCGCTGGGGTCACGACCTTGTTGACGAAAGTACTCGCGGATTGTCTGCATCTCCACCAAGGAGAGAAACAACTGCCCCTCGCGACTGAGCCGCACCAAGGCCTCGTCATCCATGTCGCGAATGGGCACCGTGATAAGACGGAACTCGTAGGGCCGACCTTGTTCCAAGGTGCGAAAAGGCAACGGTCCCAGGACGACCTGCTCGATGGCGTCGTTGGCCAAGATTTTTTGACAGAGCCGTTTGATTTCTGCCTGCGACAGGCCAGCTACCCAGTATTTGCGAAAGGTCCGGACCTGGTCGGCCTTCCATCCAAAATCGGCGATGGCCGATTGGGCACTTTGGGCAACAGGGTCCATGACCCCCGGCTTTGGGAGGACGTAAATGACCTCCATGCCCGGTTGCGGTGGCGCCGTTAACGACGAATCGCCCACCGGGGCTACCAAACTACGTTCCACGACGGGGTCGGCGAGTAACTCCTCGGTCACTTGCCGGACTTGAGCCTCCGTCAACTGGCCCTCGATGAGGTAGCCATGACACGTGAGGATCGTCCAGTCTTTGTGGATTCCCAGGTCGTGGGCATCCTGCCGAATCTGGCGGGCCGCCACATCGGGTTGTCCCTCGGCAGGAAAAAGATCAACTTCCCAGAGCATCGCGGTTCTTTTTTCCTCGTAGTAGAATCTGTTCCAGTGTGCTTTCATCACCGGCGGCCAAGGCTCGGGCCAGCCGTCCCAGTTCGTCGGCAAAGGCCTGGCACGCGCCGACAAGATTCTCCCGGTTCTGCATGCAGATTTGCTTCCACATCTCAACATCACCCGATGCAATGCGGGTTGTGTCGAAGAATCCGCTGCCGGTGAGGCGGAACCAAGGTTCGGGCAGCATCCCCGCCAAAAGCGACGCCACAAGATGGGGAAAATGGCTGGTCATGGCCAAGGCCTTGTCATGTTCTTCGGGCGACATGCGAATGACCACCGATCCCAAGCCGGTCCAAAAATCCTCTAGGGCATCGAAGTCTTCTGCCCGCGTGTTCTTGGTCGGTGTGATGATTGTCACCCGGCCTTCAAAAAGATTGGGATCGGAGTAGCTTGGCCCAGTCTTTTCGCTCCCGGCTAAGGGATGTGCCCCGAGAAACCGGCAGCCCCGCGGTAACCCCTCATCCAAGGCAGCCACGATCTGGCCCTTGGCACTGCCCACGTCGCTGATGAGGGCACGTTCGGGACAGGCCTCGGCCACCCGCCGAACCAGATCGGGAATTGTCCCCACCGGCGTGCAGACGATAATCAGGTCAGCTTGGGCGACGCCGCGGTCCAGATCGATGGTCGTATGGCTGACGGCGCCCACACGCCGCGCAGCGCGGAGCGTTGTTTGCCTTCGTGCGATCCCGATGACTTCATCCGCCAGACCGCGCCGCAGGACGGCTTGCCCGATCGAGGCCCCAATCAGGCCCACGCCGACAATAGATACAGTTTTCCAGCGCCGCATGATCGCATTCCTTCCTAGTGTTCATAAGGAACCACCCATTTTAGCATATTTGGGCAAGTGGTGACGCGGGGACCGCCCGTTCGAACTCTGCCTCAAAGGACATCCTTAGTAGACAAAAATCAGCGGTTCGTCCGGAGGCACCGGGCCTTGCCACCAGGTGCTACCGTGGGTCAAATGGGTAACACATGAGGAAAAGCGAGAGGCTTATGATCCTGGGCTATAACACTAACGGTCTGGTCCACCACGAACCCACGGCAGCCCTCCGCGGCTTGGCGAAGATCGGTTACCGTGGGGTGGCCCTGACGATTGACCACTATCTCCTTTCGCCCTTCAATCTCTATTGGGAGCGGCAACTCCACGAACTACGGGACGTGCTCGATCGCCTGGGGATGTACTGCGTCATCGAGACAGGGGCCCGTTTTCTCCTCGATCCCTGGCACAAACATGAACCAAGCTTGATCTCCCCAGATGCCAGCGGGCGGGTGCGTCGCCTTGACTTCTATCGCCACGCCCTCCGCTGTGCCGTAACGCTTCACGCGGATTGCCTTTCTCTTTGGTCAGGCAACCGACACGACGAAGTCCCTCCCGAGCAGGCCTGGGAGTGGCTTATCCAGGGCTTGAGTCATCTATGTGACGAGGCCTCCGCAATGGGTGTTCCCGTGGCCCTGGAACCGGAACCCGGCATGTTCATCGCTACCACGGCCGATTACGATGAGCTTTGCCGTCGCGCCCCGAGTTTGGGCTGTTTGTTGACGCTGGATATCGGCCATGTACTGTGCCAGGAAGAAGGTCCCATTTCCTCTATTGTGGAACAGTACGCCCCGCGGATTGTGAATATCCACCTCGAAGACATGCGTCGCGGGACGCATGAACATCTCATGTTTGGGGAGGGGGAAGTCGATCTCGCCGAGGTTTTTGCTTCCCTTCAGAAAATCGGGTACAAAAAAGGGATCTACGTGGAACTGAGCCGACACAGTCACCTTGGGCTCCAGGCGGCCAAACAGGCGTTTGACATTCTGTCCCGTTATCAATCTGGGATGACCCAGTGATGTCACCGGCTGAAGGGTGCTGGTTTGGGGCATCTCGGCAAAGCATGTTACGTTCCTGAGGCGTATCTCCCTTTTTGTCAAGGACAAAGACGAGAGGCTGAATCATGGCGGAAAAACTCGATGATTACCTGATCCTCATATCGGTGGCGAACCTTCGCGAAAAGGATGTCGCCCGGATGGAAAACCTCAAGGAAATGATGGCAGGCGGCGAGATTGTGGACCTTATTCCGAGTTTTCCCGCTTTGACCTGCCCCGTCCAGGCGAACATGACGACCGGGCGACCGCCCAAGAGGCATGGCATCATTGCGAACGGAATCTACTGGCGTGATCGCGACGAGGTCGAAATGTGGACCTCGCCCAATGATTGCATTGAAGTCCCACAACTCTGGGACTTGCTTTATCATCATGAGCGAGGGTTGACCAGCGCCATTTGGTTTCCGCAACATGCCAAGGAGGCTGGGGCCGACTTCATCTGCACGCCTGCGCCGATCCACAACCCCGACGGCAGTGAAACCATGTGGTGCTACACGCGCCCGGAGAACCTCTACGGCGAGTTGCGGCAAAAACTGGGGGATTTTCCTTTGCATCGTTATTGGGGTCCCTTGGCCAATATCGAGAGTACTCGGTGGATCGTCGAGTCTGCCATTGAATTGGCCAAAGCGGCACGACCGAACTTGTTTTATATTTACTTGCCCCATTTAGATTACGCTGCCCAGAAGGACGGCCCGGACAGCGTTGCCGCCGGCAAGGCCGTACTTGAGCTTGACGAGGTCCTCGGACAATTGATGAACGGTTTGCGAGATGCTTATGATGGTGATCCCTGTTGGCTGATTGCCGGAGAATATGCCATCACGCCCGTCGAACGAGTGATTTATCCCAACCGGATCTTGCGCGAAGCGGGATTACTTTCTGTCCGCGAGGAGCGAGACGGCGAGTACCTGGACACCACCAGTGCGGCCTGGGCCCTGGCCGACCATCAGATCGCCCATGTTTTTGTCCGTGATGGCGAACCGGAGATCATTGACCGCGTGATGCGGTTGTTTCAAGGTCTGCCGGGAATTGATGAAGTGCTGGCGGGTGAGCAGCGG
>JAKPII010000324.1 GCA_029549885.1 Planctomycetota bacterium
TTCCCATTGCCGAACGAAAGGCGGCGACAATCCTAGAGCGGAGAAGACAAACTCCACGATATGCTCTGCCAAACTGTCCGGGCTAAATGCCGGATCATCTTGACGCGGAATCAAAAACTGGATCACATCGCGTGCCATGCGGTAATGAACGCACTGAGAAATGATGCTCAAACCGATTTGAATCCGGCGATGCTCCGGCGTGTCCTCTGGCAAAAGGAGGTTCACAATTCTCATTAAGATCTCAAACCCTCGCTGGACATGCTGCCGAAAGAACTCCTGACACCCCCCTGTCGGCTCCAGCATTTCCCGCATAATCAGCTTGACCTTCCAGTCAGGGACGTGAATCCCGACCATACGGTGCATTAAGAGATAGATGTATTTTTTGAGGAGCGCTGCCGCCGCGTCCCGCCGCCTTTCTTCCTGGATCTGATCGAGTTCGACTTCTAGCTCAGCCAGCTCCGCGTGAAACACCGGTGCGGCCGCCTTGACGGCCTCAATGTAAAGCTGTTCCTTCGACTTGAAGTGGTAATTGATCGCGGCGAGATTGACGCCCGCCCTTTCGCAAATTTGGCGGGCGGTGGCCCCCTCAAACCCTCGCTCGGCAAATAGTTCCCCGGCAGCCGTCAACAGCCGAGACTTCGTGTCATCCACTTCCACAGACATTATGGGCCCTCCCACAGTATCACTACCTGGCCTTTCAAACAAACAATTGTATTAAACAAACGATTTAAAGACAATGATGCGGCGGAAAAAAATCGAAGAGCAGGTACGACGCATCAGCTCATCGACACGCAGGGCGGGTGATTCTTTCGCAATCCAGCGGACCGGTTGATGGCGCGCACAATCAAACGAACCCATTTCCCGCAATCCGTCTTCCAGGGGACGACCTCTTTTCTTTCGCTGGCTCCGCCGCGCTTGCTCTTCCCGACAATTGAAGACCCCAACGCGAAGCGATAGCATGGTGGGTACCGCTGGATTTGGAGCTCTTGCGGGGCACCCCGAAAAAGACGAGCTGAGGGAGGTTTACCCATGAAGATTGCCGTGGCGTCGCCGACGTTGTCCGTTCACTACTTCGTAGTCATCAGCGCGGGGTTGATGATGACACCGTTAAACTACGGCCATGCTCACGCCAATGAGCAGTCTTCGGCGGTTGTCGGTCGCCAGTTCGTTTTCGAGTCGGCACCGTTTAAGAGCTGCCATGCTTCCACGATTGCCGAAACCGAGGCTGGGTTGGCTGTTGCCTGGTTTGGCGGGGACCGCGAGGGGGCAGAGAATGTCGGCATCTGGCTGAGCCGACTCACACAAGATGGCTGGAGTGCTCCGGTCGAAATTGCAACTGGTGTTCAAGAAGATGGTCGCCGCTACCCCTGCTGGAATCCCGTTCTGTTTCAACCGAAGGAGGGACCACTCGTCCTCTTTTACAAGGTTGGTCCTCGGCCTAGCAGTTGGTGGGGGATGATGATGAGTAGTCAGGACGGAGGACGTACCTGGGGCCCGCCGAAACGACTGCCCGACGGTTTTCTGGGCCCTATTAAGAATAAGCCCATCGAGTTGGCTGATGGCACATGGTTATGCCCTTCCAGCACAGAGACACCGGAGTCGCCCAGCCGTTGGCAAATCCATTTTGAGTTCACCCGAGATCGGGGCGTAACTTGGGAAAAGCGCATCCCCCCTCAGGGAGCTGAACCCCTGGATGCCATTCAGCCTTCCGTATTGCGACTATCAAATGATCGTCTTGTAGCCGTGGGGAGGACACGGCAGCGACGGGTCTTTTTCACGGCTTCGTATGACAATGGTCAGACATGGACGCCCGTCCAAAAGACCACCGTGCCAAATCCTAACGCCGGGATCGATGCCGTTACGCTTCGCGATGGACGGCAGCTTTTGGTTTATAACCACGCGACAACAGGGCGATCGCCGCTTAATGTCGCGCTGTCTCATGATGGAGTCAACTGGGTGCCAGTATTAGTGCTGGAGGACCAACCCGGCGAATTTAGCTATCCTTCGGTGATTCAGACCCGCGATGGTTTGGTCCACATCGTTTATACTTGGAAACGTCAACGCATTTGCCATGTGATCATCGACCCTGAAAAGTTGACGCTCGAGCATCAAGAACCAACGTCGCAGCCCCAAGCTGGCCACGGATCGGCCCCCCGTAAAGAGAAAACACCGAACGTGATTATCGTCATCACCGATGATCAGGGGTTAGGCGATCTTTCTTGCCAGGGGAACCCGATTCTTTGGACTCCCCACCTCGACCGGCTTGCCGCTGAGGGTGTTCGCTTAACCGATTTTCACGTGGCTCCGGTGTGCACACCGACGCGGGGGCAACTGATGACGGGTCAGGATGCCCTTCGCAATGGTGCCCGTAGTGTCCCCGCTGGTACCAACATGATTTGGCGTCACGTGCCGACAATGGCCGAGATATTCCGGGCCAGCGGCTATCGGACAGGACATTTCGGTAAGTGGCACCTCGGGGACCATTATCCTGATCGGCCTATAGATCGTGGTTTTGAAAAATCGGTTTGGTTTGGGGGATGGGGTGTTTCTTCCGATGTGGAGTTCGACAACGATTGTCTCAAAATTCGGTACCGTGATGGTGATCAGGTTTCCGTGGCCGACCGTTATTGCACCGACTTTTGGTTCGATGAGGCCCTTCGCTGGATGGAGGAGTGCCGAAAATCACAACAACCTTTCTTTTGTTACATCGCCACAAATGCCCCGCATGGGCCGCTCTGGGCCCAAGACAAGGATGCGGCTCCGTATCGCAGCCGCGTGCCTGCCGCAGTGGCCAACTTTTTTGGCATGATCGCCAACATCGACGAGAACATGGGGCGGCTCGAGAATTGGCTCATCGACTCCGGGCTACGCGAGGACACCATCGTGATCTTCATGACAGACAATGGTGGGACGGCAGGACGCAAGGTTTTCAACGCAGGTTTGCGGGAAGGAAAAGGCAGTTACTACGAGGGTGGTCATCGCGTCCCCTGCTTTATCCGTTGGCCTAACGGAGGAATTCAAGGCCCTCGCTTCATCAGTCAGCCGACACAGGTCCAGGATATCCTGCCAACTTTGGTGGATCTGTGCGGACTACGTGTGCCGCCCGCGGCGCGGTTCGATGGACTAAGCCTGGCCGAGGTCCTGCGGAACCCTCAGGCAAATCTTCCCGATCGCATGATGGTCGTCCAATATGGTGGGCGGACTCGGGCAGAAAAGAACGACTGCTGCGTCATCTGGGGGAATTGGCGACTTGTCAAGGGTAGCGAACTTTACGACGTGTCGCGTGACTTGGCTCAAGAGCAAGATCTCAGCCAGGTTCACCCCGACGTTGTCAAGAAAATGCAGTCATTTTACGACCACTGGTGGACCCAGATTGAACCCACAGTGTATGAGTACCAACCTGTGGTTGTGGGAACGGAGCAGGAGAACCCAGTGATCCTTTCATCAAACTATTGGGCTGGAGTTGATGTGGATAATCATCACCGCGTTTCCGCAGGTGAAGGCGGTCCCCGGGGTGGTCCTTATCACATCGATGTGGCCACACCGGGACGTTACCGAATTGAACTGCGTCGCTGGCCGTTCCACTGCAATGAACCCCTCGGTTCCGCGGGCCCAAAGCAAACCGTGGCGGGACGTTCCCTGGAGGAAGTCATCCGCAACCGAAAGGCCCTGCCTATCGCCGGTGCAGTGTTGGTGATCGGTAATCAGGAATTTCAGAAACAAACTTCACCCGAGGCCATGGGCATTACCTTCGAGGTATCCTTGCCCGCTGGGCGGACGATCCTCCAGGGGTGGTTTCTTAATAGCCAAGGCGAAGACCTTTGCGGGGCTTATTATGTCAGTGTGGAAAAGCTGGCGAATTGATGGTCACCATGTCGCTTACCGTGATCTTCGATGTGCTTGCCTGGTGACCATTAGTGCGAATGGGAGAATCTTGTATGAAGAATGGAAGTTTTTGTGTTGCTGTTGGATTGATCGTGGTCCTATCACACGTTGGGGTGACGGATTGTGCCGACGAGCCTTTGACGACATCCACTGCCGTTAAGTCCCTTTTGGCCAAACCGCCCCGTCAATTTAGCTCGGCGCCTTTGTGGGTATGGAATGACCTCTTGACCGATGAGCAGATCGTTTCGACCCTGCATGATTTGGCGGGGCAAGACGTCAAACAGGTGTTTGTTCATCCTCGGCCCGGCTTGATTACGCCTTATTTGTCGGACGAATGGTTCCGCTTGTGGAAACTAGCACTTAAAACGGCCGAGTCTCTCGACATGAATGTCTGGATTTATGATGAAAACTCCTATCCTTCGGGCTTTGCCGGGGGATGGGTACCTGAAGTTATGCCGGAATCAATTGGCCGGGGTCTGGCAGTTAAAGAAACAGGCAATCTAGCCGAGGTTCCTCCTTCCGCGGTTGCTGTCTATCGTTTGACGAACGACGGTTATGAGAATGTCACCCAACAATTCCGAGCCAAGGAACAACTCGGTGGCAATCAGTATCTCTATGCCGAGGTAGTTCGTTCCGCACCATCTCCTTGGCACGGCGGACGACCGTATGTGGACTTGATTTACCCGGGCGTCACGCAAAAGTTTTTAGAAGTCACATTGGACGCTTACCAGCGCGAAGTAGGAGAGTGGTTCGGGTCACGGATTCCCGGTTCATTCACGGATGAACCGCGATTGCTTGCCGCCGGGCAGCTTTCATGGACGGACGATTTGGCGGATCGCTTTTGGGAGACCTACGGCTATGACCTTCTTGACCATCTACCCTCGTTGATTCGCCCGGTGGGCGATTGGAAGCGGGTACGGCATGATTACTATCGGTTACTGCTTCATTTATTCATCGAACGCTGGGCCAAGCCGTATTACCAGTGGTGCGAGCGGCACAATCTTGAATTCACCGGCCATTACTGGGAACACGAATGGCCACAGTGTCGGTTTGTGCCCGACAATATGGCCCTTTATGCCTGGCATCAGCGTCCGGCGATTGACTGCTTGATGAACCAATACGCCGAACATACGCATGCCCAATTTGGCAATATCCGTGCTGTTCGAGAACTTTCGAGTGTGGCCGATCAGTTAGGACGACAACGTACACTCTGTGAGTTATACGGGGCCGGGGGCTGGGACTTACGCTTCCAAGACATGAAACGGATCGCCGATTGGCTGGGCGTTCTGGGCGTCAACACTTTCGACGAGCATCTTTCGTTTATCTCCATTCGAGGCGCGCGAAAGATGGATCATCCCCAATCGTTCTCGTATCACGAACCATGGTGGGATTCTTATTATGTCATCGCTCGGTATCTCAAGCGACTCTCCTTAGTCCTTTCTTCCGGTGAGCGGGTCAACGAGATCCTCGTGATCGAGCCGACCTCGACGGCCTGGATGTACCAGGGACAAACCCCAAACAAAACCGAACTGTCGCTCCTGGGAAGTAGTTTCTTTGAACTGCTCAAATCTTTGGAAGCGGCCCAAATTGAATATGACCTGGGATGTGAAGACATCATGGCCCGGCATGGTAGCGTCGCTGATGGGAGATTGATCGTTGGATCTCGGCATTACCACACGGTGGTTTTACCCCCTGGGTGCGAGAACCTCGAAAGCACCACGGTGGAGCTCCTCGAAAGATTTCTGAAACTTGGCGGCCACGTGCTTGTTTGCGGCGAAAGTCCTTCCCTTGTCAATGCCACACCGTCCCAGCGAATTGATTCCCTAAAACGACTCCCAGGTTGGAAGAAGTGTGACCCCACTGACTTGCCGCTGATTCTTTCGGAACGTCAAGATCCTCGGATTCGCATTATTCGCGAAAAAGACGATCGGGGGTTGCTCTTTCACCAGCGGCGGCGCTTGGCCGATGGCGAGATTGTCGTTTTGGTCAATACAAGTGATACCGAATCCACCCGTGGTGTTATTGAAACGAGCTATGCTGGGGCCGAAATTTGGGATTTGGAAGAAGGTAACACCCGTCCTGCTCACTTCGTGCGGAAGGATAACCGTCTCTTACTCCCCTTCGATTTATCGCCTGTCGGTAGCCTAGTGGTGTTCTTTTCTCAGAAGGAAACGGTATCCGGTCCCGCTCAAGAATTTCAAGAACAACCGGTGTCGCTGTCACCGATTAGCATCGCGCGCTTGCAGCCGAATGTCTTGACGCTCGATTATGTCGATATCCAGGTCGGCTCAGAACTTCGACGCGGCATCTACTACTACCAGGCTTGTGATTGGGTCTTCAAGAAGCACGGGCTGCCGGGCAATCCTTGGGATCGGGCCGTCCAATTCAAGGACGAGATTATTCGCCAATCCTTCCCACCAGAAACTGGGTTTACCTTGACCTATCGCTTTCAGATTCGTGAAAGTGTCCCCAGTGATCTGGCGATTGTGATTGAACGCCCAGACCTTTACGCCATCACCTGCAACGGGCAACCGGTCTCGTGGAATGGTAAGGATTGGTGGCTGGATCGTGCGTTTGGAAAGATCGACATCTCCCGATCAGTACGAGTCGGTGAGAATGAAGTGCAGCTTGTGGCACGCCCATTCACGCTTTTCCACGAGATAGCCCCGGCCTACGTGTTAGGGGATTTCTCTCTCGAGCCAGCCGAGAAAGGTTTCGTGATCGTGCCCGCCAAGCCGCTGCAGATTGCCTCAGGCCTAGGGGCGCACACAGCTCAGCCTAATCATACGATGTGGCTATCGGCGGGAATTGGCTTTGACCGCTCTGCTGCGCCGGCCGATGATCCTCAACCGTGGCTCGTTTTCGATTTCGGTAGGACTGTGTCTTTAGCCGTCATTCAGATTTGGAATTACAACGAAGTCAATTTAACATCCCGGGGCGTGAAAGACCTGGAGATTGTGCTTTTGGACGATGCCCCGTCGCTGGAGGCTGGGAAAGTCATCGCCCGTGTCACGCTTCCGCAAGCCTTGGGGCGAGAAACCGTCAGTGGGACATCGGGACTTCCCGCCACGATTGCGATTCCCGAAACGAAGGTTCGACGCTTAGGTTTTCGGATCCTCTCCAATCACGCGGGCGTGACATTCCCCGCAGACAAACCCGCGGTGGACAACGCCTTTGTGGGGCTAAGCGAAGTTCGCTTTCTGTCCAAGAAGGACAACGCGCTCGAGGAGATTAAAGGGGTTCAGGTTGCGTGCTCAAGCGAACTGAAGGGGAATTTCCAAAGACTTGCCCAACACCTCATCGATGGAAGTGGATTGGGCCAGACCGGCTGGAATAACCAGGGATGCCCGTTCTATGGCCACGGCGTCGGTTACACAGGGCACTTTCAGTGGAAAAAAGGAGAGGGCCAATACCTTGTGCGATTGGGTCGCTGGGAGGGATCACTAGCCAAGGTGATCCTCAATGGCCGGGATTGCGGCGTTATCTTTAAACCCCCTTACGAGTGCGATATCGCGTCGGCACTGAAAGAGGGTGATAACACCGTCACAGTCGTCGTTATTGGCACGCTCAAGAATACTCTGGGACCCCATCATGCGGGAGTCATGCGCGGCTCAGCCTGGCCCCACGCTTTTGCTCAAGGCCCTGCCGAAGGCCCACCCGCGGGCGATCGCTACGATACCATCGCGTATGGATTATTCGAGCCGTTCCGAGTGGTTCATCGTGTGCCAAGTTCCAACTTCGGAGCACGGTAATTTCACATCTTTTGCCCTCTAGGAGAAGTAACCTAGAATGAGGGAAGGATGCCCTGGACAAGCTGATCTATGCCGCGCGTGCCCGGCACATGGGCGATTTTTGCAGATTCGATAGGAGTTTTCACCGTGCTTCGCTTTGATGGCTACCGGCGAGCACCGTCTCTCCCTTCGCAGCGGGAGCAGAGGCGGCTTCTGCTCCTGGTGCTGCTAATCGGTGGGGTTATTTTGATCCCCCAGTGGCTGATTTCCTGGAGACTTTTCGCTCCGGACACCTTCTTGAACAACGAACGACATAATTCTCGATCGCGTGTTGCTCAACCGGAAACTCTTTCAAGGTCCCAGGATGATTCGCGGTTCGCTGGACGGAGTGAAGAACTCCTCAAGCAGTTGTCCGAGATCGATTTTTCCGCGGTCGAGGATAACACACCCTTTGGCAAAAAAGAAACCACCGCCTGGTTTTCTACCTTGCATCTTCTCACCCAATTTTCTGTGGACGATCTCCGGTCTGCGAACCCACCATGGGTCACGTTTTCGCAACTCTATCGGAATCCCTCAAACTACCGAAGAAAACTTGTCGCTCTCCGCGGTGAGTTTAGGGGCATTGCCTACTATCCGGCACCGGCTAACGACAAGGGGATCGACGGATATTATCAGGCCTGGTTGCAACCGGAACGGGAAAATGACCCTGTGGTGGTTTACTGCCTGCAATTGCCCCCTGGTTTTCCTGAGGGAATGCGTATCCAGGAACCGGTCGAAGTGATCGGCGTTTTTTTCAAGCGTTGGGTTTATCAGGCCCAAGATGGATTGCGGGTGGCGCCAGTTGTTCTGACAAAGGAGCCGATGTGGAAACGCACTCCTATCTCAACGACGGGATCTTTGACTTCACCCCAGAATATCCTTCTGGCCGTTGCCATCTCAGTCGTTCTGACCGTCATCCTTTTGGCTTATCTTTTTAGACCTCACCAAAGACATATTCCCGAGTTGTCGTAACCTCCACGTACTTGGCGGATAAATTTTATGAACATGTCTCCGAAAGCTTGCCGGTATGGAAAGGCTCTTTTAGTGAAAAGATCAATACCGTGTTGGCTCGTACTGCTTGGCCTATTGGGCCTATCTTGGCTGCGTTGCGAAACGTGTGGCCTGGCGGCCCAAGCGATGCCCACTCAGTGGGGGGCATTCCTCGCGACGGCCAGTTTGGCGGAGCAAACACCTCTCCCCGAGGAGACACCAAAAAAGGAAACACGCTTGGAAGGGCCTCGGGACGTTTTGGCCGCCTTTGGTGTTACCGAGAGCTTTCTCCAAAGTTTTGAAGATGGGCAGCCCGTACAGCCAGCAGAAAGGGAGCTTCTTTTGCGAGTGCTCTTTTATTCGCACATGTTTCAGCCGCCGGAGATTGCCGAGTGGGCCGAGTCACCACCCTGCTGGTCGGATGTTCATAACGAACTGGACGGGCTGCGAGGAAAGCTCTTTCGGGTACCGGGTTACGTCAAAAAGGCGATGGCCGAGGACGTACCGCCCGAGTTGAGCAGTCGCTTGGGGATGAAGTCCTACTATCTGTGCGAAGTTGCCGGGGACGATGGAATTAGCTATTGGGTCTATGCCAAGCGTTTGCCTCGAAAATGGAAACTCGACGAGCCTATTCATGAGAAAACTTTGGTTCATGGCATCTTCCTGAAACTGGCCTCGGAGAATCCAGAATCCCCTCAGCCGATCCTGGTCACAGATCGGCCAGGATGGTTTCCTGACAATCTGCTAGGCCGATTGGGCATGGACTGCGCTCTTTTCGATGATGTTGTCCCAACACGCATCAACGAGCGGTTTGTCGAAGCGTCGTCACCCGCAACAGACGACACGGAGTCCCTCCTCGATCGGTTACGCTTAACGGGCCGTGATCGGGAGTGTTTCTATCAGTTGATGGCGGCGGCCAACCGAACACGACCTGGGGAGCTCTTCCGCATTGCCAAGGAAGAGTTGGCCCGACAACAGCGGACAGCCTCCTCTGTGGTGCCGCTTTTTAATGATCCCGCAGAGCAGCAAGGCAAACTCGTTCTCCTCTACGGGACGGCACGGCGCATCGAAGAAGTGACCGTCGAGAATCCCGATATCCAAAAGCGATTGGGGATTAGCAGGTATTACACCATCTATCTTTTTACAGAAGATTCTCAAAATTACCCGGTCGTTTTTTGTGTCATCCATTTACCGCCGGGTGTGACGCCAGGTGAAGGGCCTCGGTATGCCGTGGATCTTGCCCTTGCGGGTTTTTTCTATAAGACGTGGGCCTTTCGCCCGCAACGAAATCTCTCGCCCGATGCACCGCCCCATACCTGGCAATTGGCCCCACTGCTTATTGGCCGCGAAGCTCTTAAGGTCACCAGTCGGGCAGCCCAGAACACTGGCGTGATGACTTTCACCTTGCTGGGAGGTGTGTTGATTCTTATCATGGTTGTGGTTATTGTGGCGACCTGGTTCACCTGGCGAGAGAAGAAACGCCCACCGTTTCTTGCATCAAGTCAGATTTCTGCGGGCGGGGAGCAACCAGCTCCCGATTTTGAAAAGATGGCAGGGCCAGAGGACAGGGTACCCAATGACCGCGAGTAGATCATGGGGCCATGGCACAAATGGCTTCCCAGCCTGCACACCGGTTACGTAGGGACACAATGAACTTTGATCGTGGGTAACTTGAACTCTTTGGATGAATCACAGCTTCTATGATTCCGATTCGAGACACAATCCCCAGTCGAAATGTTCCCCTCACAACCTATTTTCTCATTTTCGCCAACGTGCTCATTTTTCTATTTCAACTTGAATTGCCAGAGGAGTCGCTGCAGCGGTTCTTCTACTATTTTGGGATTGTACCCGCTCGATACACACATCCGGCCTGGGCAGAATACGTGGGGTTGCCCGTGGACAATTACTGGCCGTTCGTTACCAGCATGTTTTTACACGGAGGCTGGATGCATCTCATCGGGAATATGTGGACCCTCTGGATTTTTGGGGATAATGTGGAAGATCGCATGAGGCCGCTTCGCTTCCTACTCTTCTACCTATGTTGTGGGATCGCGGCTGGCATTGTGCATTTTTTGACGAATCCCAATTCCACGATCCCCACCATTGGTGCCTCGGGGGCGATTTCCGGTGTCATGGGAGCTTACTTTCTGCTTTTTCCCCATTCACGGGTGATCACGTTTATCCCGATTCTCTTTTATCCCGTCTTCATTGCCCTGCCGGCAGTGGTCTATCTTGGTATTTGGTTTCTCACGCAGTTTCTTAGCGGTGTGGGGAGTCTTCTTCCCGGACAACAGGTGGGAGGGATTGCGTGGTGGGCCCATATTGGGGGATTTGTGGCGGGAATGGTCCTCTGTCCTCTATTCGTCGAGCGCCAGCGACCTTGTCGGGGTTGTTACCCAGATGAGTACGGCACCGAATTGGGTTGGATGCGGTGGTAAGCCTTGAAGGGAAAGGGCTAGCGGAATGAACGTCATCGACTTTTTCTGGATCTTCTTGATGGTCTCGGCACTTCAGCCAGTTCTGCGGCAAAAGATGATCGAGGCAGCACGCCAGCGGGTGATCGCCCGCATCGAAAGGAAACGCCGTTCCCGGGTTATCGTATTGATTCACCGCCAAGAGACCATGAGTCTCCTCGGTTTCCCCCTGATGCGATTCATCGATATTAATGATTCCGAGGAGGTCTTGCGTGCCATCCAACTCACCGATCCGGATATCCCTATCGATCTCGTCCTTCATACGCCCGGTGGATTGGTCTTGGCTGCCTTGCAAATAGCCCGGGCGGTAAAAATGCACCCCGCCAAAGTTACCGTTTTCGTCCCCCATTACGCCATGTCGGGTGGGACCCTGATCGCCTTGGCCGCCGATGAAATCGTGATGTGCAAGCATGCCGTGTTGGGACCTGTGGATCCACAGATCAATCAGCAACCGGCAGCATCCATTCTGCGGGTCCTTCAGCGGAAAAATCCGGACGAGATTGACGATCAAACTCTGATCCTTGCCGATATTGCGGAAAAGGCGATCAATCAGGTCCGCATGGCCGTGTCGGAACTGCTTGCCGGCAAGATGCCACAAGAAAAGGCCGAGGAAGTGGCTCGCTTGCTGTGCGAAGGAACTTGGACCCACGACTATCCCCTCACGCCCGAAACGGCTCAGCAACTGGGATTACCAGTCAGTACGGACATGCCAGTCGAGTTCGTGCAGCTTTTGCAACTTTACCCACAGCCCCGCCGCGGCCAGCCGACGGTGGAATACATCCCTACTCCCTACCGGTATCAGCAACCTAAAGCCTATCCCAAAACTTCCTCTCTCTTTGGGAGAGAGTTGGGGTGAGGGCAAGTGACCGTCGGAGTCGATCGAGAAAACCAGCAGCGATTCGAGTCACCCTCAGCCCCGGCCCCTCTCCCGCCAAACGGGAGAGGGGAGGTTGTAGGATAGGCTCCTAGTCAGTCGAGGCCGTCTCACAACCTCGCGCTTTAATCATGGATTGGGCGTCTCATCGTTCAAGACAAGGCGACCTTGGGCGTGTGACGCCCACGGGCTTTCGGGGGCTAATGCCAAAAACCGGCGCCAGTGTTCGAGGGCTTCCTCATGGCGGCCAAGATCATCGAGCAACTTAGCGAGAAGGAAGTGGGCATCGGCATAATCAGGATAGATAGCCAGGGCCCCTTGGTAGGCAGCGATGGCCAACTCTGTTTGACCGAGCTCAACTAGGATGGATCCCAAGCTTGCCCGGGCTTCGATGTAGTCTTCATCTAACTCCACGGCCATATAATAGCGTTCCCGTGCGCCGTTGAGGTCTCCCATTTGATAAAGCATATCGGCCAGGCGGAAGCACACTTCAGCATTTGGGCCACCGACGGCCAGGGCCACGCGGTAGGCCTCGGCCGCCTTTTCCCAGTTTCCTTGCGATTCCATCCATTCGGCCATCTCCATGATCTCAGCCAACGAAAGCGACGAATCCTCTTGCCGCTGCGCGATATGATCGGCAATCCTCAAGACGGTCTCGCAATCCTTCTTGCTTGGACCATCATCTTCAAAAACCAGAGGTAACTGGAGTTGGCCTCGGTAATCAATCAGTTTGTCTCCAGACTGGAGAAGAATCGTCTCGCCGTGCACCACAAAAGAGAGTTGCGGAAGGCGTTTTTTCCAACGTGGGATCGCACGACAGACATTTTCGAGGACCCTATTCAACCGTTGGGACGGGATCCCCGACTCCCACAGTTCGGCCAATCGTCGGGCATCAAGAAGGCCCTGATAGTCAAAGTATGGCAGACGATGGACGACTTGCACCGCCGTCAGTAATCCCAGGCGATACCAACGCCGCACCTCCCTGACGGGGACCTTTACCAAGTCGGCAATCATAGCCGGCGTGAACAAGGACTTCGTATTCCCACAATCAGGTGTCAATCCCAAACGCCTCCAGAGCTCCGATTCAGGGATCACTTCCGGCGGAGAGGGCTTATCCAAAAGTGATGCGATCCGCGGGTCGTCTGCCCAGGCCAGGTCATACTCCCCAAACACAACCCAATCAGGGTTGTCGGAAAGATCAGAGATCAAAAAAAGTCCTCGCTCTGACAAATGCTTCTGCAACTCTTGCCGGGACATCGCCGCCAGCCGCCCCACAACGGCCACACGCAGTCCCGGATAACATGTGTCCCTCATTCTGGGAATTTCCATTTCCAACATCACAAGTCAGGTAACCGTCCCGCCAATTACACCAAACCCCAGCGCTTTCGGAGAAACCATTCTAGGCTGGTCAAACCGACAAAGATGAGCAAGACCGGCCAACGATCCCAAAGGGTCACCCGAGTGGCTACGGGGACTTCCATTTCCTTTAACCTCTGCCGAAGTTCCGCCAAAACTTCTGGAAACTCTTCGGGTGCGCATGATCGGCCTCCTGAAGCCGAAGCCAGAGCGGCTAACAAACCGGGGTCAGATGCCGGCTGATCCATCTCCACGTCACGCTTGACGACCAAAAACCGCGCTTTATCCTGGCCGAGCACCTGCCCATTTTGAGAGGCCTGCACTTCCAGTTGATAATCTCCCGGCTCGGCTGTCTCTGCAAATTCGCCTTGCCAATTCTTGCCTTGCTGGCGGACGGCAACAGGATGACGCTTACCACTTGGCGAAACGATTTCTACTTGCCAGGTCACATCGGTGATCGCTTCTCCGAGCGGGTCGCCAGCCCCCACTTCAAAGAATAGGCGTTCGCCGAGAGGAATTTGGCGCTGGGCGAGGTGAATCCAAACGGGGTTCTGCTGCGTGTCCTCTTTCTTGGCCAACCATAGGGTTAACTGCCGCCAGAACCTTTTGTGGGCCGTCTCAAACCCGTGGAGACACCATCGCCATGTGGAGTCGCCCGCAAAAGCTACCACGCGTCCCTGTCCATAGAATTGGGCAACAAGGAGCGGTCCACCACGGTCGTCCTCCGCCAAAACGATGGCTCCGGGTTTGATGCCTGCCCAACGATTGGCCCCGTCCAGTGGTGGAATCGATTCCCACAGTCGTTGATTTTCCGCGGGAGAAGGCGACAACGTCATGACAAAATGTTTCAGCCCAACAGGCGTGGGGACCATCCGCACAGGTCCTGTGATGTGAAGGTCTTCTCGAACGGGTTCGTTAGGTTGTTGCCGTTCGAAACGGTTCATTCGGATGGGTAGGACCTCCGCCAGCGGCGTTTCTGCATATCCCCCGGCACCAAAACTCTGCAATCCTCCCAACATCAAAAGGCCAGCCCCTTTTGAAACCGCATCTGCCAGCGACGCCAATTCCTGCCCTTCAAACAAGGTTGCATCCACGTCGCCCAAAAAGTAAACGTCATATCCCCCCGGTTGCAAACGGCGATCCATATCCGCCGGGCGTCCCTCCCGGCTGCGAAGGTCCAGTCGCACATAGTCCACGTGAATATCGGGCGAGGCATCTAGAGCTTTCCGGAGGAACCGTTGTTCTACGCGAAGGGCACCTTCGACATATAAGACCTTGATTCCCCCTGCAAGGACTTTGACCAGCGTACTTTGCTCATTATTGGTGATCAAAGCCTCGCCGGGCTGCGGTGGGACCACAATACTTACCTTTCGCTCACCCGTCGCTTCGGGGATATAACGAAACCGGACAGGGATGCGTTCGTCAGAGGTTTCGACAGTAACCCTCTGCTTTTCCACCATTTCGGGTTTACCCGGTTCCGTTTCAAAGAAAAGTTGCACCTCAATTGTGCGATTGGCGTAACCGATAGCCCGAAGATATGTACCGATATTCAACTCGTTTTTCACAAAGACACGATCCGGGGCGAACAGATCTTCCAGGACGATATCGCGGCCTTCGGCCCCCGCGCGCGCCCGTCCAAAGCGGATTGTGTAGAGCGGCTGATCAAGCGACCGCAATCGCTGTGCGGCGGGCTGCGGTGGTGTGTCCCGCGGATAGATCGCTCGCTGCGCCCCATCACTCATCATGATGACTCCGATAACCCGCTGCCCGGCTACTTCGCGTATCACATCTTCCAGCACAGCCCCGATGGCCGTTTGATTGCCACGCGGCGCGTCCGGCAACTTAGGGAGGCCTTTCTCCAACGGAAGGGCATGTAACTGCCCATCGAATGCATAGCTGTGGATTTGAACATCCTCCGCAAGTTTTTGGAGAACGGCGGCGTTCTTCTGGAGCGTCTCCACGACGGCATCAAACCGCGTCTTCCCCCCCACCTCATCCGGAACCGACATGCTCTGCGATTGGTCAATGAGAAGAACGACACTGGCGGCTTGCTTTGTCCTTGTCAGATAGACCAAGGTCGGCCGAAGCAGTACAAATAAGACCACGATAATGGTGGCAACACGCAGCGCAAGGAGTATCCTGCGCCGTCCCCCTGACAGTTGCTGACTGAGTGGAAAAAGCCTCCACAGTAGCAACAGCGTCAAAATGAGGCCGGCTACCAGGAAATAACTTTCGGCAATTGGATAAAACGTTAGTGTTAGTTCCACACCGATAATCAATAACGCCGTTCTGTGGCCGTTCCCAAATAAAGTACTACCCTGTTCATGCCCCCACACACTTGCTGTTCACGCACGTTCCCCTTTGAACCACCTCATGTTGCCGCTGCCCTCTGTTTGGTCGGCTCTTGCCCCGCAGCGCGATAAAACCGGTTCGCCACGACCTGTTCCAGTCCCAAAATGAGAACCATCGCCATCAGGACATAGGGTGTTGCATCAAAGCCTGTTCGCCCAGCGGTCACCTGTCGGCTCAAGTCCGAGCGATCATGGGCTATCTGGAACGAAACGTTCTTAAAGAGTTCGGCGAGTTCTCCTTTGGAGACCCGATTGAGTTCCATCAACGCCCCGGGGTAATTGACGCTAAACCCGAAGACAAATTCCTCATCTTTGCCCCCTCCGCGAAGACGATAGTGGCCGACGCGTTCGGTAGCTGTGATTAAGATATCTCTTTTGTCTGGCTGCAAACTCAAGCGAATGGGAAACGCCGGTTCTGACCGCGTTGCGTTGAGTGCGTCCGGCGGAAGATCAAGAAGCGCCCCGGTCAGTTTTCCGCCGCTATCGATGACCACACGAACGGTTTCACCAGCCAAATAGTTAGTTCGTATCTCGCCGGTTCCGGCCAAATAGAAGGCCAGTTGGTTACTGAGAATAACAAATGGCCAGGCCTGCCCCATCGGGAGCAGATTCCACGGCGCTGAATCGGGGAGGTCCGAGACCGGGGTGGTCACCGTGATCACCCGGCCCTTGCCCACGACACGTTCGATCATGCATGGCCTTCCATCGCTGTAAGGCAGGACAACCAAGGCATTCTCTGCAAGGGGATCGATCACCCAATAACGATAAACCGGAAAAAGGTCCCACGGGACCGAACCGGCCAGGGCCTTGAACGGCTTCAGCACGGGGTGGTCATAACTTGTGGGCCGAACATAGACATCCCCACTTGGTGCGCGAGACTGAACGAGAACGTGGCCTGGCAAAAGGTCCGAAACCGGCGGTGTGTTCCACGACTCGGGATTGCCCAACGACCGACCGAGGAAAATCGCAAGGCCCCCGCCGTTTTCGACAAAGGCCTTAAGTCTTTCCCAGGTTTGATTAGGTAAGAGGCTAGGATCAAGTACGAACACGGCTTGGTACTTGGCCAAATCTTTGCTCGCCAGAGCGCTCAGGTCAATCACATCGCATTGAAAGCGTGCAACCCCGGCCCGGCGAAGCATCTCCGGGGCCAACGCCTGCGAAAGATACACGGCACGACGCTCGGCTGGCGACGGGGCCGCTATCAATACAGGAAGAGCAGAGCGGACATGTACCGTAAAATACCACCGATCGTTGTGTACCAGGGGCGAGTCACCCTCCAGTTGCACATATCCCTGATGAACACCCGATGTAAGTCCGGCCAACCTGATTGTTGTTACCGCCAAACCATTGGCCGGGATTGAAACAGAAGCCTGTGCCCGCTTGACGGGCTGCTTCGCCCCGGTTGCTGACGCCGAATTGTCATCCTCCAAGTACAAGGCTACAGTTCGGGTTTCGGCGGGTCCCCAGCGACGGCATTCCACCTGGAACTCGAGAGGGATCCCTTCAATGTTGACGTCCTCCGACAATTTCACCTCCCGAATGCCCGTTTCCCGAGGCTCTTCGATCCCAACGTCCAGAAGATAGAAGGCGATGTTTTTCGTCTTGAGTAGGCGCTCCCGTAGGCCGCCGAATTCGGAACTTGGCCACCCGGCCGTGGCTAAATCCGTGAAGATGTAAATCTCCCGATGGACCTTCTCGCTAGAGTCGAGCAAACTCACAGCTCGTTCGATGAGTCGTGGGACAGAATCAGCCACCGCCGACAATTGTAACCGCTGAATTTGCGTCCTCGCCGAGCCTCGATCCACCGCAAAATTGGCGACGGGGTTTCGGCTATCCATGACGGCAATATCGCTATCCCGTGGAAGCTGCGTCAAAAGCCAGACCCCTAGCTCCTGCGCCACCTCCAAGCGTGTTTGATTCTGATAACGGTAGGCCATCCGCGGCGAGGTGTCAAAGATCAAGACCGCGGCGACGGGAGCCTCTTCACCGGCAAATGAGCCCCCCCATTCCAGTTTCGGCCGCGCCAGTCCAACACCAACTAGAAGAATAAGCAACATCCGTAACAACATGAGGAGGAT
>JAKPII010000349.1 GCA_029549885.1 Planctomycetota bacterium
ACGCTTGACGTCTGTTGTTGCCGGTTTTCTAATGGAACCGGCCGTGAGCGGCATCCTGTGTGCGGGCGGTGTGAGAACGTCAATCCATGAGAAAAAACGCCCGTGGAGAACGCCGTTCTTGCTCCTTGCGGGGAGTTGGGTGGAAGATTGTCCGTAAACTGACAAACTTGCGAGACGTTGTGTCATGATGATCAATGTTTTCGGGGAGCGCGACCTGGAATTGGCAACGTTTTCTACATCAATGCGTTTTCGTTACTTGATGCGATTCGCCAGAACATCGAAATTGGTCCAAGTTGGATCGACGGCCGGTCGACGTCCGTCCCGGATTGTGGCGCACTATCTGGTGACAATGCTGACCGCGTGGCTAATTCTGCCCGTTGCGTGCTGCTCTGCCGAAGATTTTGAGTGGCAATCGGCGGACCCCGCTGAGGTAGGTATCTCCCGAGAGGCCCTCGATGAACTTTGCCGGGCCCTGGCCGAGCGGAGGACAAAGGCCTTTTTTGTGGCCCGTCACGATAAGGTCGTTTGCGAATGGTATTCTCCAGATCATGGTCCCGATCGAAAGCATGGTACGGCCTCGCTGGCAAAGGCGATTGTTGGGGGTATGGCCTTGGCCGTCGCACTTGATGATGGATATGTCACCTTGGACGAGCCTGTCTCGAAATACATCCCGCAATGGCGTGAAGACCCCGGAAAGGCAAAGATTACGATTCGGCATTTGGGGTCTCACACGTCGGGTTTGGACGACTCCCGGCCGAACGAAGAGGCCCCCTGGAAAGATGCCTTCTGGCGACGAGAGGATCCCCCAAATGATCCTTTCACGATTTCTCGTGATCAAGCCCCGTTAAAGTTTGCCCCCGGCGAGGGCTTTCAATACAGTAACCCCGGCATCGCGATGCTGACATACGCCTTGGCCGCGGCCATGAGAAATGCGCCCGACAACAACATCCGCAGTTTGTTACGCGACCGAGTGTATCGACCCATTGGGATTGCCGACAACGAGTGGTCAATTGGTTACGGGAGAACATTCGAGGTGGATGGCTTGCCGCTTGTGGCGGCCTGGGGTGGCGGAAGCTTCACCACCCGTGCGACTGCCCGCATTGGACGCCTGGTACTCAAAGAAGGTATGTGGGAGGGCAAGCAGATTCTTAGCCGGGAGGCGGTCCGTCAAGTGACGCAGAGCGCGGGACTGCCGGGCGACTGTGGAATGGGTTGGTGGACGAATGCCGGCGAGCGGTTTCCTTTCTTGCCGCGAGACGCTGTCTGGGGAGCCGGGGCAGGGGATGAGGTCCTGCTTGTTATCCCCAGCCTCGATTTGATTATGGTTCGCTATGGAAATGATCTAGGTCCCCAGGCACCCTCGCAAGAGAACATCGGTCGGTTCCTTTTCCAGCCACTTATGAAGGCGGTCCCTTCGCACTCCCAAGTCTCTGGCCAAACGCAACCACCGTATCCGCCGAGTCCCGTAATCAGGGAGTTGCAATGGGCACCACCGGAAGAGATCATTCGGCTGGCACGAGGGAGTGACAACTGGCCCATCACGTGGGGCGACGACGATCAACTCTACACTGCCTATGGAGATGGTTGGGGGTTCGAACCACGGGTTCCCAAAAAACTCAGCCTCGGATTGGCCGTCGTCCGCGGAATGCCGCCCACTATTGAGGGTGCAAATATCCGCTCCGAATCGGTGGAACAGTACGGAGAAGGGGCGCGAGGTAAAAAGGCCAGCGGGATGCTGATGGTCGATGGCGTCCTCTACATGTTGGTCCGAAACGCGGGGAATGCCCAGTTGGCATTTTCCCGTGATCGTGGCCGGTCTTGGGAATGGGCGGATTGGAAATTCACCGTTAGCTTCGGTTGCCCAGTTTTCCTGAATTTTGGTCCTAACTACGCCGGTGCGCGGGACGATTATGTGTACATTTATTCACCAGACAGCGACAGCGCTTATACCCCGGCCGATCGGATGATCTTGGCACGGGTAGGAAAAGATGCCCTTTTAAAGCAAGAGGCTTACGAGTATTATGTAGGGCTTGATCCTACGGGACAGCCTCGGTGGAGTCGCGATATACATCAACGTGGTGCGGTCTTTGTTCATGCGGGGCGATGTGGCCGATCGGGCATCACGTACAATCCCGCCCTGAAACGATACATTTGGTATCAGGTCTATCCGCAAAGCGATCACCCGGAGGGACCGCGTTTTTCGGGGGGCTGTGGCGTTTTTGACGCCCCAGAACCGTGGGGACCTTGGACGACTGTCTTTCACACAGACCGGTGGGATGTTGGGCCGGGCGAATCAGGGTGTTTCCCGACTAAGTGGATGAGCACCGATGGCCGTGAGATGTGGTTGGTTTTCTCGGGAGAAGACTGTTTCTCCCTGCGTCGGGCCAAACTCGTATTGCGATCTGCCGACAACTAGAGGTCTATGAGGGCAGTAAGGAATCGATCATCGATGCATGACAGATTAGATTTGTCTCTAGAAGGGCTTTTCAAGTAGCTGAACAGGAGTCGTAAGAACTGGCCCTAAACGGAATACTGGCGAGCTGTGTGTCGGGCGAGGCGAAACAACAGAGCGATGAATTCCATGAAGTGGTGGACCGTCAAGGTTGGTGTGTTGCTAACGGGATTGTCAGCCACCATATCAAATGGTGAACCCGGGCCGGGGACAATACGTTCCCCATATCCACCAAGTCCCGTTTTTGCTGGGATAGAGCTTGACTGGTCCACCCATCGCCGCGAGGCGCAGGGGAGTGACCTGTTTCAACTGTGCTGGGCGGACAACGATCACCAATACGGTTTCTGGGGGGACGGGGGTGGGTTTGGGGGGACGAATCAGCTCGGTCGGGTCAGCCTTGGCTTTGCCCGGATCGAAGGTTCATGGAACGATTATCGGGGGTTCAATGTGTGGGGTGGAAAAGATGCCGAAAACCCCGCCACGTTTAAGGGAAAGAGTTGGGGAACAGTCTGCATCGATGGCGTCTTTTACTCGTGGATTGTGCCCGACGAACCTGACAGCGGGGGGCCTCGAGATCACTATCGGTATGTTGAATTGGCTCGCTCAACCGATCATGGGGCGACGTGGCAGAAAGCGCCGTGGCGATGGTACCGCGAGGATGAACTTATCGGACCCACGTTCCTCGTCGATGGTAAAAACCACAAGGCTGCGCCGGACTCTTACGTGTATGTCTATTTCATCCGCCCAGAAAGGAAGGATATCACTCAGCCTGTGGTGGGGTTGCGGGTGCAGAAGCCAGGAGCGATCTTTCTTGCCCGCGTTTCCCGCCAGGCCATCTTTCAAGGGCGCGAAGCCTACGAATGGTTTACGGGTATAAAAGGCAACCAACCAGTTTGGGGACACTTGGACCAGAAGCGACCTGTATTTGAAAATCCCAATGGTGTTGGGTGGTGCCTAAGTGCCATTTATCATTCAGGTTTTCAGCGAGTGCTTCTCGCTACGGAGCACACCGAATCATCTCGTGGCTGCATTGGGCTTTTTGACGCACCGGATCCCTGGGGGCCGTGGACAACGGTTGAATACTGGACCGCGGACAGGCCGTTTGGTGACCAGCGGCCCGGCAGTTCCTGGGAATGGAAGAGCAATATCTTTCTCATCTCCTTCGTCCCAAAGTGGTTTAGTCCCGATGGACGGGAGTTTACTTTGGTTTTTACCGGCGCCGGCAATGGACGCGATAATGACTCGCTCAATACGGTTCGAGGGCGTTTTCGTGTGAATGCCAATCCGCTTAAGAGTCTATCCAACAACCTTGCCTCTCCCATTCGGCGGGAGAGGGGCCAGGGGTGAGGGTGGCTCGAATCGTTGCCCGTTTTCTCGATCGACTCCGACGAAGGCTTACCCTCACCCCAACCCTCTCCCAAAGGGAGAGGGAACTTTGCGATACGTCTTTAGTGGGTTGCCCCCAATCCTGACCACTCGTTCAAGGCTCTCCGAAGTCCCATGTCTCAGTTCGACCATTGGCGGCCTGCAGTACAACGCGACGAATCGCAAATGTCTGGACCGGATTGGGATGAATGCGAATATGGATGACTTGTGCGTTCACAGGAAGAGTCGCTTGGACCATCGCATCACCCTCTGTTTTTTCCCACCGGGTAACGACGCGGTTGCCCGGCAAAAAGTCTTGATCGCCCGCCTTTCGCCATGCCAGAACAACTTGGCCAGCTTGATCGGCCCGAACAGTCAGACTCACCGTTACAGGCCCCTGAAGTGAAAGGCCCGCACAGGCGAGAAAGGCTTTCTGCAAAGCCGGGTTATCGCATTCGAGACGTAAATAACCGTTTTCAATAACGATTTGCGCATTCCGAGCAATCCACTCAGCCTTGGAAGAAGCGTTAGCTCCAAGTTGAGGAGCTGGTCTGCCTTCCAAATAAAAGTCGAAGTAAGCGTTCCAAACCCGGGCCATCGGTTCGGTACTTAACCCGGGGGGCTCTAGTTCCCCGGACCAGGCGACTAATTTCCGACGCAACCGATCAGCGACCTCGGGGGCATCTTTGAGCAAGTTTCGCTTTTCGCTGGGATCGGTCTTCAAGTTGAAAAGGTACTCCCGATCTCCACCACGGAGGAGTTTCCAGTCACCTTCGCGGATGGCGGCCTGGGCAATCCATCGCCACATCAGCGACTCATGGGGTGGTCCCTCCTTCTCGCCCCGCAAATACGGAACGAGGTCCACGCCGTCTGACTCTCCCACTTTTGTGTCCGCGCCGATCTGAGCTAACACGGTGGCTGCCACATCCAGAGTGCTGACCGGATGCTGATAGACTTGACCGCCTGGGATTTTCTCCGGCCAACTCATCAAAAAGGGAACATGAATTCCGCCCTCGGTGAGCATCCCTTTCTCACCGTTATAGGGATCGTTAAGACTACCATCCCATCCCCCGGCGTCGGTATTCAGGGGCGAGTCGGTCTTGCTGATCTTAAGCGGCGCACCATTATCACTGATGAAAAAGATGATGGTCTTGTCCCTTAAGTGTAGCTCCTCGAGGGTCTTGAGAATTTGGCCAACGCCCTCATCCACGGCAGAAATCATGGCCAGGGCCTGGCGACGGCGTTCCGGCATGTTACCGGGAAAACGGTCCGTGTACTGTCGGGGGGCATCGAGCGGCGTGTGCGGTGCGCGGTAGGCGATGTAAAGAAAGAAAGGTTGTTCGCGAAACCGCTTGATAACAGAAACGGCGGCCTTGGTGCAGGCATCAATGTGATACATCTCGGGATTCATAATACCCATTGGGCGATCTTCACCATCCAGCGTTATGTTGGCATAGAACGGTTGCTGGCCCATCTGGGAAAACACGTATTGAAAGCCGTGTTGGGGGATCTCGTTAGCCGGTCCCAGGTGCCATTTTCCAAACTGGGCCGTCACATAGCCCAGTGCTTGTAACCGCGTCGCGATGGTGGGCTGCTTGTTGAAGCCTTCTAAGGACGACTTGTTGCTCTCAACGCCGAATCGCCCTTGATATCTTCCTGTCAAAAGCCCCGCCCGCGAGGGCACGCATTGGGGGGCCGTTGTGTAGCCGTTCTGGAAGACAACTCCGCTTCTTGCCAGGCTGTCGAGATGCGGCGTCCTGATATCGGACACAACACCATGGATCCCCAAGTCTGCGTACCCGTGATCGTCGGTATAAAAGATCACCACATTCGGTCTTCGGGTACTTTCCCGGGCATCCGCTCTTGCGCAAACAAGGGCGAGCAATGCGATCGCTAAAAGGCCCATCACTATTGACTGTTGCAAATGATAAAAGCGTAAGGCCATGAATTACCTCCCCGATGTAATTGTGTCATGCTATGATGCTGCTGTGCTCATCTTCTTTTTTAGATTCATTTAGCACGATCGACGATTGCTAAGAATGTGAAAGCTATCGTTGGTCCCGGTGTGAGAGAACACGACCCTACACCTTTCCCGGACTCGCCAAGAAGCGACGACGGGTCGGTGTTTAGGCAGGCCGTCAAATCGCTCCAAAGAAACCTGATGATCCAACCCTTTAGGAGCCTATCTTATAATCTCCTCTCGCCCGTTCGGCGGGAGAGGGGTCGGGGGTGAGGGTGGGTCGAATCGTTGCCGGTTTTCTCAATTGATTCTGACCTTGGCTTGCCCTCACCCCAACCCTCTCCCGGAGGGAGAGGGGGAACGTTTTGGGATAGACTAAGATTTCCAAGCACCGGTCGATCTGTACTGTAATTCGCGAGCGTGTTAACCTGCCGACCCACAGCGCCGGCAAGCTCTGGTCCATTATGTTACACTCTCAAAACCGTTTGTCTATAATGGGCTCAGCCATTTCGATTCCCTTGGGGGCGACGCCACGAAAGGTGGCCGAGGATGCGATTGATCCTGGTAGGTCCTGAGACACCTCTTACGCTGAATCAGGTGACGGAGCCATGAAAGCATTGAATGACCCGCGTGAGCTGAGTCTAAAGTTTATTGTGTTGGGAAGTTTATGGGCCATGGCCGTGTCTTTGGGGGCCACCTATGCAGAAAGCCCCAAACCCACGGCATCGTTTGATGAAGTATGGCAAAGCTATCAATCGCGGTGGCGTAAACCAGAAATCCAAGCACGCATTGCCGAGGGCATTGAAAAGCACCGCAAGCAGGACATCACAATCAGGGTTGTGGATGCCGAAGGTCAGCCCGTGCCTGATGTGCACGTCCAGGTGATCCAGCAAACGCATGCCTTTCTTTTCGGTTGCAATGCGTTTGTGCTCGGTCAACTCGGTTCTGAAGAGAAAAACCGCCGCTACGAGGAGGCCTTCGCCCATTTGTTCAATTTCGCAACAGTTCCTTTCTATTGGAGCGGTACGGAGCCGGAGCAAGGACAATTGCGATATGCGGAAGGCTCACCCGAGATTTGGCGGCGGCCACCGCCGGATCGGTTCATTCCCTGGGCAGAAAAGTACGGCATCACCCTCAAGGGACATCCTTTGCTTTGGCATGCACATAACCCATCGTGGTTACCAAAAGATCCAGAAGCCCTGAAGGCCCTGTATCGAAAACGGTTCAAAGAAATCGCGGAACGCTACGCTGGCAAAATCAAAGTATGGGATGTCGTGAATGAGTCGCTCGTTGCTTCGCCGAGTTTCCCCCTATTTACAGAAGACCGCGATTACGTCCGCTGG
>JAKPII010000040.1 GCA_029549885.1 Planctomycetota bacterium
ACTTGTCGTGGATAGTGGCGATTTGGACGCGGCAGCCGTTGGCGAGCGTTTGAGTGATGCCGTGCGAGCGACGGTGGCGTTTCCCAATGGCGCAGCGTGGTCGGAGCAAGTGGCAGAGGTCTATCCTTCACGGATGCCGCCCCTTCGTTCGGATCGGGAAACGGTGGCTGTGGGAACTTTGAAGAATCCCGGCACGGTGGAAGTCGAGGTTCGGTCTGACCGTGGCTCGCAGAAGTTTGTGTTCAATGGCCAGCCCCACCCACAGAATGGGTTTTTGGTAAAGCTTGTAGAAACGGCTCGAAACAACGCCGGATTGGTAGTGCCCGTCCCAGGGGCGGACACATTGCTGCAATTGGCCGAGAATGCGGAACTCGGCGTTTACAACCTTACGGAGCTGGCGAGACAGGCACTGGAGGTGAATGACCTGACGTCCGCGAAGCGGATGGCGGAGGCGGCCCTGGCGCAAGACCCACAAAACCAGGCTGCCCGCAAGATTCTCGCCCGCGTGACGCAAGTCTCGCAGCAAGTCCCGGCGGAGCAGCCGGCGGTACCGGCGCCGGCCCAGCCCGCGGCTCCGCAAGCACAGGCGCAAGAGCCGCAGGCCGATTTGACCCTGGTGGGTCCGCAAGCGCAGGCGGAGGTACCCGGTGCGTTAGCGGCTCAGGTTGCCCAAGATCGGCAGATTTTGGCTGAAGCCGTCAGCAAGGAGGTCCAGGCTTCCATCAGCGCGGCACGAAAGCTGATGGGCACCAATCCGGAGACGGCTCGCGAACAATTGAAACTTAAGCTGGACGAAGTCACCCGGGTTCCCGACCTTAAGCCCGACGTGCGGGAACAGCTTCTCGATCAGCTTCGTACGGCGATCCGGCAGGCCGATACGCGGGTCGTGGAGTTGAATGAACAGCGTCGGCGGGCAGCTCAGGCAGAAGCCCAAGCTACGGAGCGTCGCCTGATTGCCGAAGGTCTGCTCCTAAAGGAACAGAAGTTGAGCCAACTTATGGCCCGCTTCAATTCCCTCATGGACGAGGGTCGATACGAGTTGGCCGAGGTGGAGGCGGCCGGTGAAGCCAAAAAGCTCAGCCCGGATAACCCGGTGCCGCTTCTTGCGAGTCACATGGCCAGCCAAGTGGGTGATTTCGAGAAGGCCATGGTGCTTCGCGAAAAGCGGCAAAAGAACGTTCTCGATACCCTCTATCAAACCGAGCTAGCTCACGTTCCCATTCCTGATGAACCTCCGATCCTTTATCCCGATGCCCAGGTGTGGCAAGAGCTGACGGCTCGAAGGAAGGAACGGTATCAGAGCATGGATTTGGGGAGCCAAAATCCCACGGAGCGGAAAATCTTGAGTGAACTGAAGAAGCCGACGGAACTCGATTTCGTGGATACGCCGCTCTCGGAAGTGGTCAATTATCTGAAAGATCGGCACCAGATCGAAATTGAACTCGATCAGAGAGCCCTTCAGGACGTTGGTGTTGATACCAACACGCCTATCACAAAGAGTCTGCGGGGCATTTCGTTGCGATCGGCTCTGCGTTTGCTCCTGCGGGAACTTGATTTGACATACGTAATCAAAGATGAAGTCCTTTTGATTACCACGCCCGAACAAGCTGGTAATGACCTGGTGTTGAAGGTCTATCCGGTCGCCGACCTGGTAGTACCTCCCAACGTAATGGGTGGGGCAGGCATGGGCGGTTGGGGCGGTATGGGTATGGGCATGGGCATGATGGGCGGCTACGGGGGCTATGGCATGGGTGGCTACGGGGGCTATGGCATGGGGGGCTACGGCATGGGCATGGGTGGTTATGGCATGGGCATGGGTGGGATGTGGAACGTGCCTAACAACAACGGCGGGTTCCAGGCCTTTGATGTCAAGGATGATTTGAGCAAATCCCCCACGGGCGAGCCACGACAGGCTGCCAAGCCTAGCCCGGTTCTTGCCTTAGCCGATCAAGTGGTCTCCGGAAGTGTCTCCGCGAGCCAATCCACTGACGAGCTTTGGAATGCCTGTTTCGACGAGGGAGTCGTTCCGGCAAAAGATGTTCGGGAAGCCGTTCGTCGGTTGGTGGCCGCCCAAAAGTTTGACCACGTCACGGCGTTGATCCACGCCGCACTGCGTCACAATCAGCCGCAACCGTGGATGTACGAAGGCTTGGCATTGGCCTTGGAAGCCCAGGGGGGCTCACAGGAAGAAATCGAACGGGCACTGATGTCCGCTGCCGATTTCGCAACCGATCCGATGGACTTCCTGGTGTTGGGCATCCAATTGGAGCGGCACGGACTCGATCAGCGGGCACTGACGATGTACCGTCAGGTGGCTGGTTTGATGCCGGAATGGCCTGAACCTTACGTCGCCGGCCTGCGGTTGGCGCAGAAGCTGAACGACGTCGAAGCGATCCAATGGGCGACGGTCGGAATCCTCTCGCAAGCCTTTCCCGAAAAGCATCAGGATGTCTGGCTGAATGCCCTGCGGGTAGCCAAGGGCCTTTTGGAAGACCTTAAGGCACAAAACCGCACAGAGGAAGCCAAACGATACGAAATGGCCTTGGACGAAGCCGTGGCCCGGGACTGCGTCATTGAGGTCTCTTGGCTGGGTGAGGCCGACCTCGATCTAATTGTGGAAGAGCCGGGCGGAACCTTGTGCTC
>JAKPII010000355.1 GCA_029549885.1 Planctomycetota bacterium
TTTCGCTGGTCGCCCGCACTTCGCCGCATGTGTTTGTGATGACCTTTTCAATTCGAACGGCGCCCCAACAGGATTCGCCCGAAATCATGTAGGTGCAGAGGAACACCGGTAGGACAGCGGGCACAAGCCACCTAAAACACCGCGTAGGCCGCCACGTGCTCATTGGTTTCCGCTCCTCACATGGGTAAAGCCAATACCGCCGGCCCCCGCAAAGTTGGGCTTCCAATTCTTTGGAAGCCGCCCACTGCTGGCCGTTAACCAAGATGCTACCACTTCTGGTGGCGAAGATCAAACAGTTTTGACAGTCTGACAGTAGTAAAGAAGAGAGAAGTAGTGAGTTTGGGACGCCGCTTGGCTCAAGCCGGTTCTTGCGACCCCCGCTTGCCGTCGAACAAAACGGTCCCATAAGCGATTGCCAGCGCTTAATCGTTGCAAGTACACTAAATGTGTCGATGAAACAAATTGAGTGGGATTGTGGCATGCCTGTAAAACCGGAAGAACCGGCACGCCACGAAGACTTGCGCCTATAAAAAATCAGATAGCGACAGAAGAGAATCAATCTAGGTGTTTCTAAAGGATGGCCGAATGACAGAAAGCGTCGATCATGCCGCCACAGCCACGCCTTTACATGGCGTTTACCAGATCATCGCTGAGGAAATGGGCGAAGTCGATCGCTTGTTGCGTCACGAATTACAAGATTCTCATCCCTACGTCGATCGAATGCTCAAGCACGGCTTGCAGTTGGGCGGCAAACGCCTGCGGCCGGCTCTTCTTCTGCTTGCGGGAAAAATCTGCGGTGATATCAATCAGACGCACATCAAACTGGCAACAGCCGTCGAGCTCGTCCACACGGCCAGTCTCATCCATGATGACGTTTTGGACGATGCCCGGATGCGTCGGCACATGGCAACCATGAATGCCCTCTGGGACAACGAGGCCAGCGTCCTGTTGGGCGACTACCTCCTGGCAAGGGCCATTTGCCTGGCCAGTTCCGTGGATTCAGTTTATGCCTGTCAGGTTATTGCCCAGGCCAGTCACGAGATGTGCCAGGGAGAACTACGACAAATTGCCACGCGGGGAAAGTTTGACATCTCCGAAGAGGAGTACATTGACATCGTTGCACAAAAGACGGCCTCGTTGTATCGGGCATGCTGTCGCCTCGGCGCCTATTATGCCGGTGCGACCTCCCGTGTGGTAAACGACCTTGAGCAGTTCGGTACCGACTTAGGAATCGCCTTTCAAATCATCGACGATATCCTTGACGTGCTAGGTGATGAACGGCGGGCTGGAAAATCCTTGGGTAGTGATCTGGACAAACAGAAGCCAACGCTGCCCATCATTCGACTGTTGTCCGTGGGTAATGAAGACCAGCGAAAAGAGTTGTTGACATTGCTCCGTGAGCAGCCGGAAGGCTACCGAAACCGTATTCGCCAAATGCTCGCAGAACAAGACGCAATTCCCTACGCCCAAGATCGTGCGAAAGGTTTCGTGATTGCTGCAATGGGGCGACTGTCTCATTTCACCCCCAGTCCAGTTCTCGAGGCCGTCCGACAACTCGCGACCTTTGTCATCTCACGAGACCACTGATCTTGGAAGCCGTTTCTGCTCGACGGCGTGTTCACGCAACGCGTAATTGCGCGGCTTTCTGGTGCCTTCGACCGATCTGGCAACGGTCGCGGGAACTTAGTAGAATCAAAGCAGGGTCGACAGAAAAGTTGACGGTTAGGCCTATCCAACGTCTTAGTTGTGCGGACGTGGTGGAATTGGCAGACACGCAAGACTTAGGATCTTGTCCCGCAAGGGGTGAGGGTTCGAGTCCCTCCGTCCGCATTCTTTCAAGCCACTGAATAAAAAAGACCGCCACTAAGGGCGGTCTCACGAGTTTGGCTTGGACGCATCTTTTGTCTCAGTCTGATGTTTCCTCGGCACTTGGCTTCGGTCGAACTACTCCCAGGTCGAGGGCCGTTTCTTCGGCTTCCTCGCGAGCGGTCAACGTCTTCTGCTCCTCAGTGATCTCGGCTACCTCGATAATTTTTTCAATCATCCTCCGCTCGACAATGGCATTACGGATGACATCCCAAGCCTCTTCTTGATCCAGCTCCGCGCGGACCTGCCGTGGAGAGCGACCGGTTTGCATCGCGATTCGCTCCACTTCCGCGTCAATAGCGTCCTCGTCGGCTTCGATATTCTCCGCTTCAGCCAACCGTTCAAGCAGGAAATGTTCTCTCAACAGACGAACGACTTGGGTCCTGGCCTCCCGCGCGATCGCATTGAGATGCGGTTGGATATCCTCTTGAGAATAACCGGCCCGAACCAGCTCCACAGCCCGCCTGCGAAGCTCTCGCTCCGTCTGGCGCTTGACGAGATCCTGGGGCAAATCAAATGGAACCACATCCAAAAGTTGATCGAGAATCTGCTTACGCAGACTCTCGTACGTCATTTGATCTAAGCGAGAGCGGAGACGCCGCTCGTAAGCATCCCGCAACTCCTCGACGGAGCCATACCCCATCGTCTGGGCAAACGCTTCTAGATTCTCAGCACTCCGCCGTCGCAGTACCGCGTGGACTTTAAACCGGGCTTGAATTGTCTTGCCGGCAAGCTCAGGATCAGAACAAGACTCCGCCACCCGCACGTCACAGGTACGCGACTCGCCCCGTTGGACGCCGACCATCCTCTCCCCGAAATCCTCGATCACACCATCCATGAATGTCAAACGAGGCCGGATCAACAATCGCTCACCATCGGAGGAGTTTAAGACGCGACCTTCGTGAAAGAGGGATATGTCACAGGTGATATAATCGCCCAGTTGGGCCGGCTCTTCCACCTCTTCGAGCAAGGCCTCACTCTTAAGCTGCTCGCGCAAGTACGCTTCAAAGTACTGAGGTGTGTAGGAGTAAACCGTCTTGGTGAGCTTGAGGCCCTTCCAATTGGGGATTTCAAACTCCGGCCGTACCTCCACCGAAAACTCAAATGCAAAATCACCTTCGTCCGGCAATTCAATCCGGTCGGGGTCCAACTCGGGATCGCTAATTGGGGCAAGATTTGCCCGATCCGCAAGGGCGGTAAAGGCGTCCAGCATCAAACGCGCTTTAACCGGCTCGCGCAGCTCATTACGATAGCGCTTTTCCAAGAGTTTCCGAGGTGCCCGACCGGGACGGAAACCAGGAACTTGTGCCTCGTCCCGAATCTTATCGAACTCTTCCTGGAAATAGCGATCGACCTCCTTCCGCGGAATCGTCACGATGATTTTCCGCTTGCAGGGACCGGCAGCCTCCACATCGAACTCGAACTCGAGTGGTGTCTCCGTGCTTTCTTCCGCTTCGCCCGCCGATTCATCTGTGGCGGCAGGCGCCATCAAATCCGCATCTTCGACTTCGCTCAGGCCGGAAGCCTGCTTCAATTCTTCGTCGTCTTGACGGAAACCATCCGAGGCAACCATGGAAACCCCTGACCATCTAAATCACCCAAACCTACAAAGTAAAAAAGCGGGTGATGGGACTCGAACCCACGACAACGACGTTGGCAACGTCGTGCTCTACCACCTGAGCTACACCCGCATCGATCGATTTTCGTTATCGCCTCTCTCTTTGTTGGCATTATACGGCTAAGAAACGTTCACGCAAGGGGGGCGAAACTCCACCGCTCTTGCATAGGGGCAGAGCCGACATTTTCCATCGAAACCCCACTTTCAGAGGGTTCCAATCTCGTTGCCATCTCGGCGGGTGCAAAGTAAGATAAAGCATGATAGATACCGGTTTACCGCTTTTAGGGGGACGGTGGGTGCTCGGGGTATTTCATTGGAAGGGGCATTTACCCAGATTTTGTGCCGCTGATCAGAGCGGGTTAACTCGCCCATAATTGAGCCAATACTCGGAACAGAGGGAGAGATTATGGCCGACATTTCAGCAGAAGTGCTGGCGGAGCGAGCCCATGATGTTGGTCTCCTCACCGATTGGGAGATCCGCCAGATTTGGTCAGAGTTGGGCAGAAAGAGCGTCTCGCTGGACGAGTTCATTCAATTCTTGGTACGGCGTGAATACCTCACCAACTATCAGGCCGAAAAACTCCTAAACGGTGATCGTGACGGTTTCTTTTATCGCGATTATAAGGTTCTTTATCTGGTCGGAGCGGGTACATTCGCCCGTGTTTTCCGAGCAGTTCACAAGGACACCAAGGAGGTTGTGGCCCTCAAGGTCTTGAGGCGGCGCTACAGTGACAACCCCAATTGTTACCAGCAATTCGTGAGGGAAGGTCGCTTGGGGATGGCCCTTCGGCATCCCAATATCGTTCCCGTGTTCGACGTCTGTTCGTACAACGGGACGCACTTCCTTGTCATGGAATTTGTGGAGGGGCAAAACCTTCGCGAGTTCGTTAAAGTCCGCAAGAAATTGGACCCCATCGTCGCCACCCGGATCATGGTAGATATCACATCCGGGCTGGACTACGCCTTTCGTCAAGGGTTGACCCACCGTGACTTGAAACTCAGCAACGTCCTTATCAGCAGCAATGGAACGGCCAAGCTGGTCGATTTCGGACTGGCTGCAGTCGATGAATTCCTAGAAGCTGCTTTGCCCGAAATCCCCGCCAACGCGCGGGCCATTGACTATGCGGCACTTGAGAAGGCGACAGGTGTCCCCCGCAACGATCCGCGGAGCGATATCTATTTCTTAGGCTGTATGTACTATCACATGCTTACGGGCGACCCACCGCTTTCCGAAACAAAGGACCGCATGAAACGGTTAAGCCGGAACCGTTTCTATGAGATAATTCCGATCCATCAAAGAGAGCCCTCGACACCGAAAGTCGTGGCGGGTGTCATCAACAAGGCGATGTCTCTTGATCCCGAGACCCGATATCAAACCCCCGGGGAAATGCTCATCGACCTCCGCATCGCCGCCAAACGGCTCGCCCAAGGTGAGGCGGATGTTGACCTGACCGCAGCCAAGGGGGGCAACGCCGATTCGAACCAACCCACAGTTTTGGTCATTGAACCTAATGTCGAGATGCAAAATGTCTTGCGCGAAGGGCTTAAGAAACTTGGCTACCGAGTCCTGATCATTTCGTCACCCCAGCGAGCACTCGACCGGATCAGGGATGAGACCGAGGGGATTGACTGCATCGTCATTGATGCCGGTGAATTGGGTGAATCAGCAGTAACCGCTTTCAACCAAATTGGCGATGATCCCCGCACGCACATGATTCCGGCAGTCCTGATGCTTGAGCAGCACCAGCGTGACTTGGCGGGAATGGCCAACCGGTCTGATCACCGCCAAGTCGTAACGTTGCCGCTGACGATGAAACAACTCCGCGGTGTCGTTGCTGGGTTGGTATCAAAACAGCGCGATTTTGCCAAATAATCTCTGTCTTTGTCGCACGAAACGGGCATCTGATCCCCAAGAAAGTGCACTTTCGTCATGAGGGGGGCCGTACCAGAGGGAAAAGCCGGCGTCGTTTGCTTTGGGATCAAAAGACAACGGGTCTGCGCCGGAAGGACAAGAGAAGGCGTAAGGCAGCCCCGTTGAGTCGCTTTTCCATCTAGATGGTCTTGCATAAAAAGCCGTCCCGACGATGGTCGGATCCCCTCCGCGAGCGATTTCCGAGAAGTACTGCTCTTCGCACCATCGAGAGGTTTCTTCCATTTGGCCGATCTTGTCCAATTTACGCTCTGCGGTCTAGAATCGTCGTTTTCGGGGCTTATGGCGAGAACAAGCCCAAATACGAGCCCGGCAACGTGTCGAAGATCAGCAATTTCGACGCGGAGCCGGACGTTGTGACGACATGGCACGGAACGATCGAGGTAAAACGCAATGTATTGGACAAAGACCTTTATCCCAACGTTGAAAGAGTCGCCTGAAGGAGCTGAAATCCCTAGTCATGTTCTGATGCTTCGTGCCGGATTGATCAACCAAGTTATGGCGGGGGCCTACACGTACCTGCCTCTGGGGATTCGTTCCCTCCGGAAGGCGGAGGCGATTGTCCGC
>JAKPII010000361.1 GCA_029549885.1 Planctomycetota bacterium
GGGTGATGCGGACCACGCGGCCCAGCGCGTCGTAGGTCCACTGGTTGACGAACTCGGCCGTCCCGTTGATCTGCGTTTTCAGCTCGGTGCGGCGGCCGGCCGCGTCGTAGGCCTGCGTGAAAGTCACCATGGGCACAAGCCCCACGATGCTGTGGGTGAGCGTGGTCACCCGGCCCAGGGCATCGTAACTGTAGGTGTAGTCGGCCTCGATGTCGTCAACATTTGTGAGCTGGCCGACCAGATTGTAGCTGAAGGTGATCGTCCGCTGGCGGTTCTGATCGGCCTCGGCATCCTGAACATTATTATACCAGATTTCGGCCGTATTGCAACCGAGATTGTCGTATTGAAACTGCCGGACCCGGCCCAGGCGGTCGATCTGGCGGAGGAGGTGGCCGCCGGCATCATAGACGAAATAGCGGGTATCGCCCAACTCGTTGGTCTCGGCCACGGTGCGGCCCAGGGCGTCATAGACCCAGGTGGTGGTATTGCCGACGGGGTCGTTCAGGGAGAGGCGTCGCCCGGCGGGGTCGTAAGAGAAGGTGGTGGTGGCGTTGTTGGCGTCGGTCTGGCTGGTCAGCCGACCGAGGTTGTCGTAGACGTAAAGTGTCGTGTGCTCGAGCCGGTCGGCCTGAGTGAGGACGCGGCCAAGTGCGTCGTGGGAGAAAAGCAGGCCCGACGTTGTAAGCGCGATCCCAGCTGGCCCTCGGCCCGTCTCCCAGGAGTTACACTCGTCCCCTTTCCAGATGATGTAGGCGGCTGCTCTTTCGTCTCTACTCGTACCTCGGCGGCGATGTCCGAAGCGCCTGTGAATCAGTGAATCTACCTATCTTCACTTAATCGGACCTGTCCCCGTTTTCTGTCCCCAAGAACGCGTGGCGTCACGCCAATGCCCATGGAAGAGCTAGCGGCGCCGCCGGCCCGGCAACGACCTTGCGATCACTCGTTCCCCACATATCCTTTATCTTTCCCTACATACCACATGAGACCCGTGCTCCCCATGTTGCCTTCCTTCCTCAACACGGTGCACGCGCGCTTGTCACCAGACAGGAATAATCGAAGCCACTCCTCCTGGTCTTTCAGCGGAACGTACATACATACCCTGCTACCATCCCCCAGCAACACGAGCCTGAGTGGGTTGCCCATGAATCCGACATGATTTGGAGTGCGATCGCACGCGACTATGGTCGTCGAATCATCCCTCAAATCGCTAGCAATCAAGGCGGGATTGAGCACATAGAATGGCCCCGACGGATTCTTATCGGCGGGACATCTCAATGTTGAGGGACCAATGCCAAGCTCCTCTTGTACCTTGGGGTCATTCAGCGGATCAATCGATGCCTTTCCGTCCTTCCCGCGAGGCACATCGCCATGTAGTGACACGTATTTCAGAAGCGCATCGTAAAGCGTGCGGAGATTGCTATCGCACTGTACTCGTCTGGCTGCTGACCGCGCATCGCAACCAAAGCCACCAACTCGACACCCCGCAATGCCAACCGCGCATAACAATAGCGCGGAAAGAAAACAAGACTGTGCTACCACAGCCAGCAAGAACACTTTTCGACACAACGGCAAGATGTTTGTTCTAGCGCCACTCGTGGCGCACGCAAGTGGGGAGCGTTCAACGTTGCTGGATGTGAATGAGAAGCAGAGCCGCGATGTTTCCATGGGGTGATCCTCCTGTATCCTCCTTTTCAGTACAGATTGAAGGGGCCAATGTAAGGACCAGGGCCAACGGGGTGAGAGGGCATGTTCGGTCGAGTCGTGGTAGGCGGCGAGCAGGTTGTACGTTTCCATCCAAAGGCGTCCGGCCCATAGCGCCAGAAATCTGTTCCCCCTTTCCAAAAGTCAATGGTGTACACTTGCCCCGTGGCCATGCATTTGATTTCACCCCAAGCATGGTCAGTGCCTGGCACGCTCATATCCGTTCCTGCAATAGTAGGACCGATGTGGGTGACCGTAGTATATTCGAAGTACGCCCCGTCCCGTAGGTTGTGACAAACCTGCTCCTCACACTGAGTGCATACGGGACCATTGAACGAAAAGTAACTTGGGCCTCCGCGGTCATAGATGTTGTGATACGCCTTCCTGAGACCGCCGATGATAGCATCAGCATCCTTCTCACACTGCGCCTTCTTGCAGGGGTCGCTCTGTGACGAGCAGCATCTGCGCAATTGCTGCCGAAGCTTGGCGGCGTTCGCTTCAAACTCTCTATCGCGGGCTTCGCGTTCCTTCTTCTGCCGTTCAGCCACCCACTTTGTATAGCCCTCGCACCACATAGAGCCACCGGGCGCATCCAATCCTGACGGATCAATGCACCGGGTTGGGTTGTTGCCAACGTAGCGGTAGAAATTGACGTCCGCCTTAATCGGGTCCTCGCTCAGCCAGCGGCCGACACGCGGGTCGTACCAGCGGTGGAGGTTGTTTTGCAGGCCGGTGTGAGTATCAAAAGGTCTACCCGTGAATAAGAACAGAGTATCTATCGCCGGGTTGCTCTCGGCCGTCACCCGGCCAAAGGCGTCATAGATGAGGTGATTGACCACAGTGGTCATATCGCTGCCCGAATCGTACTTGGCGATGTCCCGGACCGTGTTCAGGTGATCCGTCAGTGTCCAGGCTACCAAATCCGCCGTCCCGATGTCAACTTCTTTCTCGGCCAAGATCTGGTCCACCGCCGGGCCCCAGAGGTAACGCTGGCGAAGATCCGAAGCCGCTACGTCCCCTGCGCCGGTGATCTGGTTGTGATATGCCGTGAGATCGAAGTACTGGTGAATTTCCCTGGGGACTCCGCGATCCCATGGGCCATCGATAATCCTCCACGTAACGTGACGCTCCCCCCGTATATTCCTCGTACCGCAACCGCGCGCCTTCATTCAGCGCCCTAGTGATGCGGGCGGCAACTTCTTCGAGCGTGGCAGCCCCACCACCCCAGAGGACGCTACCGGTGGTCGGGTACGTCTCCCGGGTGATCGTATCGAGCACCGTGCGCCATGGCGTTTGCGTGTCGTCCTGCGCTGGGTCATGATCCAGTTTCCACGGGTCGCCTGGCATGGCCAGGATGGTATATGTCAATAATCGGTCACTACGGCACGTTGCGTCAAGGCCCGCCAGATGGCGGTGGGCTAATCGGCTCCACTTTGACGTGGGCCAGTGACTCCAGAAACTCCATCGCTGGGCGGTACTTGTCGTCCTTGCCCGTGGCCTCCCACTCCTCCCTGGCAAACTGGAGAAATTGCTCATACGTCTTGAACGGTGACAGGGCGTGTTCATACGGGAGTGCGTATTGGTCGGCAACAATATCGCTCCCGTCCACAGCATATCCCTTGACTTTCTGTTCCCTGAGAGTCGCGGCGTATTCACAGTACTTGCGGAAGGCCTCTTGCTTGCGGCCCATTTTGAACAGGATCCGCCCAATTGCCAGCGGGGGCGACAGCTCATCGACAATAACGACTTCATCGTATCGCTCATGCACGCGCAACGCCTCCTCATACTCCCCCGCCAGCTCATGAGCAGCAGCCAGGCGGCGATAAGCCTCCGTACGGCTAGATGGGCGATAGTATGGCGTGAAATCTGAATCGGAACTACGAATAATAAGCCATTTGGCCAACTGCTTGGCACGTGCCGCATCACCGGTGTTCATGGCAGTCTTCCACTGCTCATCATACTCCGATAGATCATGGGCCATCGCCTCCAAAAATTCCAGCGTTTGGCGATACTCTTCCGCCTTGCCTGTCTGCTCCCACTGTTGGAACATGAATTGCAAAAAATCATCGTAACTGGAAAACGGCGATAAGGCCTTCTCATAAGGCCGAGAGCCAACGATGTACATCCTAACTTCATAGCGCCGGTCCTGAAGCCACCTCGCGACCTGACAGTATAGTAGAAAGGCTTTTGCCTTGTCCCCCAGTTTGTAGTGGATGCGTGCAGCAGGCATGGGCCATCTGAAAAAGCAATCGTCTTGTAGGCGGCTATAATCCTCATACACGGCCAATGCCGCTTCGTACTTTCCCGCCAACTCGTAGGCCGCCGCCAGATGGGTATAAGCGTAAGCGGGATGCCAGGGGTAATTCTCATGGACGTCGGGATTCGCGTAGCGAATCATGCGGCGGGCCCAATACTCGGCCTCCTGTGCATCGCCACGCTTCATTGCCTTGTACCACTTGTAGGATGCCCCGCTGAAAGTGTAACCGTGCTCACTCAGCCAAGTGCTCAGGAAGAGGACATCAAAGGCCACGTAAAGTATGAGGAGCACCGGCCCGGCGATCGCCAGGCGTACTAACCAGCGGATAACGGTTCGGCCTTTCATTGCGAATGGTTCCTGCTACAGTCGAACAAATCGATTCTCCAGTCAGTACGGCGTAAAGGTCTCAAAGCTGAAACGATTGGTCTCTTGGCGACCTCCGTAGGTCTTGGTGGTTACCACGCCCGCGAGTAGAATCTCCGTTTCAACGTGGAGTCCCCAATACACAGGCAGGTACTTCTCATAAGGAGTTGTAAATGGGTTGAATTCGCCGTGCCAGCCCCACCAGATGCCCCAGGGGCTAAGCAACCAATTTCTCGCGTCTCCGTCTGCCCCATGGCACGCATGAATGATGAGGGCCGCCAGCCGATACTTGTCCTCGCCCTTTATTCGCTCTTTCATCTCTGCGTACGTCATCCAGGTGAGGGGGCCAACGGTATAGTCAAACCAGCGCGGTTCGGCAGCACCAACGCCCTTGGAATCTCCATGGCCCATAAGGTACATTCCATGGAGATGGCCGGTGTCACTAAGGTTTTGAAGGTTGTTGAGAAAGATCGCTTTCACGGCGTCCGGATCGCATCCCGCATAAATCGCCGCGCTGGCTTTGCGATTCCGTGCGGAACGGACCTACCCCTGCGCGTTTGGGGATTTCTTCGTCTCCGCCCGAGACCCGGCCCAATGGAGCCGCTGGGCCGACGCCGCGTGGGAATGGAGCCGCGCGGAGGGGCAAACGCCGGAATCTCTCCGCGAGATGTTGAAGGATATCCAGGACGTCGTCACGAGGGAGCGCGTGCCGCTCGAAGTTCGCACGCTGCTGCTCGGTGCGTATTGGCGAGGTCCGTTCGTGCACGACGCCCCGATGGGGATGGGGCGCGAAGGGCCGAAGCTCGCCTGGTGGTCCGGGGACCTGTGGTTCCTCCCCATCGCCGTGTCTTGGGTCCCCGGCGAATGGCAGCTCCATCAAGCCCGGCTCGATCGTATTCTCGCCGAATATCTTCCCCCCGCCGTGGAATACGACGAGCGCGGCGTCTTCCCCTGGCAGGTCCAGAAGCGGTTGGAGTCGCCGAAACCGGTCTCGAGTCGGTGGGGGGTAGGGTGGAACGCCGCCGTGTCCATTCGGCGATCGCTGGACCGCGCCTTTTTCAGCCGAACCTTGGGCGACCTCCATGTTCAGGCGACTTGTCTTCGTCTGGCCCTTCGCATGTACAAACTGGAACGCGGTCGATACCCCGATCGGCTGGAAGAACTGGTGCCGCGGTACTTGCCGCGAATTCCGCGCGTGCCCGGCAGCCGCGAGCACTTTCTGCTGTCGTACCCCCGGCGGATTCGCAAGAGAGCGAGGCGCCGGCGAACCCGGTTTTGGATGCCGGGGTTCATGTCTGGGGTGCCGGCCGTCACCTCTTCCTGCTGGAGCTGGACCCGTCAGAAAACGGTGATGGGCAAGAACGTGTCGAGTGAGATCACGGCCGGGCGGACGAGACAGAACTACCTAACAACGTTTTGGCTCGGTCTCCGTCGCCGGCGCACACCGGCGGGTCGCGATTCCGCATTGCGCCGAGCGCATCCGGGGCCCTCGGCGTGAGACGGCGGTCCAGCAAGCCGCGGGCGGTCCAAGTGAGCGAAAGCGGCGCACAAGGGGCGCACAGTCCGGCACAGCATCCGTGGGCGGAGAATAGCACCGAACTGCAAGATACGAAATGAATTATGACCGGATACGGGGTTATGCTTGATGTTGCAGACGAACGCCCTGCGCGATACCGTCGATGAATCAACCGGTGATCCGCACACGCCACTCGGCCGTGTCTGAATCTTCGTCGTCAGCCCGGCGGAGTTTGAGGGTCACGCCCTGCGGCGTCCGACGTTCTTGGATAATCCCCCGGGTGGTCGTTGACAGGAACTGATAAAAGAGGCTTGCCGGACCGGTGCTGAATTTGGTTCTCAACTGTTCGAGGATGTCCTTCCAAGACAGGCCGCTGCGGTAGATCACCCGATATGCCTGTTTTAGCTCGGCGATGGCCTCTGTTGAGAACCCCGCCCGGCGGAGTCCAATCTGGTTCAAGCCGACGACGTAACTACTTAATCCATCGACAGTTACGTAAGGCGGCACATCCTTGACGATGTGGGCTTGGCCGCCCACCATAGCGTAGGCCCCAATGCGGCAAAACTGATGGACCGCCACAGCACCGGAGACGTACGCCCGGTCGCCCACCGTCACATGCCCGGCCAGCATGGCGTTATTGGCGAAGATCGTGTTGTTACCGACGCGGCAGTCATGGGCGATGTGGACGTTGGCCATGAAAAGGTTGTTATCCCCGATAAGGGTGGCATCCTCTTCGTCCAATGCTCGGTGGATCGTTACGTTTTCTCGAATGACGTTTCCTGAGCCGATGATGACTCGGCCTGGTCGTTCGGGCATGTGGACGTGTTGCGGCATTCCGCCGAGGACGGCCCCTTCAAACACCCAGTTGTTTTCGCCAAGGGTCGTCCCGCTTTTGACGACGGCCCGGCTTTCTAAACGACAACCATCCCCGATGATGGTATCGGCTTCAACGACACAAAATGGACCGATCTCCACATCGGTCCCTAGTGCGGCAAAAGAGTTCACCACGGCGGTGGGGTGAATGCGAACGCCCATGATCGACCTCCATGTCTGAGAATAGCTTTTTGCCGAAATAATCCTCGACGCTTGACTTGACACGCTAGCCGCGCGGGGGAAAAACTGCACAAGCCCCGCTTGGGTGTGTCCTCTACTATCTTCACAAGCCGACGGCGCATGCGCGCCGCTTAACGTGTTAAAGTGTATCGGAAGTGCCGAGAATTGCCAATCACAATTTACGGGCTTTTCCAAGACAAACGTGAGGTGGAGGGTACCCCACCGGGGGGTGTCGTCTTTTTGATAATAGCAGTGACTATAGAGCCAGGTCTTTTGGTGACCCGATGTAAGTTCCAAATTGCTTTGAGGCAAGCCTCGTCCGTCAGTATTCGGATCAACTGTTTTGACCCCAGATGCATGACCCGGATCGATGTGCTACAACAGACGCCAAATCTTCCGGACAGTTAACACAAATACCCTACGGAGGTGTGGCATGGGTTCCCAGGGCAAGCCGTTTTGGCTGCTTTACGCGGCTTACGATCGTTGGTCGTATCGTGACACGCCTGCTGCGCGGTTTAAATTCCGATGGGCACACGCCAGGTTCGCCGGTTTGGCGAGGTTGTTCGTTTTATTTCTCGTCCTGTTGGGGATCTACCATTCGGCGGCATGCGCTGCACAATCGTTTGGGGAAGGCGCAACCTCGGCGCAACATTTAGTGCTGGCAGAGGTCGCCCTTTCCGATCCGGCTGACGCAACCCAAGTTTACGCAGGGAAACCCTATGTTTGGCTGGGAAAATACATCGTTTCCATCCAGATCAACGGGCCTTTGGTTGACGGATTGGTGCTCCAACTCTCAGCAGGGGCCAAGAATGATCGGCGTGGCCTGGCTTATGAGTGGATTGAGCAAGGAAAGACCATCGAGTCAGGACGGACGACTTACGGGGGCTGTGACGGTTTTCAAGACTTGGCCTTTGAACTTCCCGCCAGATCCGGAGATTCGTTGGAGTTTCGTCTTTCAGCGGCCTCTGACAAAGCGGCCTTCTTCTCGCACGCCGCTTTAATCTGCCATGGGGGGAAGACGGAGGGTTCACTTCCAAAATTCACTCTTCGCGTAAACCTGATGCCGATCACGGTTCGTGGACCAATGGATGGTGGTTTTGCTGATCGGTATCCGGAAATGCAGGCGATTTGGCGTGATCCGCTAGCACTTTCTCCCGACGAGGTCCCCGAAGGCTCTGCCGAATGGGCGTTTCGTTGCGCAGCGAGAAACGGGCGGCTGGCCAACGAGATGTTCTTTCGAGCCAGTAAGTACGTGCAGGGCTGGCTTGAGCAGGCTGACCCTAAAACGGGTCTAATCCCCAGAAACCTCACACAATCCCGCGATATTTGGAATCCGGAGGACGCCGCGGCTGACAACTACCCGTTCATGGTTTTGACCAGTTATCTGACAGAACGTGGGCTTTTTGATGGCCGCATGTTGGCAATGCTGGAGACTGAAACGCGTCTGACGAGCCGCCTTGGTTCGATTCCCGATGCATGGTCG
>JAKPII010000364.1 GCA_029549885.1 Planctomycetota bacterium
TCGGAATGATCACCCGGGAACACGGCGGGCATTGCTCGTCTCTTCTGATCAAGGCCGCACCTGGAAGCTGGCCACCAATGCCGATTTGACCCAACTTGTGCCGTTGCCCTCCCGGTGAACTGAGAGGGTAAAGGGCAGTGCCCTCTCAACGTGATGAGTCAAGGGTCTTTGGTTTCAGGGGAGGAGAAGGCTTCTAACGTGATCGGCCACGACGGCGAGGGATCCTCCATCTGCGACAGACGCAAGAGAGATGGGCCGCTATTGCAAGACACGGTGTGTTTTTTAACGCGGTATCGATAATCCTTCATTCGAGCTGCCAACGTAAACTGGCGGTGAGGCGCCGCAATTGCCCGAAAACGTAGATTTTCAGATGGCTTGACGTCCCATCCTTCTTGGGTCGAGAATGTAGCAAGGGAAACTGGACTCTTAAACTTCTGTGGTGTGCCTGATGGATGGCTCAATGGCTGAGTTGGGAGAAGTCTATACAGCGGGGCGTGTTCAAATTTACATAGGCGACTGCCGGCAGATTTTGCGCCGTTTGCCGGCGGAGTCGGTGCAATGTTGCATCACGTCGCCACCTTATTGGGGACTACGGGATTATGAACATCCCGATCAGATTGGTGCTGAGGAGACGCCGGAGGAGTATGTTCGAAACTTAGTTTCGGTGTTCAGAGAGGTGGGGCGAGTTCTTCGGGCGGACGGGACATTATGGCTGAATGTGGGCGATGCTTACGCGCGAAACGGCGGCACAGGGCTGTGTGGCCCGAATGCCAAAGTCGGTAACACTCGGAAGCTGATTCAAAAGCGGAATTGTAAAGTGCCTCCGTGCTGGGGCCTCAAGGATCGGGACCTGATGGGGCTTCCGTGGCGGGTGGCTTTTGGCTTGCAGGCTGACGGGTGGATTTTGCGATCTCATATCGTTTGGATCAAAAAGGCGCCCATGCCTGAAAGCGTTCGGAATCGGCCTTCTCGCGCGACTGAGGACATCTTTCTGTTTGCGAAGAACCCGAAGTACTACTACAACAACCAAGCGGTTCGCGAACGCACGGGAGCCAATCTTAAGAATTACTGGGTCCTGGGGCCAGAACCTTGCGATTTGGAACATCCGGCGGCGTTTCCCAGCGAGCTCGTCCGTCGATGTATTCTTTTGGGCTCTCGGCCTGGAGACTTAGTGCTCGATCCTTTTTCAGGCTCAGGAACGACTGGGGTGGTTGCCGCAGAGTTGCAGCGGCAAGCCGTTCTGATCGAACTTAATCCCGGTTACGCCCGGCAATCGCGAAACAGGATCACCGCCTCGGCGTAGCCCTGCGGTGGGAGGGACGCGGTCTTCCGCGTCCGCCATTTTTCTTGAGCATCGAGTACAAATGCTCCAGGTGATGATCGAAGGCAATCGTCTTCGGGACATTAGTGATCTCCCCCTCGATCTGATCGTTTAGGCTCTCCGGTTGCACCCCTTTTTGAGTTCTTCCTGAGAGTATCCCTGCTGGGTCAGCTTTCTCTGTCAAAAGGGTCAGAAATCGGTGCTTTTGCCGCCGGGCCCAGAAGGGTGTGAACGATCAGAATCCGCGTCAAGCTTTTCCGAACTTCACGAGACGACGTTCGGTGCCCAGACATGGCGGACGTCGCCGGGTCTGCCATTCTACGCCAGAAAAGGGGGAACGATTTCGCGGCGACGGGGGTCGGTAGGCCTTGGAGAAGTTATGGCGTGGGATTCGCGCGTCGAAAAGCATAGGTTTCACTAGGAGAACTTGGCGCCTAGGAGGTAACCGCGAAGGCCCTTTCAAATTACGCATCTCGGCTGTGCCACCACGTTGACGGTCACTCGTGGGCGACCTAAATTAAACGTTCACGTATTTGGAAGATGAAGCCGCCAATGAAGAGAAAACTGATCAGTTCACCGGTGTTTTGTCCAAAACGGGGAAGTTGGCCATTTTGATTTCTCGTTGTGTCAATCAGCAAGTCGGTTAGTACACAAGGGAGTTACTGTGGTGGAACAGTCTGATCGTTCGATTGAGCAACTGGCGATTAACACGATTCGCACGCTTTCCATGGATGCCGTGGAGGCGGCGAAAAGCGGTCACCCGGGGACGCCGATGGCCTTGGCGCCGGTGGGGTATGTGATTTTCAACGACTTTTTGCGATTTGATCCGTCGCGTCCCTTATGGATCAATCGGGACCGCTTTGTCCTCTCGTGTGGTCACGCGTCGATGTTGATTTACTCGCTGCTGCACCTCGCCCAGGTGGAACAGGTCGATGAGCATGGTCGGCCAACGGGGGAACTGGCCGTGCCTTTGGAACACATCCGGCAATTCCGGCAACTGCTCAGTCGTTGTCCGGGTCACCCGGAGTACCGGCATACCTCCGGGGTGGAGGTGACAACCGGCCCACTCGGCCAAGGAGTGGCGACAAGCGTGGGCATGGCGATTGCGGGAAAGTGGCTGGCAGCTCGGTATAACCGTCCGGGTTACGATCTGTTTGATTACGGCATTTACGTCCTTTGCAGCGATGGTGACTTGATGGAAGGCGTTTCCAGCGAGGCCGCCTCGCTTGCCGGGCATTTGAAACTTGGTAATCTTTGCTGGATTTACGACGACAACAAGATCACCATTGAAGGCCACACAAATTTGGCCTTCAGCGAAGACGTGGCAGGGCGGTTTCGTGCCTACGGCTGGCGAGTGCTCCAGGTTGACGATGTCAATGACCTACCGGCGCTACGTGCGGCAATCAAAGAGTTCAATCCTGCCGGTGCGCAGCCAACGCTCATTATTGTCAAGAGCATCATTGCCTACGGGGCCCCCAATAAGCAAAACACGCACGAGGCCCATGGGGCGCCCCTTGGTGAGGAAGAAATCCGGCTGGCCAAGCAGTTTTACGGTTGGCCGGTGGAAGAAAAATTCCGCGTTCCCGCCGAGGTCGTGGAGCATTTCCGTCAAGGGATTGGCACACGGGGCCGAAGGCTTCGCGAACAATGGGAAAAGAAATTCGCGGAATACGAAAAACAGTATCCCCAAGAGGCCGACGAGATTCGTCGCATCCTCAACGGTGAGCTACCCGACGGGTGGGATAGCGAGATTCCCACCTTCGCCACAGATGCTAAGGGATTGGCGACGCGGGCGTCCTCTGGGAAAGTCCTAAATGCCGTTGCGAAACGCATTCCGTGGATGATCGGCGGCTCGGCGGACTTGGCTCCGTCCAACAACACGCTCCTGACTTTTCCGGATGCCGGACACTTTTCGGCGGAGAATTATGCCGGGCGGAACCTTCACTTCGGCATCCGTGAGCATGCCATGGGGGCTGTGGCGAATGGTTTGGCGTTGTGTGGCTTGCGTCCGTATGCCGGCACGTTCTTTGTGTTCAGCGATTACATGCGTCCGGCCATCCGGTTGGCGGCGCTGATGGAGTTGCCGATTCTCTATATCTTTACCCACGATTCGATTGGTGTGGGGGAAGACGGCCCGACACACCAGCCTGTGGAACACCTGGCGGCCTTGCGGGCCATTCCGGGTTTGATTGTGGTTCGACCGGCGGATGCGAACGAGGTCGCGGAGGCGTATCGGCTGGCCTTGCAAGTTCGACGAAACCCGGTGGCTTTGGTGCTCACGCGACAGAATCTTTCCACCATCGATCGAACTCAGTATGCGGCGGCCAGTGGGCTTCGATGTGGGGCCTATATCCTGGCGGATGCCGAGGGCGGGAAGCCCGACGTGATTCTGATCGGAACCGGAAGCGAAGTCTCTGTATGTCTGGCCGCGCGCGAGTTGCTCTCCGCCCAGGGCATCGCCGCCCGGGTCGTAAGTATGCCAAGCTGGGAGTTGTTCGAAAACCAACCGGAGGAGTACCGTCATTCGGTGTTGCCACCAGAGGTTACTACCCGGGTTGCAGTGGAAGCCGGCGTAGGGTTAGGCTGGGAGCGCTACGTAGGGCCACATGGGGCCTTTGTAGGCATGCGGAGTTTTGGGGCCTCTGCACCAGCCGGGGTGCTCATGAAGTACTTTGGCATCACGGCCGAAAACGTGGCTAACGTGGCCAAGGCCTTGATCAAGCAGGATTGACCAGAGACAAGCAGGCGTGATTGGGCGACTAAGAGCCTATCCCATAATCTCCCCCCACGCGTTCGGCGGGAGAAGGGCCGTGGAGAGGATTGCGCGAATCGCTGCCGGTTTTCTCGATCAACTCGGACGTTCGCTTGCCCTCACCCCAACCCTCTCCCGGAGGCCGAGGGGGTCTTTTTGGGGATAGGCTCTAAGCGCCGAGCGTTCGGCGATGTTCGATGACAAGCTCACACGACCCTGACAAGCCGTCGTCATCCCGTGGTTGGCCCCAAGTCTTGGGACGGCTCTTTCTGTATGCCCGAAGCGTCGGCTCAAATTTGCACACACACGCCGAGGCTATTGGCCCACTGGCCAACGGGATGGGATTGGCGCTAGTCATTGGTGGTGCAATCTGGCTTTTGGCGAGCCGTCATCCGCTGGCCCTGGCTATGGTTTTCTTGGGAACCGCCTTATATCTGGCCACCCGTTTTCCCGGTGGACCGGAGAAGCCGTCCCCTCCTGCCGGTAAACAGCCAAAGCCGAGACAGGGATAAACCAGGATGGCGTCGCGCAAACGGCCGTGGGAATCATTCTGAGAAGCCGCGCCGTTGCGGCTTTGATCTGGGCCTTCACTCTTTTGCTAGCGTCACCGACATGTTTTAAGGCGGAGCACTAGTGCAAGGTCTCCCAAGAAAAGACGCTGCGGCCAGTGGGCGACAAGCCGCCTGGGAAGGCTTTTTCAGTTCAACCACGGGAATTCCGGACGGTGCTTGACGCGGATCGCATCCGCCAGAATGGCCCGCCCCACAGCGAAGGCGACCTTTTGCCAGAGATGCCGTTCGTCGTCCGAGAAAACGATTTCCTTGGTGGCCGGGGCCAACAACCAAGACCCCTGCGCCAGTTCGCCTTCGAGTTGTCCTCCTGCCCAGCCCGAGTGGCCCAAGAACACTCGGGCCTCATGGCCCTGAGCCGCCATGAGTTGCTCAATATTGTCCCGTTGAACGCTGAAATATACCCCAGGGATGACCTCTAGTTCTGCCAGGGAGGGATCATCGTGCAGGGCCATCAAGGGGCCACTGACGGGGCCACCGATGTTCAAATGCCGATCGTACCGGCAGGGGCTTTCGGACACCTCTTTCCATAGATCCTTAATCTTTTTGGGATGAATCCGGTTCAAAATAACGCCAAACGCCCCGTTTTCGGTGTGCTGGATAATCAACACCACCGAACCGACGAAGTTCGGATCCGCCAAATAGGGGGACGCCACGAGCAGATATCCTTGCAGCGAGTTCATCTTTGTCGTCCTCCCGTTAGGTGTTCCCGTTACCCTGTGCTTCCAAGCCAAACTACCTCCACTAGTAATATATACGCACGACACGACCAAGCATTTGGGGCTTCCTATTCTTGGATGCCAGAGTGACCGCGTAAAGAGGGGTTCCTACCGGTGGGCGCGATAATGGACCGACCCGGGGGGACCGAGAAGCATCGTTGAAGGAAAAGCGTCCCAGCCTTCAGGGGGGATAGTCGCCCGCGCTGGCCGACCTCGTGACGGCGGTTTTCGCAGTCACGCCGGAAAGCCATGAATTTCGCGGATGGCTACAGAGGATATAGCGTAACTAGCCGAACGGCCGTAGCGGTGGTTTACACTGGCCGAAAGCCCGTTGTGAGTGCTAAGCGGCTCGTCGTGGCCGGGTTGGTGGACTCTATTGTAGGGCTTGTTCCGGCACGGGTTGGAGCGTGGATGTGCTTGCAGTCGGGTCAATCAAGACCTCGGCACTTTGGGCACGCAATGGCTCGGACTCGTAGGGTTGGGCGTGCCAGGGGTACTCGAAGAGGTGTCGATAGTTGTACGGCGCCCGGTAGTAGTAGCCGTGGAAGGCGGGATAACGGTGGATCGTCCGCGGATTACCGGGGTAGCATCCGAATCTAGGCTGGTAACAGGTTTGCGGCATGGGCCCAAACCAGTCGACGAGCCAGCCATGCCCCGTGGCTGTCGGCCTGTGGCCCGTCGCAGCGATGTGCCCTGAGACGGGAACTTCTTCCGCGACCACAACTTCTTGGGTAACCGGCATAACATCGCCGGGTGCTCCTGCCATGGCGATTAAGAGTGATGCCGACAGCATCAGGGACGTCATGATTTGGTCCTCACAATAAAACTTGATGGGCCAAGAGATAGGGTTCCTCTTTTTTGCTATCGGCGCGGTTGCCCAGCAAAGCTGATAAATCCAGTCTTGATCGCTAAACTCTGCACGACCGGACCGCACGGACAGGCGGAAGAGCTGATTTTCCTCGGAACACTGGCGGACCCGACTTGAGTATTTCGGTTCCTTAACTAGTATAGGCAACATAGATAATCTGGGTAAACGTGATGTGGGTCACATCAGAACAGCCTTTCCTTGCGAATTGGCCACTGTTTTCGGAAGTCAACTCGTCCAAGGTTCTTTTCCGCAAAAGTGTATCGTGAATTATCGAGGCCGTGTGAGATGAGTATGGCAACGACCTCTGTTATTTACGTCATCAGCGACGACCCGCGTCTCGGCGAACAGGTCGAGCAGGCTGTTGGCGACTTGTTCTCCGTAGAGCGACTAGCTTCGTTTGATGCGCTGGAGCGTTTGGGACCCGGTTATTGCACCGTTTGCCCGGCCGTTGTTGCTCACCTCACGAAGAAGACGGTGAATGGTTTCCCGGCCAAAGAGCTGCTCCAGAAGCTGGGGCAACTTGAGCGGATTGCTCCTGTTATCACCATTGGCGACGAGAATCTCACGAAGGAAGTGACCGGGCAGGCTAACGGGGCTGGCCGGGTGAATTTTCCGGCGGCCTTTCGTCCAGAACAGCTTCGCCAGGCGGTGGCGGAACTCTCGCCCGTGGAATGGGAACTGGCCGAACTCTTTCATTACCGTCCCCATGCTGTCCTGCGGGGAGGGCATCGCCAATGGGTGACCTTCACGCCTTCCGTCTTCGAGATGGTGGAAGAACTTCGCGTAGCGGCGGCACATGACGTCAGCCTGCTGCTGATTGGGGAAACAGGAGCGGGAAAGACCTTTTTGGCAAGAACGATTCACGAGATTTCGCCGCGGGCAGGAAAACGCTTTCTCACGGTAGCCTGTGGTGCCCTGCCACCGGACCTGATCGAGAGCGAACTGTTTGGCTACGTCAAAGGGGCGTTCACCGGGGCGGATACGGATAAGCCAGGCAAGTTTGCTGCCGTGGATGACGGCACGTTACTCTTGGACGAAATCGACGTCCTTGCCCCGGAACACCAGGCCAAGTTACTCCGGGTGATCGAGACCGGGGAATACGAGCCTGTGGGAAGCAACGAGACGGCGTTCTCGCGGGCGCGCCTGATTGTGGCTTCCAACAGTGATCTGCACCAACTCGTGGAGCAGGGGAAGTTCCGTCGCGATTTGTTCTATCGTCTTAACATGTTGAGCTTTTTCATCCCACCGCTGCGCGATCGCCCCTACGATATTGACTATCTTGCCCGAAAGTTCGCCGTCGAACAGTCCCGCTCATTGTGTGTCCGGTTGCGGGGGATTGATCCGGCCTTTATGGCGGCCCTTCACAATTACCACTGGCCGGGGAATGTCCGTGAACTAGAGAACATCATTCGGCGGGCTGTGCTGTACTGTCGGGATGGAATATTGCGAGTCAGCGACTTGCCAAGCATGATGCGGCCCGCCCCAAGAGAAAATGGCGGCGAGGGGCTTCCTGAAATTTCGGTCCGCTGGACGCTTGATAAACGCCTTGAGGACGCCGAGCGGCGGATTCTCGAGGAGGCGCTCCGCCGGAATGGATACAGACGGCAGGATACGGCGCGTGAACTAGGGATCAGCCGCATCACGCTGTACCACAAGATGAAGAAATATGGCCTGATGGGGAATCATCGCGACGAGGTGTCCGCCGTGCTCGAATGAGAGCTAGGGCCTTACCAGTATTTGGACCAGGTGCTCGCCAAAGATGATAAATCCGATGACGGCGGCCCCCAGGGATGCAAGGAGGACCGCCGCGCTGGCCACGTCAAGGGCCGTCTGGATGTAACGGTTGTACTCTTGGGTCACGGCCGGGGCAAACCACTCCAAGGCACTGTTGATCAACTCGGCCGTCATGACAACGCCGATGCTCAAGATGAGGATGCACCACTCCGTTTCGGTCACGCCCAAGATTGCGGCGACGACAAGAACCAAAAACGCGACCGCAAAGTGGACTGCGAAGCTGCTTTGACCGACAATGCCGTACCACAGACCGCGGAAGGCAGCCTGAAACTTTTCCACCCAGGAACGCCGTCGTTTGACCGGAGGACGGCCCATCGGTAGCCCTTACATCAAGCGAAAGGTAATACTTTTGACGCCGTCCTAAACTTTAGGACGCCGACAATTAAGCAAGGTTGGTTTCCCTTCCAACTGTAGCTTATTTCATCTGACGCCAGAGGTTCATCCCAAGAGTGGGGGATACTAATGGACCTAATCAGAAGGGGATGCCAAAACCGCTGTGGGTCCCATTTAGAGTCTATCCCAAAAAAAGCCCCCTCTCCCCCCGGGAGAGGGTTGGGGTGAGGGCAAGCGATCGTCGGAGTCGAGTTAGAAAACCGGCAGCGATTTGAGTCACCCTCACCCCCGACCCCTTTCCCGCCGAGCGGGCGAGGGGAGATTATGGGATGGGCTCTTAGTAGAATAAGGGGTTAATCGCAGCAAGAGAGGCGAACACCGTTCCTTTGGTTGGTATCATTACCCCCCTTTGTTCTGAATCTGAGGAGTGGGGCGATACCTGAAAGGTGGGATCGTTTAGTTGACGCCGCCCGGCATAGACAGGCGGCCGTTGAAACGATGGCTAAGATGCAATCGCTGATTCGTAGGATCCATGAAAGTCCCTGGAAGTTGGTCCTGGTGGCCGCAGGCGGCGGTATTCAGGGCATCGCCGATTTATTTCACGAGCCGGGGGCATCGCGGACGGTGTTGGAGGCAGTCATTCCGTATTCCGCGGCCGCGCTAGAGGCCTGGCTCCACGGTAAGCCGGACCATGCGTGCGCGAAGGCGACCGCCCGCAGCATGGCCATGGCCGCGTTTCTTCGGGCACGGCAACTTCAACAGGCCGCGGGGGAGACCGACGACTCGCCGGTCGCCGGGGTGGCTTGCACGGCGTCGCTGGTCACGGAACGTCCCAAGAAAGGCCCTCACCGCGTTCATGTTGCTATCCAGCGGGCAGACGTAACGCGATCGGTCTCGCTGTTTCTTATCAAGGGGGCGCGAAGTCGGTTCGAGGAGGAGCAAGTTGCCAGTGGCTTGTTCCTTTACGCGATGGCGACGGCCTGTGACCTGGAGGTGGATTGGGCTCTCCCGCTCCTTTCCGGCGAAGTGTTGGAGCACGAGAAGGCGGAGGCCCCGAAGTCGTGGCAGGAGTTAATCCTCGGCACCTGCGATGTTGTTCCGCTCGGTGCGCCGGCTGATTGGCAGCGAGGGCGGCCTGTGGTTCTTTTTCCGGGAGCATTTAACCCGCTGCACGTGGGACATTTGCGGATGGCCCGCGTCGCCGAAGCGAAGCTGGGGCGGCCTGTGGAGTTCGAAATCTCCGTCCTCAATGCCGACAAACCGCCACTCGATTATGTGGAGATCCGGCGACGGGTAGAACAGTTCACGTTGCAAGATCGCATTTGGCTGACGAGACTTCCCACCTTTTTGGAAAAAGCCCGCCGGTTCCCGCAGGCCACCTTTGTCGTTGGGATCGACACATTGATGCGGATTGCCGATCCTCGTTATTACGGACACAATCCCGACGCGCGGGATCAGGCCATCAGAGAATTGGCGGAACGGGGATGCCGTTTTCTCGTCTTTGGGCGGTGTTGGCAGGGACGGTTTTTGGGGCTTAAGGACGTTGACATTCCAGAGGACCTCCGCCGTTTGTGCACAGAGGTGCCAGAGTCAGAATTTCGAGAAGATATTTGTTCGACTCAGTTGCGAGCACAAGAAGAATGAAATGAAGGGGCCAGGGTGGCTAGCCGGGTCACATTGGTTCAAAGGCATGTTTCAAAAGAGCCGTCCATCTTACTCGCGGCGACCGGTTGGCTGGGACACACGGCCACATTATTAATCTACGCGTGATTCGGTAAAGTGGATACAATCGCCAGGGCAATTTGTCTAAGGATGACATTTGTTGTAGCCTGGTGACGGTGAGGTATAGAGACTGTGACGGTGATAGAATCCGAGGGACTCACCCCTTGCTGTCGAAGCAGCGCGATAGTGAGCGTCGAACAATTGACGAAGTATTATGACGATCTCCGCCGTGGTCGGATTGTGGCCGTGGATGGGATCAGTTTTTCTGCGTCACCAGGGGAAATCTTCGGTCTTCTCGGGCCGAACGGGGCGGGTAAGACGACCACATTGCGGATTCTTAGTACGCTTTTGAAGCCAACCGCAGGTCGGGTACTCATCAACGGTTACGATGGACTGACGCAGCCCGATCAGGTGCGACGCTCCATCGGTTTTATGTCGGTCAATACAGCGGTTTACGACCGCATGACGGCCTGGGAAATGGTCGAATACTTTGGGATGCTGTACGGGCTGGATCGGCAAGAGCTGCGGGATCGGATGGAACGCCTTTTTGATCGACTGAAGATGCAAGAGATTCGGGACCTGTTAGGTTCAAAGATGTCCACGGGGATGAAGCAAAAGGTGTCCATCGCCCGGGCCCTTGTCCATGATCCCCCGGTGTTGATCTTCGACGAGCCAACGGCGGGATTGGACGTCTTGGTTGCCCGCGCACTCCTGACCACTATTGCGGAACTCCGCGACCAGGGGAAATGTGTCATTTTTTCCACGCACATTATGCGGGAAGCGGAAAAGCTGTGCGATCGCATCGCTATTTTGCATCGGGGACAGATTCTGGCCATGGGTACCCTGGAGGAATTGCGAGAGCAATCCGGAGAGAATGACTTGGAGGAATTGTTCTTTCAACTGATCACCGAAGCTGAAAGAAAACGAGCCGACCGGGCGTCGTGAGGACGGATTGACGCCCGGGGCGGAAAGATGCATAGCCCACTGATGATGACCTGGCGCAATATCTGGATTGTCTTTGCCCGCGAAATCCGCGATCAACTCAGGGACCGGCGGACCATTTTTATGGTGGCGGTCCTGCCAGTTTTGCTTTACCCTTTGTTGGGCATGATATTTTTCCAGCTTGCCCAGGTGATGGGCGAGAAGCCCAGTCGCATCCTCGTCATAGGGGCTAGAGAACCACTGGAGCCACCTTTGTTTGACGAAACGGGTTTTGTCAGCAGTGTGTTCGTTTCGCCTCAAGATGCGGTTCTCCTGAAAGTGGAATTCCTCTCCGACGAGGTGCTAAAGGCAAGGGCGGGATCCGCCTCCGAAGATCCGGGACGTGCGCTCGCCGAAGAGGCCCTTCGCACGGAGCATTATGATGCCGTGCTTTATTTTCCCCCTGGTTTTGCGGCACAGTTGGCCGACTTTCGGGAGGGAATTCGGCAACAGATTGCGGCCGGTCTGTCGTCCGAGGCCAATTCCGAAGCAAAACCCGGTTCTGAAAAGAGTCCGGAAGAGGCAGGGGAAGACGCTTCCCAAAAACAACAGCCCACGCCACGAACGGTTGTTGTCAGTCGTTCGGCGATTCCTAGTCCGAGGGTGTATTACTCCACGGCAAACGATCGGTCACAAACGGCCTATCGCCGATTGGTGGAGCTCCTCGATCGCTGGACGGATCAGGTCATGGTCGCGAATTTGGCAGCAGCTAGGCTCCCTCCAGATGCCGCGCGACCGTTTGTTTTTGAAACCGCGGATGTGGCAGTTCAGAGCGGTTTTCGCGGTGCGGCGGTGTGGGCAAAAATTCTGCCTATACTGCTGGTCATGTGGGCATTGACGGGGGCTTTTTACCCGGCCGTCGATCTTTGTGCCGGAGAAAAGGAACGCGGGACGTTGGAAACGCTCCTTTCGAGTCCGGCTCGGCGGAGTGAAATTGTCCTCGGAAAACTGGGCGCCATCACGGTTTTCAGCATGGTAACCGCCGTGCTTAACCTGATTAGCATGGGTTTGACCGGCTGGCTTGCCTTTGGGCACTTGCCGGACTTTGCCGCACCGCCCCTTTTTGCCATCTTTTGGTTGGCCGTAGCATTACTGCCCGTCTCGTTGGTGTTTAGCTGCTTGGCCTTGGGCATTGCCGCGTTCGCCCGCAGTACCAAAGAGGGTCAATATTACCTTTTGCCCCTTTTGTTTTGCACCTTGCCCCTGGTGGGTGTGCCGATGGCGCGGGGATCGGAATTGGATTTGGGCACTGCCCTTGTGCCCATCACAGGGTTGGTCCTTCTCCTCAAGACGATGATCGAAGGTCAAATGACGGAGGCACTACGGTTTGTGTTCCCTGTAGGACTGGTAACCTTAGGCGGATGCTACTTTGCCCTGCGTTGGGCGGTTTATCAATTCAACAGCGAGACGGTTCTGTTTCGGGAAAGCGAACGCTTCCACCTGGTCGCTTGGCTTCGCCACATCTTTCGCCAACGGGCAGTGCCCAGCGGCGCCGCCGCCCTGACATGTGGGCTGGCCATCCTGCTGATGCGATTTCTTTTGACGAACATCCTCACCCGCATTGGCGTCTCGTGGAATCTCGTCCAGCAGGCCTTGATTTCGCAAGTGGTAGTAATCCTCTTGCCGGTTGTCGTTCTAGCAGCCTTATTGACGCGGGAAATCCGCGCGACGTTCTTGCTCCGACTCCCGTCCTGGCGTGCGGTGATCGGAGCGGTCCTCCTTGCCGTAATGCTTCATCCGGCCTTTTTTACTTGGCAACAAGTGATCGTTCGTTTATATCCGCTTGATCCTGTATTGAAAGAGTCTCTCAAGCAATTAACCGGGCAGGCCCTTGATTTGCGGCAGCTCCTTTTGGTCATGGCCCTTTTGCCCGCCATTTGCGAGGAGTTGGCCTTTCGTGGGTTTATTCTGACGGGATTTCGGTCCTCGCTCCGACCGACACATGCCTTGATCTTCGCAGCGCTCTTTTTCGCCCTGGGACACACGATCTTACAACAGTCCATGGTGGCCTTTGCGGCAGGGCTTATCCTCGGTGTGATTGCCATTCAAACGGGGAGCCTGCTTCCTTGTGTCATCTATCATGCAATTCACAATGGCTTGCTCATCCTCCAGGGAAGTCTGGGCCAAAGCCGATGGGTCAGTGATCCCTGGATCAAAGCCATGATGACCTGGACAGATGAAGGACCTACCTATCACTTGTCGGTAGTGGTGTTTGGCATCTTGGCCGCCGGACTGATCTTTGCCTGGATGATCTCGCGCCCGGAGGTGCTTCGCTCCTATCTGGCCGAAGAAGAGACCGGCTCCCATTGAGTGAGACAATCCCGCCATGACGAGTGCCGCCGATCTTTGTGTGACTGCCGATTGGATTCTTCCCCTTGACGGACCGCCGATCCCCAATGGAAGGATCACCATTGCTGGTCACCGTATCGCGGAGATCGATGCCGGCGGCGAACGCGTTCGGTTGATGCGCCATGACCCGCGTCCACAGGGCGTAACGCATCTTCATTACAAGGATTGCGTCATCCTTCCCGGCCTGATTAACGCGCATACACATCTTGATCTCAGCGGATGGTCGGGCGATTTCATATCGCCACCCAAACTTTGGGATTGGATTCCCGAGGTCGTCCGTTTTCGTAGGTCAAATGCATATCGGCCTGGGGAAGCGATCCGGGATGGCCTTCAGGCCGTGCTGGCAGGCGGAGCCGTCGGTGTGGTTGACGTGATCCCGCCCGATTGGTTTACCTGGGGTTTGGTTCCTGAACAGGGCGCGGACCCTGACGGTGATCAGCAAATGCCCGAGTGGGAACCCAGCAGGCTACGGGTCCTCAGTATGATTGAGTGTTTGGCGCCAACCGGGAGGATGCGGATTCCGCCGGAGGAGCTTTTACAACACCACGCGATGGCTTGCCGCCAAATGGGCTGGGAGATTGGGCTTAGCCCCCATGCCCCTTACACGGTTCCCATGAGCGTCTTGAAAGAGGTCGTGAAAGTGGCGGTAGATCACAATGCAACCCTCACCATGCACATCGCGGAGACAGAGGAGGAGGCCGTGTTCCTCAGCACAGGAGGCGGGGCCTTCCGAGACATGCTGAAGCATCTCTCGGCTTATAGGGACGGGGTCTTCTCCGGCGGAAACAGCCTCCAGGACGTGCTTGAGGTCCTTGTGCAAGCGCCACGCGTTCTTTTGATTCATGGAAATTATTTGGGCCGATCTCAGATTGACTTTCTATGTCAGTTTCGGGACCGGTTGGCCGTGGTCTATTGTCCCAGGTCACACGAGTTTTTTGGTCACACCCCGTATCCTTTGGAGCAGTTCTTGGAGGCGTCGATTCCCGTCCTTTTGGGGACCGACAGTCGTGCCTCGCATCCGGATATTTCCATGTTAGGGGAATTGCAGGCCGTTCGGCGAAAACACCCACATATTGAGGCAGAGACGAATATCCGCATGGCCACGTCAACGGCTGCCAACGTCTTGGGCTGGGAGAACGACTTGGGGAACCTCGCTGTAGGGCGGCTGGCGAGCTTCACGGTCGTCCATGTGGATGGTCTCGCATCAAAAAAGGACCCCTACGAAGCGGTGCTTTCTCCGCATGCCCAGGTTTGTGCGGTTTGGCTGGCAGGCAAGCTCGCGTATCAGCAGACGGGCCATGCGGGTGAGCAAGAGGGTTCCGTGGCATGAACCATGGGCGACGATTGGACATTCGCGATTGCGTGTGGATTGTCGGTCCGACGGCAGCGGGCAAGTCGGAGGTCGGTGTCGCTCTGGCGGAGCTAATCGGCGGAGAGGTGATTTCCCTCGATTCGATGGCCGTCTATCGGGGGATGGACATCGGCACGGCCAAGCCGACGGTGGAGCAGCGGCAACGTGTTACGCATCACCTCATTGACATTGTGGACCCTTGGGAAGAGTACAGCGTCGCTCGGTATCTTGCGGATGCGGCAACTTGTTTGGAAGACATTCGCAGGCGAGGTAAAATTCCGCTTTTTGTCGGGGGCACACCGTTGTATCTTAAGGCGGTCCTACGAGGTCTGTTTGAAGGCCCACAGGCTGATTGGGAGTTCCGTCAGCATTGGCGCGCACTCGCCGAGACGAACCCTCCTGGCTTTCTGCACGCCGAAGTGGCGAAAGTCGATCCGGCAAGTGCCGCAAGACTTCACCCCCATGACTGGCGGAGACTCATTCGCGCTCTGGAGGTTTATCACAAGACGGGTCGTCCCTTAAGTGAGTGGCAGTCTCAATTCGACAAGCCTCGGGAAGAAGCTATGGGGCGGGTCGTTGTGCTCGATTGGCCGCGCGATATTCTTTATCGCCGCATCGAGGCCCGCGTCGATGCGATGTTTGACCGCGGCTTGGTGGCGGAAGTGAAACGCCTCGTCGCGGATCCGCGGGGGTTTGGTCGGACGGCTCGTCAAGCGCTGGGATATCGAGAAGTCTTAGACTACCTAGCGGGCAAGATGAGTCTGGAGGACACAATTAACCTTGTTAAAACGCGAACACGACAATTTGCCAAGCGCCAACTGACGTGGTTCCGTCATTTAGAGGAATGCCGCAATCTGCCGATCAACGAGCCATGGCAGCCCGAGGACTTGGCACGTCGTATTGCCCGCGATCTTAGTTTGACACCACTTTCTTGACCACCTACAATCGGGTTAATGGGGATTCGGCAACCGATGTTATGTGGAAAGATGAGGTCTCGATGATGAAGAATGAGCGGTTGAAAAAGGAAGAGCTCGAGTACTATCACAAGCTCCTTTTAAGGCTTCGTGAGCGGTTGGTGGGAAATGTGAAGTACTTGACCGATGCCGCCCTGAAGCAGGCGCAGGATGTGGCAGCAACGCGGGCTGGCTCCACTTTGCATCCGGCCGAGGCGGGAAGCGACAATTTTGAACAGGAGTTCACGCTCTCCCTGGTGGAAAACGAACACGCGGTCTTGGAAGGCATTGAGGCGGCGATCAAGGCCATCGAAGAAGGGACATATGGGATTTGTGAGGTTTGTGGGTGCAGGATTCCCAAAGCGCGCCTCCAAGCGTTGCCCTACGCCACGATGTGCATTAAGTGCGCCGAGAAAACTGAGAAGGGCCAAGCCTGATTTTCTACCCGCCTGATTTTCCCACCTCAATTCACTTCCTTGCCTGTTTGTGAGTTCCACTTCCAACCCAAGAGAAGGACAAGAAAAAAACAAGCCCGATTGTCGGTTATTCCAACAATCGGGCTTCACCTTGGAGGCCAAAAGCGCGGTGACCATCGGGACGCAATGATCACCGCAGCTAAAGTTTCATGCTCGAGGTGATATTGCCCCTTATCAGAGGACGCCCTGGGCGAGCATGGCATCCGCCACCCGCACAAAACCGCCAATATTGGCGCCATCCACATAATCGACGCTGCCATCGGGCTTCGCACCATAGCGGCAGCATGTCTCATGGATGTTTTGCATGATCTGCT
>JAKPII010000372.1 GCA_029549885.1 Planctomycetota bacterium
GCTGCCCGTGTGGGACTGCAAACCGGATAAACGTAATGCTGTTCGAGTTCAACACCTTCCGAAACCAATCGGTCGAGGTTAGGTGTTGGTACCTGGCCTCCGTGAAAGCCCACGTCACCCCAGCCGAGATCATCAGCCAAGATAAAAAGGAAGTTGGGACGCGGCGGTTCCGTTTCACCGGCTAAGACATAACTTGGTAAAAGGCTGAGAAGAATTAAAATGACTACGTATCTCATGTGACAGCCTTTTCTCGAGAACGTGTGGGCGTAAATGAAAGTTCGGGGGATCGATTTGTTCGATGGCGTTCGTACCAATTCTATGGCCACAAATAGGCCATCGCAACCGTTCCTGTGACACGGTCACGAATGACAAACCAAGGGTCATCGCGCAGGTTAATCCTCGGACTCATCGTGATTGGCGATCACCGGGCAAACGTTGAACCATTCTCGGCCTTGTCGCTGCATCCATTCTTCGGAATAGGGCGGACCCCATCCCCCGGCCTCATAGAGCTCCAGTTGTGGAGGCCCCCCTTCGTCCCAGGCCTCTTGGATGGGATCTACAATGTTCCAGGCGAGCTCAACTTCGTCGGCGCGGGCAAAAAGACTAGGATCGCCCATCATGACATCGAGAAGCAGGCGTTCGTACGCCTCTGGCATTTCCCCGGCGAATTTTTCACGGAAGTTAAAGTCTAGGTCCGTTAGACGCATTTTCATGCCCGCGTCCGGAACCTTCGTTTGAAAATGGATTTGGATGCCTTCTGCAGGTTGAATCTGCAGGACCAACCGGTTCGCCTCGTGGATGCGTCGGGGACCGCCTTCGAACATCATGTGAGGTGGCTCCCGAAATTGGATCACGATCTGCGTTGTGCGGCACGACATGGCCTTGCCGGAACGCAAATAGAAAGGAACTCCCTGCCATCGCCAATTGTCCACGTACAGTTTTACTGCACCAAACGTCGCCGTTTGACTATTTGGGGGAACTCCCGGTTCATCGCGGTATTTCCGGTACTGCCCGCGGACGGTATTCGCAGCGACGTCGGCTCGGGTGAAAGGCCGCACCGCCCGAAGAACCTTAACCTTTTCATCTCGGATATCATCGGCGTTAACCCGGCTCGGCGGTTCCATGGCCGTCAATGTCAAGAGTTGCAATAGATGGTTCTGAAACATGTCGCGAAGAATGCCTGCCGACTCGTAAAACGCGGCCCGCCGTCCGACCGGCAGGTTCTCTGCCGCCGTGATCTGCACATGATCGACATACCGCCGGTTCCAAATAGGTTCAAAGATGGTATTGGCAAAGCGCAAGACGAGGACGTTGGCCACCGTCTCTTTACCCAGGTAGTGATCGATCCGATATATCTGATGCTCAGCGAAGACCTCGTGGATCTTGGCGTTCAAGACGCGTGCGGATTGAAGATCACGGCCGAACGGTTTTTCCACAACGATGCGCCGAGGGGCATGCGTTTCATCAGCCATTCCCGCCTGCCCAAGATGCTCCACCGTGCATTCATAGAACTCTGGAGCAAGCGAGAGATAATAAACCCGTGTGGTATTTTTTTCTGCCTCGAGACTCGAAATGAAGGCATTCAAGCCGGGAAAATCTTCTGCCCGGCTGACGTCTCCCGGATAGTAGTAGATGCGACGTGCGAATTCATCCCACAGATCTGGAAGAAGCTTGGGGCCGACCTGGGCCGCCGTTGCTTCTCTGAGGACCTCACGCCATTGGTCGTGCGAATACTGAGTTCTGGACATCCCGACGATGGTTGTTTCCGGGGGTAACCGTTTTTTTCGATGCAGCTCGTAGAGGGCCGGGATAAGCTTTCGTCGCGTTAGATCACCCGATGCTCCAAAAATGACAATTGTGTGTGCCATGGCTATTCCAGAAACGCCTTGACCCCTGCGAAGACTGATTGCCAAATGGGCCGATAACCGCTTTGTTGACGTTGCTATTATTATCCAGGTCGGTCAACAGCCAAGGGGACCCGGTATCACATACCACCCACCAGTCGCAAGGCCCGTTGAGAGTACAAGGGCAAATGACGGTAATAGACCTCCAAACAGTAGATGGACAGACATGTCACGTAGAGCCGTCCCCCCTCGTTTGCCCAAGCATCGCGTGAAGGCTTTGTAGGGTCCCAACTCCCGGCTTGGGGGCCCGATTTGACCTGGTGTTGGGGAATCAACTGTCGCATCACCTCGTTCCATTTTTTCCAGTATTCGCCCTCCATGTGGTGGCACACCTGCGTGGCGTAATACCAGTAATAGACGTCCCGATCGCGTTCAAAATTCACGAGATTCGCCGGTTCTGTGATCCAAGCCAAGCCTTTCGCAAGGCGGTCGTCGTTATGCGACCAGCCCAAGAATTGCCGCATCAAGAGCGCCTCAGCAGTCATGGCGAGGCTAGCTTGACCGCCCTTTTGATAGGGATACTTGCTGCCTCCCTCGATGGCGACACGGTCCAAGAAGCGTTCCACTTTTCGGAAGACATCCTGCGGCACCTCGAAACCGGCCATGCGGGCACTTTGAAGGGCCATTACAATCCAACCGGTGACAGAGACATCGCTATCCGTATTGGCGGTGTATCGCCAGCCACCCTCAGAACTTTGTGACTTGATGAGGTAATCAATTGCCCGTAATGCCGGCTCACGGAATCGCTCATCCTTTGTCATCCCATAGATTTCGCACACGGCGATAGTACAAAGCCCTTGCGTGTAAAAGGGATGATTGAAATTACCTTCATGAAAGAAATTGCCATTGGCGTCTTGTTGCTGAAGCAGCCAATTCCACGCGCGGGAGACATTATCCCTAAATGGCCCCGTTTTGTGTGTGTTTCCGTGCCCTTGAAAGGCGATCAGCGCAAGGGCGGTGGCGGCCTCAGGATTTTCCGTTTCACACCCGTTGGGATACGGGCCGGTAAGACTCCACGAACCGTCTTTA
>JAKPII010000376.1 GCA_029549885.1 Planctomycetota bacterium
AGGACGATATCCTTCCCGGCGCGGAATCGGGAGGGACGGCGTCCCCGCCGTCCCGTGTGCCGTGAATGGACGTTTGCGTCGTGCCGTGATTTGGTCGCCGGCAACGGCGTCCCCGCCGTCCCGTGTGCACCGGCGCTCCGGACAAACGGGGCAACCACAGGGGGTTGCCCCTACAATTGACTTCCGATTTGAGACCCGTAGGGGCAGGCCCCTGTGCCTGCCCCACGCCTTGTGCGTGGCACGGGCATCTTGCCCGTGTCATTGTTCGTTCCGGTTTTGACCGCTTGTCTCAAACGGGGATCCGCGTTCTCCGGTGATTTGGTCATCGGGGACGATGACCTCCCGGCGCGACATTGGGAGGGACGGTGTCCTCGCCGTCCCGTGTGTACCAGCGTCACGGCCAAACGGGGGCAACCACAGGGGGTTGCCCCTACCAGGGACGCTGTGGGTTAAGGGCGTCCGATATCTGCATGTGCACCGACGTCACGGGCTCAGATCGGGGTGACTAGCGATTGAATTCCATGACTTCTTCCCAATGGGCGTAAAGCAGTTGGAGACTCTTTTCGATTTCCTCCAGTTCGTTCTTCAGTTCTTTCACGCGTTGACCGTTGCGGTGCGTATCGGGCAAGGCAAGCTCGTTGATAATCTCGTCGCGGCGTGATTCGTGCCGAAGGATGTCGGCCTCGATATCCTCCTGCTTTCGGTAGGGAAAGCGGCGTTTGCGTTTGGTCGGTTGCGATGCAGGCTCGCCCTGGGAGGGCTTGGTGCGATTTTTGTCAGCATGATCCTTTCCCGACCGGGAATCGGCATCCAGGGACTTTGCCTCGGCTTGGGCTGCCCGTAACGCGGTGTACGTCGAGTAATTTCCGTGAATGACGCGGACACGATCAGCCTCAAAGACGATTAGATGATCGGCGACTTGGTCGATGAAATAACGATCGTGGCTCACAAAAAGGACGGTGCCATCGAATTGCTTGAGAGCTTGCTCCAAGGCATCGCGCGCCCAAAGGTCGAGATGATTTGTGGGTTCGTCGAGGACAAGGAGATTTGCGCGGGTTGCCGTGAGGCGGGCCAAGGCCACGCGACAGCGTTCTCCACCGCTGAGGTTTTTCACCGGGGTCAGGGCGCGGTCGCCTGTGATACCGAATTTCGCCAAGAGATCGCGCCGTTTTTGCTCAATGAGATCGTCGGCCACCGTCTCCGTGGGAAGGACCGCGTCCATCGCCGGGAGATCATCCGGCAGGCAGTGGAGGTACTGATCAAAGTAGCCGATGACCACGTTATAGCCACGGACAACACGGCCCACATCGGGGAGCACTTCGCCCAGCAAACAGCGGAGCAGGGTGGTTTTGCCGCAGCCATTGGGACCGAGGATACCCCAGCGTTCACCCCGGGCGATGTCGAATGTCAAACCGGAGAAGAGTGGGCGTTCGAAGCCCTTGCCCAGGTTTTCCACCCGAAGGACCACGTCGCCACTACGTTCGGCGGGCGGAAAGCGGATAGGAGGTGGTTCGATTTCCCGCGGTGGTTCGACCAATTCGATGCGTTCCAACTTTTTGCGTCGGTCTTGGGCCTGGGCCGCCTTCTGCCCGTAGTGATGACGCCGGATGAATTCTTCCGCCTTGGCGATTTCTTCACGTTGTTTTTCGTAGGTTCGTCGGGCAACGAGGAGGCGTTCTTCCTTCTGTCGCAAATAGGCGGAGAAGTTGCCCGTGTAAGAATCGACCGTTCCCCGGTAGAGTTCGAGCGTTCGGTTGGTGACCTTATCCAGGAAATAGCGTTCATGGCTGACGATGATCATGGCCGCGTGGTGGTTGGCCAGGAATTCCTCGAGCCATTGCGTGGCTTCGATATCGAGGTGGTTCGAGGGTTCATCGAGGAGCATGAGGTCAGGTTCGGCGAGGAGGAGTTTGGCCAGCAGTAATCGGTTTTGCTCTCCACCGCTGAGTTGACCGGCCGGACGATCATAGTAGGACGGCCCCAGTCCTAACCCCTGTAAGACTTCTTCGATCCTGTGGTCGAGGTGATAGGCGTTAAGCCGATGCAATTCCTGCTGAAGGAAATCGAAGCGGGCGGCTAGCCGACGGCGCTCCGTGGGGTCCTGGGTGTGGGCCAGTCGGGCGGCCGTGGTTTCCGCCTCGTGCTGCAAATCGATAAGGTGTTGCACCGCCGTGCGTGCTTCTTCCCAGACGGTGCGGCCCTCAGGAAACTCGGCGTGCTGTTCCAAGTAACCCAGTTTGACGCCGCTGGTGACTAGACATTCACCGCCATCGGCGGATTCCCGCCCGGCAATAATCTTGAGGAGTGTCGTCTTGCCGGTACCGTTGGGACCCACCAAGCCGGCGCGGTCGCCGGCGAAGACGTCAAACGAGACGCCATCGAGGACAGGCTCCGGGCCGTAGAACTTTCTCAAACCGGCAACATGCAAAACCTGCATGGGACATCAGCATCTCTTGGACTGCCGTTCGTTTGGCGTTGTCTCCATTTGTCCTCTGCCCAGCCCACGGCAAAGGCACGTTTTAAGGAAGGGCCAGGATGGGCCGCGAAATCCCTCACAATCCCACGATGTTGTAGCCACAATCGACGTGGACGATCTCGCCTGTGATCCCGCTGGAAGCGTCGCTCAAGAGGAAGACGGCTGTCGAGGCCAATTCATGGAGCTCCACGTTACGTCGTAGGGGGCTCTTTTCCGCGGCATGGCGCTGCATCTCGTCGAAGCCCGCAATTCCTGCGGAACTGAGCGTCCGCACGGGGCCAGCGCTGATCGCATTCACCCGAATTCTCTTGGGCCCGACGTCCCAAGCCAAATAGCGGACGCTATGTTCCAGGGCGGCCTTGCACACGCCCATCAGGTTATATCCGGGCATGACCTTCTCTGCCCCAAAATAGCTGATTGTGAGGATTGCCCCACCGTTTTCCATCAAGCGGCTTGCCGCGCGGGTCACGGCGACCAAGCTGTAGGCCGAAATGTCCATCGCCACATGCCAGCCCTGACGTGTGGTCTCGACGTAAGGATTACGAAGCTCGGCGGGTGGGGCAAAGGCGATGGCATGCACCACGAAATCAAGTTGTTCGTAGTTTTCTTCCAAGGTCGCAAATACGTTGAGGATGTCGTCATCCGACTGAACATCACACGGCACAAGGACCTTGGGGTTGTAGGGTTCCAGAAGACGGCGGACCCGCCGCTCGTTGGATGGTCCCGGGAGATGGGTGTATGCCAACTCGGCCCCTTCCCGATACAGGGTTTCGGCGATGGACCAAGCGATGCTGCGATCGTTGGCCACACCCATGATCAAACCGACTTTGCCGCTAAAAAGACCCATCAGTGTGTTCGATCCTTATCATCGAGGGGACTTGGGCCCGTGTTACCCGCGTGTTGGCCGAAGTCTCGTCACCCAAGTCTGACCCAGGTAATCCCGTTGTTCACCCTTAACCAGCCCTTTCCCCGTCATAACGCACCATGATAGCGCCCGGTCGTGGTAACCCTCATGAGGAAAACCGCCACACCGCGGGCAAAACACACATATGCCATTGTTTCTTGCAAATCGTTTCAGGCAAGGCTGGGGACCGGGCCGGCCAGGACCTCATAAGCATCCATGGGCGACATATCGCCAGAGAGGACCTGGCGGCACTTCGCCTCCAATTCCGGCAGTTGCGAGTGAATAAACCGTCTAGCGACATGCCGTTTGCGTTCTAACGCAGTGGCTTGCTTGAGCAGAAGGTGTCCCACGATGCAAATGATTGCGCTATCCACCAGGCGACGTCCAGCAAGGTCAAGATAGGCTGTTGGCTGCGATTTGGCGAACTGGATGGCCTCCTGAACTCGCTTGCGGGCCTCAATGAGTTCGTTCTTTAGACTGTCAAGTTCCTGATCGCCGTAAGTCGTGTTTTCGAAATCGGCAACAAAGCTCTCAAACGAGCCCGAGGCCACACCGCGGACCGCTGCCACAATTTGGAGCTGGCTGGTCCCTTCGTAAATGGTGGTGATGCGGGCGTCGCGGAAATAACGTTCCGCCGCATAGTCCTTCATGTAGCCGGACCCGCCCAACACCTGAATCGCATCGTTGGCCACCCGCACACACATTTCCGAAGCGTAATACTTGCTCATGGGCGTGAGCATTCCGTTGATTCGCTTCAACGTGCGGGAGAGTTGCTTGCGTTCTTTCTGCTCATCCTTGGGAAGGTCGGGAACGGTTTCCAAGATCCGCAGGTTGTTGTTTTCCAAATCGCAGATGCGGCTTGTTTCGTAAGTCAGCGCGCGGGCAGCCTCGACGGCGATCTTCATATCCGTGACCATTTCGGCGACCGCGGGGAGACGTTCGATCGGCCCACCGAACTGTTGCCGGGTATGGGCATAGACCCGGGCCAGGCGGAAGGCGGCCTCGCCAATTCCCAGGGATTGGGCGGCAATCCCCACCCGGGCGCCGTTCATCAGGGCCATCACGTAGGTAATCAACCCCCGTTGCCGCTCGCCAATCAGACGAGCCGGCGTATCGTCAAAGACCAGTTCACAGGTGGGCGAACCATGGATTCCCAATTTCTCTTCCAAATGCCGCACACGGACGCGCTCGCTCCGCTCGGTGATGAAAAGGCTCAGCCCGCGCCCGTCCATGATATCCGGCTCGCTCCGGGCGAGGACGAGGAGGATTTCACCGCAACCATTGGTGATGAATCGCTTGACACCATTCAATCGCCATTGACCGGCCTCGTCTTGGTATGCCCGCAACCGAACGGCCTGGAGATCGCTACCCGCGTCCGGCTCGGTCAGGACCATAGCACCGGTGACTTCACCACGGGCAAAGCGGGGGAGGACCTCATCCTTGATGTCGTTGGAGGCAAAGGCATTGATCGTCTCGGCAATGCCCTGGAGGCCAAACAAATTCATGAATGAGGCGTCGGCCCGGCTCACAATCTCGGTGGCCATCGTGTAAACAAGGTTGGGGCAGTTGAGACCGCCGTATTTTCGCGGCAGCGTAAAGCCCATGAGATCGGCCTGGGCCATCCGCCGCAGGTTCTCGCGCACCAAAGGATGAAGCGTGACCGTCCCGTCCTCATTCAGGGTGTTGCCTTCGCGGTCAATCTGTTCGGCGTGCGGGGCGATGATATCGGCCGCAATTTGACCGACAATCTCCAGAACCCGCCAGTAATTATCAACGGCATCCTCCTCATCGAGAGGGGCATAGTCGGCTTGGCCGTTGTCCGTATATGCCTCCTGCAGCCTCGCGAGTTCCTTCATGTCGATATGACGGAACAAAAACTGAATATCGTCGTTGTCCAAAAAGTAGTTTCCCACGGAAACCTCTCCCGTCTTTTCAAACGACTGTCAATGTGGCTGTGTGTCTTTCCTATTAGCTCAACAATCGATCCATCATCTGCCTACGATGACGTGCTCGGAAGACAAATCACTTAGGCCGTTCCCGGAGGGCCTTAATCATCATGGGGATGACCTTTTTCAAATCGCCCACAATTCCGTAATGGGCGATCGAAAAAATCGGTGCGTTAGGATCGGTATTGATCGCGATGATCTTGGCCGACTCCTCCATGCCTGCGCGGTGTTGCACGGCTCCTGAAATCCCGGCTGCAATATACAAAGCGGGACGCACCGTCGTCCCCGTCTGCCCGATCTGGTGTTCCTTGCCGATAAAGCCGCTATCGACCGCGGCACGACTGGCCCCCACGGCCCCACCGATCACCCCGGCCAATTCGTAAATCAAACGAAAGTCTTCCTTACTTCCCACGCCACCACCACCGGCCACGATGACGCGGGCACTCTTCAAATTGACTTTGCGGGGTTCGATGTGCCGTTCGATCAGGCGGAGGGCCAGAAGGCTTTCGTCAATTTCGACTTTCTCCTCAATGACCTCGCCGTTGCGTGAGGGATTCGGAGGCAAAAGCGGCATCACGCCTTCACGGACGGTGGCCATTTGCGGCCAGCGGTCATAATTGACGATCGTGGCGATGATGTTTCCCCCAAATGCCGGTCGGATTTGCAGCAAGAGTTTTGGATGCAATTCCTTCGTCTTGGGATCGACGACGTCGCTGATCTGCAAGTCGGTACAATCGGCCGTCATTCCCGCCTGCATGGCAGAGGCCACCCGCGGCGCCAAATCTCGCCCCAACGGTGTCGCCCCATAGAGAACGATCTGAGGCCGATATTTTTCGATCAACGTGCACAAAACCCGGGCGTAGGGGATTGTCTGGAAATGGGCGAGTCGGGAATCCTCCACCAGATAGACTCGGTCCGCGCCATGGGCAATCAATTTACTTGCCAACCCGCGGACCTGATGCCCAGGCAAGACCGCGCCGACGGCAACGCCCAGCTCGTCCGCCAACTGCCGCGCCTTGCCGCACAGTTCCAGGACCACGTCATGTAGGGAACCGTCTTCCTGTTCCGCAAAGACCCAGACTTCACCCTGGCGATTTGGTGCAATCATCTTCTTTAGCTTCTTCTATCGTCTTAGAAACCTAACCGCGACATTTTTTCAAGAGAACAATGACGCTGACTTGTCCGGCCCGAACGATTACCCAAGAGTGCGATCGACGACTAACTCGTGGATAAGCCGGCGGATGCCCTCCTCTGTCGGTGGAATCTCGGTATAGCCCTTCTTGGTCAAGACAATGGCCTGGACGCGGAATACCTTGGTCGGAGAGCCGGGGAGGCCACACCGGTTGAGGTCGGCATGGATGTCATCCAGGTTCCATTGTTCGAGAAGTAACCCTTGCCGCCGCAATTCCTCAGTGCGTTTGGCGATGGCATCGAGCACTTCCTCGTCGGATGCATTGCCCAAGCTCGCCCGCACTTCTGCCTCAATTTCGGCGGGAATACGAGCCCGTTTGAAACGCATGACCCTGCGTGCGGCGGGAGGCCGAGGCTGATTCGCCGTGGAGATCACCGTGAAGAGGGCCGGCAGATGAACATCGACGATTTCCCACCCGCGCCCCACATTCCGGCGGACCCGCGCCTGACCGTCAACGATGTCCACCAATTGTTCAAGATAGGTAACCTGGGGCAAGCCTAACTTTTCCGCAATCTGAGGTCCCACCTGCGCCGTGTCACCGTCGATCGCCTGCCGGCCGCACAAAACAATGTCATATCGGCCGATTGTGCGGATCGTCTGAGCCAAGATGTAGCTCGTCGCCAATGTATCACTGGCCGCCGCCCGGCGGTCTGTAATCAAAATGGCACGGTCAGCCCCTCGATAGAGGGAATCGCGGAGGACCTCAGCCGCCTTGGGGGGACCCATGCTAATGACCGTCACTGTTCCCCCCCAGCGATCCCGAATTTCGAGGGCCACTTCCAGAGCATTCAAATCTTCCGGATTAAAAATAGCAGGAAGAGCGGCCCGATTGACAGTCCCGTCTTCCTTCATCGCCTCCGCGGTGACGTTGGCGGTATCGGGAACCTGTTTCACGCAAACAACCACATCGTAGGGCACGTTCTCGGTCTCCGTGATCAGTTTATGAACTGGTGGATGAAACGCATCATCAGCCGATCAGCCGGCCGCGGTCGGTGGGTCAATGTATTATTGTGTGTCCATCTACCTTGTCGATTTAGGGGTGTCAACCAACCCGATCTAGCGTTAACCCCACTCGAGATGCCGAAAAACGGCACTGGGTGACAATCTCCCCTGGGCCGATCGTCCGGATGGGGCAACGTGGCTTTCCGGTTGTCCGCTACAGCGACCTGGCCGGCGTCCACGGACTGTCGGCTTCGAGCGAAGGGGAAGGCCTCCCTATGGGTTGGTAAAATGCATATTGTAGCGAAATTTCTCCCTGGGCGGAACACCGCTTTTTTGGCAAAACACCCCCTCTACCCCCACAGGAGATTCCGGGAGGTACCCAAAACCATCGCGCAAAAAGCCCGGCTGTCGCGGTTTTTCCTCCGGCCGATTTGACAAGTCGGAGTGTGGGTTCTGCACCTAACCGCAGAGACCAGGAGGCACTTCAGCGTCAAGGGACCGAGGCCAAATCGGTGGCGAGCGGCCTTACGACGAAGCCGCCAGATAGTTCGCCAGAATGCGGAGATTTTGAATGAACGTCCGGGTTGTGATGATTCGTGTCACGCGGGCATCGGCGGGTGCAGTCTTCAGACGCCCAGATTCGACCCACCGACCTCGTTCGTCCAGTTGCTCAATCACCCGGCGGGCTTGAGCCGCAAGGGATGCCGACAGTCTCGGGGCCGTGGGCAACCGGCCTAATCGGGGTCGCGGTCCCGATCGCAACGCCTCTTCATACGCACGTTGGATCGCATCTAGTTCGTTGCCCACCTTGAATGCATAATGCGTCGGCATGTCGGCGTCACTCGTTGTTAACCGATAATCGCGTGTGAAGTAGATGGGCTGATTGGTCTTTAGCTCATAGAAGCGGGCAAGCCTCCCGTCGGGCAACAGCGATCGTCGAAGATATTCTATTGCCCGCGGAATCGGCTCCAAAAAACGTTTCTCCCCAGTCTCGTGGAAAAGTGTGATCAACGCCCGCATCACCCCCTGAGACTCTAGGCCAGTGATGGCCGGTGGTTCAAACTTGCGTGCCCAGCAGGGTTGCATGTGGGCGTCATACTGCTGGGCCCAGGCCGGCTGAGGGTCCGGCATTTGGGCCTTCAACAGGAATTCCCCTGCGCGACGTGCCGAAACGAGGTACTTCTCATCGCCATAGATCCGCCAAGCAAGAAGGACCGTGGCCAGGGCGTCGGCCTGGGTATTGTCGTTGATCGTGTAGCAATCTCCGTAGGGGCGATTAGGCCATTGGCGGGGCCAGTCATCGGGATAGGACGCCGGAACGTCAGGATACTCCTTTGGGTCGGGTGGCGCCACAAAGCGTTGCGGCCAGCCTCCATTGGGACGTTGGACGGCCAACAAGGCGTCCAGGCCGTACGTTACGGCCTCATGCACCACCTCATCCTTCATGCCGGTTTCCCGATCGTACATCATGAGAAACCGCAAGGCGGATTGGGTGTTGTCATCATCAAGTGTCGAGCTATTGGCGGCCTTCTCGCCACCGGTGGGTGGTTTTCGGTAGCGATAGCGAGAACGGGCCTGCGGGGCAAATTCGATCCGGTAATCCCATCCCCCGGAGACAAGCTGCCCCTTCACCAGGGCATGGGCGGTCCTCGTTGCCGCCTGAAGACAAAGCGGGGCCTTCGTCAGATGGTAGGCCTGCAAAAGGGCCATGCCCACACTGGGTGTCCCCGGCGGTTGGACCCAGGCCGTCTGGGGCGTCGCCTTCCCTTCCCCTTCGCGGAGAGTCAAATCCTCGGCATAAGCCCAAACGTATCCCCCTTCGATAGAGACTTCCTGATCGAAAAACGTCACGGCCCGACGTAAGGCCTCTTCCGCGGAGCGCCGCAAGGCCGCGTCACCGGCTTCGTTTGCCGCCGACAACCGCGGAACTTGGTGAAGTGATGCCCACCCTCCTGCGAGGAGCGCAAAGCGACAAAAATCACGGCGGAGCATGGGGATTTCCTTTCTCGGCTGAAGGTCTCAATTTGTTAGCGTCAAAACAAGGTGCTCATCCTTCCCGAAACCACCGGGCCGAGCGAAGGTTCTGCTTCTTTTCTTCTACTTGGAAGACGCGGCGGGCATTTCCGTGCATGATCGGATCAATCAACTCAAGCGCATCATCCAAACTGAGCCAGCCTTCTTCGACCAACTCAGAAAGCGCCAGGGCGATCCCCTGCCGGGCAATCAAGGCATGGCCGAGGACAGGCTCCACCGGGCGATAGTCTCCGCCAAATGTGAAAATCTTGTTAGCGGGCGCCGTGACCAAGAACTTTTTGAGAAAGTCCTTGGCCGCCACAGGGTTGATGATCCAGCTCCAACACATATCAACATAGGCATTGGTGTATTGCTTTGCCACGGCGATTAACTCTTCATAGTAGGGATAGCAGATGTGCATAAAGACGAACGTCGTCTCCGGCGACATACGACACAAATCGCAGGCCGAGCCGGCGTTCAATCGCAATCGCGAAAGGGGCATCCGGTTATCGCCGGCGTAATATCCGGTGTGCAACTTGACGGGCAAATGGTGCTCCGTGGCCTTGCCCACGGCATACCAGAACAAATGGTCTTCCAGGGCCTTCTGTTCCTCGGCGCTGAGGGATTCTCCGTTAAGACGTTTGGCGAACAAGGGCTCTGCCCGTTCTTGCGGAACTTTCTCGTAGTCGATATTCCGGCTGTAGGCATTTTGGGACTTGACGGCCACGGCGTATTTCGCGTAGCGGTCAAACCACCAATCGATGACGCGGTACCAATCGGTCAAGGTCTTGACCTCTATTCCGGTAGGGCGGCCAAAGGCCCGGATATCTGGTCCTGCGAACATGCCAACAATGCTGATATCCTGCAACAAGAGAAGGGGCTGTTTCGACTCGTGATACGGGCCGAGGTTGACTTGGCAAGAGTCGATCTTGGCAAGATCACAGAGGATGCGGCGATAAAAGCCAGGCCGTCGCGTGGCCTGATACTGCTCTCGTACCTTGTCCACCGTCTTTTCCGAGAGGTCATCGATCCCGTAGATTTCCCGCATGGCGATTCGCACGGCTTGCCCGTAGCCGGTGTTTTTCACGGCTGGCCAAAATGGGGCCAAAATCTGCCATTTTTCCTGCGGTGAGCCTGGTTTTTCAAAGAGGGCCGCGTATTGTTCGCGACTCATTCCGGCTGCGCGGAAGTCCGAATCGAGATAGTGCCGCAAAATGACGGTCCATTCGTCTTGGGGTGTTCCTCCGGGACCCCGCAAGCAGTCATCTTCGTCGGGAAGGTGTTCGTGACTGTCGATGAGCGGCGTTTTCCAAACGCGATCGAAGATGTGGCGGCGGACATCGCTTGTCAGCGGAATGGAGGGGGCCTCCACCGATGGCAAAGCACAGGCGGAACCCGCAGCCATCATCCCACTCATCCCAACAGTTCCAAGCAGCTTGAGCGTCTCGCGGCGACTGAAATGACTCATGGTATGCCTCCCGTTTGTGTGAGGTGTGCGGTCACCGGCGTGCCAGAGTGGGGACGCCTTTCCCGGCCAATTCCAGCGATGATTGTAACGCCCCGCAGTCGTCAAGACGAGCCGTTTGGAAGAAAACGGATGAGAGAGCCGCATCCCACCCCAATCCCACCGGGAGGGTCATTGTCAAAGATGAGGCAATTTACCGGGAGAATCGCCGTCCGCGCCGACCGAATCACCTATTCCCCCGTAGGGGCAACCCCCTGTGGTTGCCCTGTTTGGTCACAGCGCCGGTGGTTTACGTTTGGCCAGGCCCAGATTGTTTGGATTTCACGCGGACCCGGGCGCTGGTCACGTTCTGGGGCAGGCACAGGGGCCTGCCCCTACGGGGTTTCAATGGGCTCCTATTCGCCCGGAACTACAGGGTATGTACCGTAAGTCTTTTCTGATGGTAATCTTACGGCAAAAATACCTGCAAAAAACTCGCGTCAAACGGCCTTTAAACGGCCCAAAATCGTCAGTTTTTTGCGAGTTTTTCATCGCTCTTTGCCCCACATCATACCACCCTGCCCCTGGCGTTGCAAGACCCCGCCACGAATAAATCTTCTTGCCGCCTCTTGAAGCTTATTCCATTGTCTCCCCTCGCCCGTTTAGCGGGAGAGGGGTCGGGGGTGAGGGTGGCTCGAATCGCTGTGGTTTTCTCAATCGATTATGAGGTTCGCTTGCCCTCACCCCAACCCTCTCCCAGAGGGAGAGGGGGCTGGGAGGTCATCGTCCCCGATGACCAAATCACCGGACAAGACGGATCCTCGGTTGAGACAAGCCGTCAACACCGGGACGGACAATAACACCGGCAAGATGCCCGTGCCATGCACAGGACGTGGGGCAGGCACGGGGGCCTGCCCCTACGGGTTTCGATGGGCGCGTCGATCGTAGGGGCAACCCCCCGTGGTTGCCCCCGTTTGGCCGCGGCGCCGGTGCACACGGGGCGGGGACGCCATACGTATCAAGTCGGACGGCGGGGACGCCGTCCCTCCCGATGGGATCATTGTTTGCGGTGGGGAATTCGTCGGGAGGGTCGCCGTCCTCGGCGACCAAATCATCGCTTAGCTTTCCGCGGGGTCGTATGCCAGGTTTGTTGCCAACCAGCGTTCGACTTCTTTGACGGACATATTCTTCCTCTCCGCGTAGGCCTCCACTTGATCCCGCGTGATCCGATCGACCGCAAAATAGCGGGCTTGGGGATGGGCAAAATACCACCCACACACCGAGGCGGGCGGGTCCATGGCAAGGGTTTCGGACAGGCGTATTCCGGTGATCGTTGTGGCATCTAGGAGTGCAAAGAGTGTGATCTTCTCCGTATGATCCGGACAGGCAGGGTAGCCCGGCGCCGGACGGATGCCCCGATAACGCTCCTTGATCAAATCCTCGTTAGTCAGATGTTCGTCTTGACCATAGCCCCAGGCGCGGCGGGCCTTTTCGTGCAGCCATTCGGCAAACGCCTCGGCAAGGCGGTCGGCCAGGGCCTTGACCATGATCGCCCGATAGTCGTCGTGCTGGGTCTCATAGTGGCGGGCGAGTTTCACCGCTTCGTGCCCAGAGGTGACGGCAAAGGCCCCCAGGTAGTCGATTCTTCCGCTTTCCAACGGGGCGATGAAATCGGCGAGGGCGAAAAAGACCTCCTGTCCTTGCCGTCGCCACTGTTGGCGGAGCGTGTAAACCCGCGCGAGGAGATGGCTGCGGGCCTCATCGGTAAACAGCAGGATATCATCTCCCTGGCTATTGGCCGGCCAAAAGCCATAGACACCTCGCGGCCTGAGGAATTGCTTGGCGGCGATGGTTTCCAGCATTTTCTGGGCATCCCGAAACAGATCGCGGGCTTGGGGACCAAATCGCGGATCATCAAAAATCTTGGGATACGTCCCCGGAAGTTCCCAGGCGATGAAAAACGGTGTCCAGTCGATATAGGGGATGAGGACATCCACGGTGACATCCACCGGTTGCCTACCTAGAAAACTTGGCCGGGGAATATCCACGGTTTGCCAGTCGCAAGTGAAGCGTTTTTTGACGGCCTCCTCGTAAGAGACAAGATTGACCGTTCTGCGTTGATGGTAAGCCTCCGCCAATTTTTCCTGCTCACGGCGGACGGACTCGGCAAAGGTGTGCCGCTGGCCGGGGTTCATCAGTTGTTCCACCACCGAAACACTCTGTGAGGCGTCCGGTACATAAACGGTGATGCCGTCATATTCGGGGGCGATTTTGACGGCCGTATGCTTGGCGCTTGTCGTGGCCCCACCAATGAGCAAGGGCTGCTGCATTCCACGACGGTTCATTTCCCGGGCCACGTGGACCATTTCCTCCAAACTTGGCGTAATGAGGCCGGAAAGGCCGATGATGTCGGCCCGTTCCTTTTCGGCTGTATCCAAGATGGTCTCGCAGGGCACCATGACGCCCAGGTCAATGATGCGGTAGTTGTTACAGGCCAGGACGATCCCCACGATGTTCTTTCCGATGTCATGGACATCTCCTTTGACGGTCGCCAAGACGATCGTCCCCCGATATCGACCGTTTTGGCCCGAGGTCGCCTTTTCGGCCTCCATGTAGGGCTGAAGATAGGCGACGGCCTTTTTCATGACGCGGGCCGATTTGACGACCTGGGGTAAAAACATCTTTCCTTCGCCGAAGAGGTCCCCCACGATCCGCATGCCGTCCATGAGAGGCCCTTCAATGATGGCCAAGGCGCTGGGGAATTGATGGCGTATCTCTTCCACATCCTGTTCGATAAATTCATCAATGCCATGGACCAAGGCGTGTTTGAGGCGTTCGGTTACGGGGGCCTCTCGCCAGCGTTGCTGCGTTTTTTCTTGCTGTTCCTGGCTCGATACGGCGGAACTCTCGGCAAAGCGGATGAGTCGTTCGGTGGCGTCGGGGCGTCTGTCAAAGAGGACGTCCTCCACCAATTCGCGGAGCGTGGGGTCGATTTCCTCATAAACATCCAGTTGCCCCGCGTTGACGATTGCCATATCCAGCCCCGCCCGAATGGCATGATAAAGAAAGGCGGAATGCATTGCCCGCCGGACGGTCTCATTGGAGCGAAAGCTGAAGGATATGTTACTTACTCCGCCCGATGTTTTGACGCCGGGACAAAGTTGCTTGATTTGGCGGACTGCCTCGATGAAATTGATGGCGTAACGGTTATGCTCCTCGATGCCCGTTCCCACCGTCAGGATGTTCGCGTCAATGATGATATCCTCCGGGGGAAAGCCCGCCTGCTCGGTCAACAGGCGA